>JBHJJE010000001.1:0-209644 GCA_050042865.1 Mastigocoleus sp.
CATATATACTAGCAGTAAGCTTTGGTGCTACTTACCGTAATGCAAGGGTTTTGAAGTATTTTAGAGTCTTTTCTTGCACATGAATATATTCCTTTAGTCTCAAATGTACACTGCATAACGTTTTTGTATTTATTCAGCAAGCCCTAAATAGATTTCATTGCTAATCTTTTAATACATCATTCTTTTTTCCCATATTATAGTTTTTTGTAAAAAAAGAAACTTCTAACTTGCAGATTTTATAACCCACCTTTATATTTCAAGGGTTTGAGAATTTGTCAAAAAATCTCTTGGTTTCATTGATTGGTAGTCTAAAATCCAAATTTTATAGAATTTACTTTAAATAGATAAGTAAATTTAACCCAGGGATAGTACGAGAAAGAGTCCATAAAAGTAAGGTAATATAAAGAATACCCAGGCTCCATTGATACCATGCAAGTATAGAGATTACACCTGGTAAATTTTTATCTCGAAGACGGACATCATTAAATCCGATTTTTAAAAGATTACTGAGACTAAAGTCATAATAATTGAGCCAATTCCAGCGTCGTTCCCATAGCAATGGCATAAATCTTTCCCGGAACATCGGATATCTTGGTATTATTGGTAAACTGCCAATTAATAGCCTTAGCTGACGCATACTACCATCTTCTGTAAAGTATGATACTTCTCTTAAAATTTCAAAATGTCCTTGGATGTACAATTTGTAGAGAAGAACAACTGGTACGGGAACAAGAATTATAAATAAGCAAGCAAGAGTTAAGCAAGGATTATCTGAATTGCGAAATATTGCCGTTAAACTGATAGTGTTTAATAAAATGAAACTAATTATCATAGAGATAGTTTCATATTTCTTAAGAATAATCTGAATTTTAAACCGGCAGTAGTTCTCTTGAGATTTATTTTCTTGAGATTTATTACTCGTGTAAAGTCTTAAAGATAAAGCATCGCATATCCAAAAGATAAAACCAAAGTAAGTTGTAGCTAACATTCCTACTCCAATAACCAACCAAAAATTTGTACCGAAACCAGTTAAAATTAACAATAAAATTAATCCCATCCAGTGAAGCAGTAAAATTAACCATTTGAAAGTAGATAAATTCTCACTCACTGTTATTTGGGGAGAAACATGCAGATAAGTTAGATAATCAATATCAATAATCTTTAGTAATTCTCGTTTATTCTTAAATTTATTTTGATGACGATAGCGGATAATAGATTTAGCTTGAGTTTCAGAGAAACCAAGACGAATAAAACTCTTTAGAGAAATTTTATTAATATTTTGACTAAACAGACGTTGATAATCTCGCTTTAAAAGCAACTTCTCCTTTGTATAATCTAATTGATTTGCATCAGCAATTTGCTGCAACTGACGAAAATTTTGTACTAAGTTACGCAGTACATTTGTATTTCCCTGCAAATTAGGTACAAATAACCTGTTACCAATTTCTCCAGGATTACCTAATATTTTGGCAAGATTGGAATTAAAACTAAGACCAGGTACATATAAATATGCACTCTGATTAAATTCTGCATCGCTAAAATCTGCTTGATTAAGAATACTTGCATTCCTTAAGTTCACGGATTGATGAAACTCAGCTTCCCGAAAAGTAACTAACTTTTCAAAAATTGCTTCAGTGAAAAATAAAAATTCATCAAAATTTGCCTTAGTAAAAATTACCGTTTGAAAAAATCTAACTTTAGAAAAATTTCCATTACTCCACCACTGTCCGTGTCGAAAATCTACTGTATCTTGAAAAGTAGCTTGGGAAAAATCTGAGGTACTAATAAAATTTACATCTTGAAAATTAGCAAGCTTTTTAAATAAGGATTTTCTAAATCTGACTTTATTAAAAAAAATACTACCTTTAAAATTAGTTATTTCTTGAAAATCTACTTCCGAAAATTGTACATTACGAGAAAATCTAGCTTCATTCCAATGAGATTCTTTCTCAAAAATAGAACCTTTTAAATCTAAATACTGTAGAAAAAAACTATTGCTGAAATCAACTTTACCCACAAAGTGAGTTTCAATTAAAATTAGAGAACCACGAAAAACATTAATTTCTCCTGGAACTGTTGGTTTGGATATGATTAGAGAACTACAATCCTGAGATAGAGGCAATTCCGATATCAAAGAACGTAAGCAAACTGAGCGCAAATCCTCCAATTGTTTTTGTTCTGGTAAAGTAAAAATAGGAGCGATCGCTTGAGAATATAAAGGAGTTCTTAGACCTAATTCATTTCCTAAAAAATCTCCTAAAATTAAAGAATTGCTTAGGTCTAAAGCTAAAGGTTGAGAACCAGTTTTCTGTAATTCCTTTCTTAATAACCGATAGAATTGACTATTGAATAAACTATTTTCTTGTTGCAAATCTATCTGCATATGGCGTAAATCTACTGTGAAGTTACCATCGCGGACAATAGGATTACTAATTCTTTCTTGTAATAATTCCAGGGTTAAAGGTGTTAAATTAATAGACTCGCTTCTAGCTGGTTGAGAAAATAAAAATACAAGTAAAAATATGGGCGTAAGCAGTAAAATTATTACGCTAAATATTATTGATCGATTTATTGATAAATTGAAAAACACTCTTTTCTTACCTATCACCCATTACTCCCAACCCATTACCCAATTACTAATTACCCATAACCAGAACAATTTTACCTGTCATGGAACCGCTTTCTAATAACTGATGAGCTAATTTTGCTTCAGCCAAAGGAAACTGATGTTGTACATGAATTTTTAGCTTGTCTGCATGCATCCATTCGGCACACTGTTTTAAAATATCTGCGTGATGCTGTTTTGCTTCTACTATATTTTGCAAAGCCGGAGTCAGCATTAATTCTAGACCAATGCGTAAATTACGCGACCTTGCGACCTTCCAAACTGTATCTTTTGTAGGTTCTAATATGGTTACGATATCACCATATACTCTGACTGCGGGAAAAGTATCTTGTAAAACTTTTCCTCCCACAGTATCAAATGCTAAATCTACCCCTTCATTGTTAGTCCACTCCAAAACTGCCCCAACAAAGTTTTTTTGCTGATAATTAATTGTATAATCCACACCCAAGCTCCTAACAAAATCAGCTTTTTTAGGAGAACTAACAGTCGTGCAGACATCAGTACCTTTGAGCTTTGCTAGCTGAATTGCAACATGACCAACACCACCAGCACCGGCATGAATTAATACTTTTTCTCCAGGTTGCAAACGTCCACGTTCATATAATGCTTCCCAAGCAGTAATTAATACTAAAGGTGCAGCAGCAGCTTCAATAAATGAAACTGCTGCTGGTTTGAGAACCGCAAATTTTTCATCTACAGTTGTATACTCAGCATAGTTACCTTGGTGTTCTCCTAAACCACCATTGCAGAAATATACTTCATCACCTGTACGAAATTTTTTAACACCTGCTCCTACAGCTTCTACAACTCCAGCACCATCACAACCTAAGATAGCTGGCATTTTTTCGGGGTAAAAAGTCCCCCTTCTCCTAAGTTTTGTGTCTATAGGATTGACACCTGCCGCAACCAATCTTACTAGAATTTCTGTTGGACTGGGAGATGGAGTTGGTACTTCCTGAATTTGTAAAACTTCTGAACTACCGGAGGCATTCATTAAAACTGCTTTCACGGTAACTATTCTCCTTGAATATAGATGCACTTTATAATGCAACTTTATCGTAATGGAGAATCGTAATGGAGAAAAATTGAATATTACCGAAATAGTTGGGTCTAAAGCCCCATCCTTGCAGGACGGCTTTAAATGTAGTATTCATGATACAATTAGCTAATGAAAACGTACAAATTCAAGTTGTATCAATCCAAACGAAGTAGATATATCCATTGGCAAATAAACGCGAGTGGAAGTATTTATAATCATTGTATTGCTTTGCATAAGCGATACTACAAAATGTTTGGCAAGCATCTGAATGTGTACAAATTGATGAAGCATATTGCCAAGCTTAGGGGGCGGATAAAATATTGGCAGCAAGTGGGTAGTCAAGCTTGCCAGGATATCTGCCAGCGAATAGATAAGGCATACAAGCTTTTTTTCAAACAGCATAAAAAAGGGACTCGACCACCTAGCTTTAAGAAGACTAGAAAGTATAAGTCTTTCACCCTAAAGCAAGCTGGATATAAGTTCTTGTCGGGCAATAAAATACGCATTGGCAATCGAGTTTGTAAGTTTTCAAAAAGCAGAGAAATACAAGGGAAAGTTAAAACATTAACTGTAAAAAGAAACAACTTAGGCGAGTTATTCATCTTGGTTGTGACTGATTATGAAAACCGTGAATCCTTCGGAGTAGTGACTAGTAAAATAGCAGGCTTCGACTACGGGTTAAAGACATTTTTAACAGTAAGTGACGGAACATCAATTGAGTCTCCCTTGTTTTTCAAACAATCTAGAAATAGATTAAAAGCAGCTAGTCGTAATTTGTCTAGGAAAAAGAAAGGTTCAAATAATTGGTATAAAGCGGCATATCATCTGAATCGAGTTTATGAAGATATTTCTAATAAGCGTCGTGATTGGTTCTGGAAGTTGGCTGATGATTTAACTAACAGATACGATGTACTAATATTTGAAGACTTGAACTTAGATGGGATGAAGCGTTTATGGGGTAAGAAAGTTAGCGATTTGAGTATGAAAACTTTTCTAGAGATTCTTGAAAGTGTTTCAGTTGCCAAAGGAAAAGTAGTTCACTTTGTAGATCGCTACTATCCGAGTTCTAAAACCTGTTCTCACTGTAGTTATGTCAATAAACAATTGAGTCTGAAGGATAGATTTTGGGATTGTCCAAGCTGCCAAATGAAAGGTATACCAAGGGACTGGAATGCTTCAGTTAATATTCAAAGAGAAGGGGCATCTTCTCTTGGGCTAGGCGACGTAAGAGAAGGGATAATACTTCCAGTTGCTGTTTAACTCCAGAATCACCGTCCCTTTTAGGGCGGTGAGTATGTCAATTAATCTCTAGACCAAAATCTAAGCTGGTATTCTTTCTGATAATGAATAATTCTCATACACTTCCGGAAGTGGGAATATCTCTCCAGCTAAATAAGCATTGAAATGCTGCTTGAAGTAAAGCCAAGCATTCATATCTTTAACTTTTAGATAGGAACTTGGTGCTTCTTTATATGAAGGAAGACGATTGTTAATTTCGTTTTGAAGTAATAATGGTAGCTGAGTAAAATTATCTATTTTGCTACCGCAAGCACTGTAAATTAAATAACCAGGACGATTTCCCATTTTCATCCAAGGTAACCATTGACCTATTCTGTCCCAATTTAACTGTACACGAGGTATGCTATGAAGAGAAGTATCTAGTAAATCTTTCATAGAAACTGTTAGTTTAAATAGTTCCGCAGCTTGATAATTCGGCTGGGGGCTGTATTCAGCAAACTTTGGATCTTCAGCTAAAGGATTAGGATAAGTGGGAAAAATATCAAATTTAAAAGTTGCACCATTGTTAGCTTCAATTTGAGCAGGGAATTTACCTTGGAAGTAAGATTGCACCGGAGTATTTGCAACATGCATCACCGGAACTACTTCCTGAGTCCAGGGGTTATACCATGTCCGTAAAATTTCACCAGTAACTGGGTGAAGATAATAATTCAACTCTTTAGACGTGAAATCCCAACCACCCGATGATGAGGGAATACATCTACTAACGTTCATACCTATCATATTGAAAAGTAACTTACGCTTATTTCCTGGTAAGAAAGCGTACATTGTTCCAGTCCAAACAAGAAATGTTGATTTATCAGATTTCAAAGATGAGCGCACTCTTACCCAATATCGGGTATCAAATTCTTGAATATTGGCAACCATTTATATCCTCTTTAATCTTGACATTGGTTAATCATTGACACATTGCTTTCCGCGCTAGATTTGTGTTGGGGATGACTGAATATTTCCCGGTCAAAAGTCGATTCAACACGAAACAAGCAGGTATCGAAGTAAACTTAGCTTAACTGCTGTAAGGTGAGATACCCAGGAGTTAAGGCACCCCTTGCCATTAGAGAATATATAAGGTTATCTTTGAATGTGATTACTTCAAGGCAAAATAAATCAATGTGGATGCTTGGGGAGAACAATTCATCAAGTAGATAGATTATATGATGTCCGACTTATAAACCTATTTAGTTCAGCTAGTAATATTTTTCACTATTAAATTCATTCTCTAGTCAATTACTTGTAAGGTGCAAGATGTGAGCGATCCACAAGGTGGGAATTTCTATTTTTTACATCTGTACAGTATTATGATGATGTAAAGATACTGTTTTATAAAACTGAGAATATTTAACAGATAAGGAATCTAAGTCATCAATCATGTTTCTTGTCAAACTAAGATTAAACCAATACTCTAAATCGAATGTAAATTTATAATTATCTATCACAAAATTACCATATGTCTCAAATTCAGAGAAACTAGAGATATTTAAGTTATCGAGATTATAAATTATTGTAGAATACCAATTATTATTCGATATCTTCTCAATTTTTCTTTTTAAACTGTCTAACTTTTTTTTCTCAAATAAAATATGGTGACTAACAAAGGATAGAGGAAATTTAGGATAATAACCTAGTAAATTATTAAATGTCTCAAAATATGGCATATGATATTCATCAGAACAATTAAATATAGTTTTATCTTTATTTTTAAATACTTGATGTCTTATAAAGATAGTATCGGCATCTACGACAAGATAATGTTCTTGATTGCACATACGATCCATACCAAGTTTGAGAAGTTGTTGAAAAATCCAACCAGAACGATCCATACCTCGAACTACATAATCTATATCTCTTTTTATAATTGGTAAAACGCTATTTTCATTAATGTATCTGCACTTCTTAAGATTACAAATATTTTTGATATCACTATCATTAGAAGCAACTAAAAAAATTTCTTTAACAGGATGTGCAATATACTTTCTTATTGAATCAATTACAAGAGGTAATATCACTAGATCGCGTTTTATTACTGGTATGACAACATCTATGGGTATATCACTACTTTGATTTTGGGAGATTAATAATGGTTTTAGCCTCTTTAAGTAAAGAAAATACCACTTTCTTTTAAAATAGGGTAATCGGTATCTAAGTTTATTAGAAGATGTATTCATTAGACTCTCTTACTTATGACTTACCTGAGATTAATATACTCTCGTCCGATAAATTAGCTGAAACTACATTAGTTGAGTATACTTATATAATTAATAACTGTAATAACCTATATATTAATAACTGATTTATTACCTATCTTCAAACATATTTGAAATAAATTCTGAGTATTTTAAAAGCATAGATGAAGCTATTTTTTCTAACTGATTAATACTTGTATTGAAGGGTAAATATCTATATTTAAATGCTGCTAATCTAGGATCTTTCTCGTGATAGAGAATATCTTGAGCAAAGTTACCCCATCTATTTTCTGGCATGATATCAATTGTCATTCCAGCATGAGCAGAAGGTAGTAGCATATTAGAACCATGTATGCCAATTACTAGCCGACTGTTAGAATAGACTTTGCACATCTCTATTTCTGTATTTTTATCGAATTTATATACTCTGAAATCCTCAATCCATTCAGGAAAATTTGTTTTTTGACCTAACCCTGTAATTGTAAATTTTGCTGATGGTAACTGAGTCTGCATTCTTTTAAATAACCTGCGTATCTTCCAATTTTGCAATAGCATCAGAATTTCTAAAATTCTAAACTTCCTAAAAAATCGAAATAAAAAATGATAACTCCACAGACGGTCTTCACGCCAAATAAAGGTTATTCTAAAATTTTGCTGCTCAAAATTGTGTTTAGATATTCCTGTAAACTCGGTAATATCAAACTGACTGGGATGGGAGTAGGCTTTACTAACATAAACTTCATCGAAACGCTCTAATTCTTTACAGACAAACTGATTAAATGAGGTGTAAAAATATTGACTTTTTTTCAAGGGTATATCTACTGTCCAAATTTCTGCAACTCCCTTCGGAACCATCCATCTCAAGAATGTAGGAATAATAACGACTAAATCATCATTGGGATAATTTTCCAGATGTCTCTGAGCATTCAATAGCTTCAAAAGTGAGTGTCCATAAAGATAATCAATACAATTTAGTATTACAACACGCTGACATTTTTTAAAAACTTCTTTACTGATTTTAATTTCTTTATCTTGAGGATTTTTAAGAGAGTGAACTAGTGGTTGTCCCAACCATTTAAAAAACAATTTTGATTTGTCACCATTGAAAAAAACAGTTCCTGCTTTCAAATCAATCTGGTAAGCTGAATTAGTAGCATGTCCTATCTTTAAATCTTCAATAACTACTTTCTCGCAGCGGAGGCATTCAGCTTTCATGCAAATATGTATGCCCTGCCATATCATTTCCTTAGGGCTAAGAGACATCTGACAGTATGGGCAATTTGACTCATGCTGAATATTAGGCTTTATCTCAATCATTAGAAGTTACTAGAGACTTTTATAAACTAGGGATACTCAATAAACTTTTATCAATACAGAAATTTCATGTCTCTTTTTAGACATGATGTTATACATTAGAAGCGGCATCATCACTAGCATCAAACATCAAACTTGCTACACCCATTCTCTATTTGATACGCTTTTCTTCGTGTGATAAACAATATTGGTAAATGCACTGTATGTTTTAATTACTATACCACTTAAGTAATTACATATTAGTAATATCGTTAATAATTCTAAATATGGAGAAATCGCTATAATATGTAGAATGTATAGCGATTCGAGCATCGCAAAAAGGTTCTGTTAACTTGGAAAAAGAATACAACAAATATACTTACTTCTTGCACCAAGATTTTTTGCTGTAAATAAATTACTCAGTATTAAGCTTCAAATCTTAATTTAGCGATATATAGCGTTTTTCAGGTAACTGAGATACACACAAGCCTTGTATATCAGGACTAACAGATTTAAAAATGTACCTCACTAGATTAGAAAACGCTATAAACTCAATTTAATAATTTAGCTTTATTGGATACATTTTTTAATTTTCATGATTTATATGGTGAGGTACAAGATATGAATATAGGGAATTTCAGTTAATTCCCATAGACTAAAGCCTGATCCTCCTGACCTAATCTTACAAGTGTAGTCTTTTTCTTTTCTTAATAAATTTCATCTCCCCTTGCATTTCTCCATCAGCAATAACACCTACAGGAGTCCATCCTAAATGGAGATAAAAACCATAAGCTCTTAATTTTGGCTCATTACCAGTTAATAACCAAATTTCTTCCGTATCTTGCTGGGAAAATAACCAATCCTCAGCTTTTTGCATCAAAGCACGACCGATACCATGTCCTTCAAAAGATGGAAGAACAAATATACCAACAATTGTTTTCTCTGTTGCATTAGCCATAGAAAAAGCCATCGCTTTATTGTTAACTTCAGCGATCCATGCGCAGCAATCAGTTTGTAACATTTGAGAAACAGTTTCTGGGGTGATACCTAATTCCGCAATTTCTTCACGGGACTGGTGATTCTCAATAACACTGGTTCTAATATCAAACAGTGTTTCAATATCTGCTATTTGTGCTTTCCTAATATTCATTGTTACATGACCAATGACCCATCATTAATTATACCGATTCAGAAACTTGAGTATCTAGACGACGGAATAAATATACCCAAATTGGTAAAGAACTATTAATTGCAATTAATCTCACCAAATGACCGATAGTCACAACTTCCACATCATGATTTAAAGTTAAAGCAACCAAAATCATTTCCGCAGCACCTCCGGGAGCAGTTACCAACATACAGGTTAACCAGTCCCAATCCGTCAACTTCATAGCCATTAAAGACGCGATCGCACCTGCAAGTAAGGTCATAAATGTAGAAATTAAAGCATAAGCAACGGTTTTTTTCTGAAAAGTTGTTTCCTTACCCCAATACTCACCAACTGTAATTCCTAAAAGTATTTGACCGAAAATAGCTACTCCAGATGGTAAATTAAATTTAATCTCAGCCATCATAGGTAAATGATTTATTAATGGGTGGAATAATAGACCCAACATTAATGTTGCAAAAAAGTGAGCTGCAGGAACCTTTAATAAAATACTTAAATTTACCGCAGCAATACTTAAAAAGATTACCAAAATAGATAAAATTAAATTAGAAGCAGTAAAATAGTTACTTAAACTCCCCAAATTCGACTCTACAATATTGACAGCCTCAATAGCATCATAATCTGTGGATATCCTGGCAATAAGTGGAATCAGTATCACTACGGAAGTAACCCGAATAACTTGAACTAATGCAACTAAAGTTACGTTCTTATCATAATCCGCCGCGATCGCTGACATTACCCCGACTCCACCAGGTACCGTTGCTAGCATTGAGGTTAACAGATTTGTTTGAGTAAATCGCGAGTAAAAGTAGCCAATTATGCTACCACTTACTAATAAAAAAAACGTCAAAAATACGAAAACTGGTATCCCCGTAGCAACAGTAATAAAGTTACTCTGAGTCATAGAAAAACCGATACTCAGACCCACTAACATTAGTCCTATATGTCTTGCATCACGGTTTGGTGGTGGAGAAATTTTATATATAATCCTACTGATCTGTAAAACAATTACACCAGCAAAAATACCTCCAAATATCCAAGCCATTCCGCCAAGGTTTAACCTAGATAGAACTAAACTTAGAGGTAAAGCTAATAATATTTGCCAGCTTAGTATACATATTTGTTTTCCTATAGGTAGATTATCATTGTTTATGGCTATCAGAGAATGATTGAGATTATCAGTATTTTTTATGTTTTGATTCATCAATATGTATTTATTAAATTAAACCTCTATCTGTATAAGCTAACTTGATTATGACTATAGAGGTAAGCTAAATAAATATAGGATTTACGCAATTGTGATCAAAAGTTAGGTTTTTCAGACCTCACCAATCCTCCAATCCCTGGATGATGTCGGGAACTTTGCGTAAGTCCTGAAATATTTTGCTGATAAATAATAAAAAACGATGCAAAATATTCTTTATTTAGTGGAATACCAATTTTGCTTTTAAAATCATATCCTTAACAAATCTCAATAAATCTTTAGAGGACAAAGCCCTTGGAGTCTGACATAAGTTGAATATTTTTTGAAATATTTTTGAAATATTTTAACTATCAATTTTATTTATTAAGCAATTACTACTTTAATTGATTATGAAACTAATTAACGATTAAATCAAATGAAATTTATCAGTTTTGAATAGATTTTTAATATATTTCTGAATATATCAAAAAAAATCATACTATAGTTTTGATTAGTTAAGCCTTAAGGCATACTCCATTGGAGTAGAACACCATTTTTTTGAGATATTTTCAAGATATAAATAATACAAAAATAGACCTATAAAAAAAATGAATAAATGAATAATATATGGCACTTAATGATAACATTTAGCACGATATGTTGTTCATTTTGAGGAGCTTCGATGAATAAAAATCTTCGTAATTTGCTAGTAGGTGCGGGTGTTGCTGCTGTAGGTGCGATCGGAACCAAGACCGCAGTAGATTATTTCCGTAACCGTGGTAAAGAGGAAGTTGTTGACGAGAGTCAAGAGGATGCTGAACCTACTTCTCCAGATGAAGTTGCATATGCAACCGTAGAAGAGAGTTCAGTTCAAAACTTTCTAGATGCAAGCTTCGGTGATGCTGGTCGCTATGTACCCAATAGACCACCAAAGGTATTCGACTATCAAGGCGGACAGTATATGGTTATCTGGGCTTATGATAACAAGCAGCAAAAAAATCAAATGATGGCATTTAAATATACTGATGCTGGTCGTCAAATGATTGCTAGCGTTGGATATACTAGCGATAAAACAGATTATAATCTCTCTTTATCTGACACACCTTTTGCAGTTGAAGTGAATGATAATAAAATACAGTCTGGTCAATCAGAAACAGACGGTGCAAGCGATGTAGACTTTGTTTTAGCTTAGAATAAATCTGGATTTCAGATATAACATCTCTGGAAATAGGACAAAACTTAATTTATGCTAGGTGGTTCCTATAACCACCTATTTTTTGGATTCATCTTTGTCTTGCCAATTAATTACTTACATCGTCGTCATTATAAGCTCTGTACTCGATACCTATACTCAGTTACAGATTTTGTTTAAAGACTTATAAATATCTCATTTTCCACTTAAGGAAACACCAAAAAATAAATTCTCTAATTTCATCCATTCGAAGACAGATGTATAAGGATGTAGAGACGCTGCAAATCACTGTTCTTTTATATTCTATTGAGAAAGATGAAATTGCAACGTCAAGTGATTCACTTCATTTTAAGTATTGATGTGTCTACATCCATAATGATTCAAAATTAAATAAAAAATTGAGGAAGAGATTGATTCAGCTTGTGCATATTATTTACCTGGGTTCCTAAGCAGTAGTAACAGGAAAATAACAATCTTACACCTTGGATGAACTATGAACTATATTTTCCACATTCCAAGTGTAACAGCCTATCTTGTCAGGAACCCGGTCAAATCGACCTATTCGATAACCTCTTGATAGCTCGTTAAGAACCGCACTCTTAATCTCTCGAAGCTGTTCCTCATCTAGTTCTCCATAAAGTCCGGATATGATTTCTGCTACAGTGAACACCTTACCTGAATTTTCCTCTAGTAAGATAGAAATAGCGTCAATCAGAAACTTACCATCAAAAATTGGAAGCATTGGTATGCGCCTAGTTTTTGGTAGTACAAAAGGTTTACGCTGATTTTTCTTTCCACCTTTCGATTTACCCTTACCTTTCTTAGAAGGTAACTTATCTAGATCAAAAGTATAACAGCCAGGCTCTTCAGGGACGGCAGCCCAATAACTCTTTTCTTTACCATGAGTTAAAGAAGATTGTACCCTACCCTTGACCACCTTAAATAAGTTGGGTTCTAAATCTCCATATAGCGATCGCACGATAAAATCTATGTGACATACTCCTCCCACATGATCGTGCAACAATTTTTCGATGGCTTGCATCCGAGTGAGATTTTGAAATTCGTTCACCATAGGAATATCTGGTACCTGTTGGTTCGATTTATGAACTTTCGGTATTGATATTCTAGGAGCTACTGAGGTATTGATGTTTTCGCTAACATCATTCACAGATGATGAGTCTAGTTCAATAGAATTAGATACATCGATTTCCTTACCTGTCTGATCCTTCTCATTCTCAGCATCAGATGAATCCGGGGATAGCTCACCCGTAATACTAGCTTTAGTAATACTAGCTTGGGTAATACTAGTTTGAGAAACATTAGTTTGACTAATATTAGTTGGTGTTGTGATAGTCAAAGATTCTTCTACCAAACGTCTATGACTAATGTCTTTTAGCTCTAAAGGCTGATGACCATTGCTAATACCATTGTTTTCAGACGATGTAGCGAGCAATGCTTCTACATGCAGAAGTTGCGATCGCGCACTTTCATATAAGACTTCGTATTCCTTTACAAGACGAGCATAATGGTCTCTTAGTCCTAATAAAGGCTGTATTAAGTCTTGAGGAGGTGGTTCTAATTTTCCTTGGGGAAGCATATAGTTTTAGGTTAGTTGTTCTATTTATCGTCGGTCTCGCCTTTATAAGCCATAGGTACTGGCTTATTACGTTTTTTGGGCTGTAAGCGAGATTTTTTCGGAGGTTGTGGGGGACGACATTTTTCGCAGTACAAAGGTCTAGGTCCGTAGGTTTCTCTCTCTGTGGGAGAATTACACTCCTTACAAATGAAGTGAAATATCCTCGTCCGAATCAAGCGTTGATGCGCTCTAACTGTGTACTCTCTAACGTCAATATACTTAGTTGCCATGGCAGAAAATGGTGAGTTACGTTCTTACTAATATATTTATTCAAACCAAAAATATTGTATCCAGGTCATTGGTAATGGATATATGAATTTAAGGTCGAATAAACTTAGCATTAAAAATCAATACGGTTCTTAGTTGAGCTGAAAAACCAACACAATTATCAATTTTAAACATATTTACGTCAGTATCGTACTAAGTAATCCTAACAATAAGATTACTTTTACTCTTCTATGAAACTTCAAAGTAAGGTTGACCGGCATTTCTCGGTCAAAATTTATATAAGCTAGAACAAGTCTTTTTGCTAATATAACAATTCTCATAGTTTCATCTTCAGTAAATACTTCTATAAAAGTGAAGTTATACGTTGAGACACCTCCATTTTAATTGGATAATATTTGTTGTCAGTTGCTCTAGCTATTATGTAACAAAGGACTGATGTGTCCTCAATGAGATATCCTTGAGGGTATCTCCTCAAGGATATCTCCTCAATAATATGTCTTCAAGAGAATAGGTCTTGAGTTTTTCGGAGGCATTGAGAAATAGGACATAAAAATATTCAATTCTTTATTTATCCATATTTTAGGTTTCTCCAATTAAATATATGAGAATACTATTAAACCTAGCAATTCTTTCTATTTTTTCAAGATTACTCTCTCCTAATGTCAAAGCCGTTCTAAATAGTAGAAATATTTAAGGCAAATCGGATGGTAAATCTATAGAGTTAGGAAAAGCAGCCTCAACCATTCGAGCCGTAATGGTAATGCTAATAGCCTCTAGTCTATGCAGCAAGCTTATCCTCACATATTTTTTCATATAGAGTTACTTTTTCTGCAATCGACTGATATTAATATTGTTAACATCTGCAAAACAGTCACAAGATACACAGAAACATTTCCCTCAGACAATTAAATCCATACAACCACTGATAAAACATTGATATAACCATTTTAAAAAATTCAAAATATTTCCATCACTTCAGGCAATTTTATAAATCAATAAAGTATAAGAGTCATTTAAAGTATAGATAATAGCATCAACTTTTCACTTTGATATTAAATTGAGCTTGGTGGAAATCCAGAAATCTACGTTATAACCTATTAAAAATTAGAATTAAAAACTGAATAATCTCATAAAAATGAGCAAATACTTCTATAAATCGCTATTTTGAAGCCTATGATGACAGCCTCTGAAGAACTAGAGCAGAATCTATAGGGCAATACTGACTTTATGAGTATATCTTTTAGCAAAGATTCCACAAATAAATGCCTGTAGCTCGGGGCTGAGAATTTTTTATTATTTGCAAAAATTTATAGCAAGAATCTATAATCAAATCCTACTAGTACAGCACGGCGTAAATAAACCAACCATTATAAATCTGTAAAAAGCTTTAACAATAAGCTTTTTATCCTTCTGCCATCTGCCCTCTTACTTCTGCCTTCATGTACTAGCTAGGCAGTCACATGAAATTAATAATTTACTTAAAACCTTAATCTTTGATAGCTTTAATTAATTTCAAAAGACTTTACAATTGTTCGCGCCGTTTTTAGAAAATTCTCATAATTATTAACTTCTGCAGTATATGTAATCACATATGCTTTTTCATTTTTGAGAGTCCAAATCTGCAAATTTTTTAGCTGTATGTTTTCATCTTCGCCCATAAAAACTATTTGAGATGCGGATTTATGAGCAAGAGTAGTTGTATCGCTACTGATAATACTGACTTGAGAAGAACTGTTTTCAATTTCAGTCTTGAAAGATTTTTGTGAATCTTCTAGAGTCCCAGAGAAATCCTCAACTCTCACCACCACATTTTCCTTAAATTTATCCCTGGGGTTCTGTTTGGGGGAGGAGAACATGACTATCTCTTTAGTAATTGGGTTGTTGAGATCCACTCGTTCCCAATCAGCAGGATACTTGATAGTAAAACCCAACTGATCATTCTTGTATTTAGCTGCTAAGTCTATAGCTGTTGTCTGGGATTGAAAGTAAATAAAAACCGACGCGATCGCTGCTACAACTGTTGCGATTCCTGAAATTACTAGTATCTTAGTTTTATTTATACTGAATGCAGCAGAGGAGGTCTCACCAGATATCTGATTGTTGTTTGATCTGTGTGGTATTGACGGAGGAACATCGGTGTTCACTGGTATATTTTTGGCACTATGATTAACCAATGACCGACTTTGGTGAGCTTGATGATTAACTAATACAGTCCTATGGGGAGATACCCCTGAAATTTCATTTAAGGCTTCCACAACAGATTCCGCACTGTCAAAGCGTTGACGGTAGTCATAGCGAATCATCTTATCTAAGATATCCGCAAATCCAGAACTAATATCTAAGAGTAGATGATTTCTCCATTCAATTTCCCCAGTCTGAATATCGGTGACCAAAGCTGCTGGGGTATTTCCAGTCAAAGCTTGAATACCAATTATTCCCACAGCATAGATATCACTATTGAAGTGTGGGTTTCCTTGTGCTTGTTCGCTCGGCATATAGCCGCGAGTACCTATAGCGATAGTATTAGTAGTATGTCCTTGGGTATTAACAACTTGGGTACTTACTTGTTTGACGGCACCAAAATCTAGTAGAACAACCTTACCATCAGAATCTCGTCGCCTAACATTAGATGGTTTTATATCTCTGTGAATATGATTATTGCGATGAACAAAGGTTAATATCTCTAAAATATCTTTTAAAAGTTTAATGGCATAAGGTTCGCTAAGTTTTTTCCCTGGAAATAGCTCTTGGCTAATATCGTGACCTTCAACAAACTCCTGAACTAAATAAAACTTCTGATCTTCTTGAAAATGTGCTAGAAGTCGGGGTATTTGATTATGAGTACCCAAAACTTCTAGAGTCTCAGCCTCTCTATCAAATAACTGTTTTCCAGCAGTTAAAGTATCAGGATCGCTCGCAACTGGTTGGAATAACTTAACAACGCATTTCGGATTCCCTGGTCTTTGCGTATCTTCAGCTAAGAAAGTAACGCCAAAACCTCCCTTCCCCAATTGCTGAACAATGCGGTAGCGTCCGCTTAAGGTTAGACCTACCATGAAATCACCACTTATCCTAAAATTTATTACTATACTTCATGTCGATTCTCGCACAAAATTTATGTTCCCTGTTTTCAGAGAATCTAAAGTGTCGGTGGAAGGAAACTAAAGTTGCTTGATCAAGCTTTTTTAATCAAATTTAATTAAATTCAATTAAATTCAATCATACCCTCTCAGTTTTCTATCTTCTTAATAATTTCTTCACTAAAGTTAATGAAAATTCCTGCTATATCTAGGCATAATCCGAAATTTTATAAACTGCATTTGAAGAGATAAATTTGAAGCAATAGATTTGAAGAAATAAATTTGCTTCAAATTTGTTCCTTAGCAAAAGTTACGTTTTTATATAGCCGGTTTATGAATCAAAATATATTACGTCAAGTTTTCACAGGATTAACGTTTGCTTCCCTAGCACTAACAGCAAGTCATACAGTTATGGTGCAACCAAGCTACGCAGCTAAAGCCACCTTTTACTGTGGAAACACCAGGTATGGGGGTAGAAGAGTTCCTGCAACTTATGCACGTACACAAAACGGTAGAAGAGTGCTAATTATCCGATGGGTAAGTAATTACTTTTCTGGACAGTGGACACCAAGGAAGCGTTGTTCTGTGGTCTCTCGAAACTTCCAGCGACTTTACGACCAAGGGCAGCTCAAGTATATTAAAAGCGGTTGGATGAAGGGTCTACCTGTTTTATGTGCAGTTACCAGTCCTCAGTATGGCTGTAGAAGAAATAATGTACTCTTTACCCTTAAACCGGGTAGCAACCCTCAGTATAGTGCTCGACAGCTTCTTAACCGTCGTGGTTTAGCGAATGGTGTGGTTTTAAATGAAAGTGCTTCTGATTCTTTGGATATTAATTTTGAAGTTTTTCTCAGAAATGCTGTGGATGAAACTGATACAAACTCCCTGTCTTCTGACAAAAAAAACTAGTGTTTAGATATGGCGTACCGATAAACAGATATCCTACCTAATATGTGGCAATAGGAAGCTGCATGAAGACAAACTACAGTTTGAAGGTACAAACTCAAATCTTTCAACTCAAAACTTTCAACTCAAAACTTTCAACGCAATGAAAACCGGATTAAAAAAATCTAGAAAAATCGGATGTACGGTCACAGATTAAAACTATTAGTCTGTTTTGGTAGTGCTTCGCTCATGCTATATGCATGGGCGATAAATATTAATGTTCATGCTAGTAACAATTATGCTAGCTGTCATGGAAGCAAAGCTAAAGCAACTGGAGTAAATTTAGCTCCATCGGATGCACAAAAGATTTATGCTCAAGCACAATCCATTACAGTTAAAATCAGGTCGTCAGAGTTTCTTGGTTCAGGAATTATTCTTAACCAACAAGATTGTGAATATACAGTACTCACTAATGCTCATGTCGTGGAAGCTGGGAGCAGTTCCTATCAAATTCAAACTTCTGACAGTCGCATTTGGCAAGCACAGTTAGTTAAAAATCAATCCTTTGGTAAAAGGGATTTAGCACTACTAAAGTTCCGCACAAAGGGAGTCCCTTACAACATAGCTACCGTTGGTTCTTCACCAATCGTAGGAGACATAGTTTTTGCTGGTGGGTTTCCAGCAACGGAAGATGCTACAAGTGCTAAAGAATTCAACTTTACTCAAGGTAAGGTATCGATAGTACTTTCTAAGGCTTTAGAGGGTGGCTACCGAATAGGTTACACCAATAATATTCAAAAAGGTATGAGTGGAGGACCATTAGTCAATAGTCGGGGAGAAGTTGTAGGTGTCAATGGAATGCAAGCTTATCCCCTGTGGGAAATCCCTTCCGTTTATGCTGATGGAAATAAAGTTGATGCAAATTTACATGAAAAGATAAATCGTTTAAGTTGGGCTGTACCAATGTCAGGCATTTCAGACATTTAAATCAGAAATTACATAATTACAACGATAATTGAATCACTTGCAATCATCAGTAATTAGTAACAAAAACTATTTGTAACAATAAGTATCAAAAGATATCATTTTGTGATGCTTAACATAAATCATTCAAGCATCTTGATATGAATATTGAATGCTTATCATATACCTGACAAAAAAAGTGCTGTGAGCAATTTCTATTGCCATTGTAATTACTCACAGCATGAAATTAAGTCACACAGTTCCATCACCTTACATAATCAACCCTTTTCTTATTATCGGGAATGTAAGGAGATGTTCAGTGTCACCACATTAAACCAATGTGTATTGTGATATAGTATACTATTAATTTGTATCAATATTGATACAAATTAATTTTTTCTTAATCTTTACTTAAATTTAAATTAAAAATAGGCTGAAAATGCGCTCCACGGGTGAATGAAAATTATGGTTTAATCCCATAGTATCTTAAGTCGTTAAAAATGATTATGATGACACTTAGCCTATGCGCGATCGCTAAAAACGAAGCTGCTACTTTACCTTCATGTCTTAGTAGCGTTAAAGGTGTGGTGGATGAAATAATTTTGCTAGATACGGGTTCTGTGGATGGTACAACTCAGGTCGCTCAAGAGTATGGAGCCAAGGTATATCCTTATGAGTGGTGTGATGATTTCAGCGCAGCTAGAAATGAGGCTTTAAACTATGTGACGGGAGATTGGGTTTTGGTGTTGGATGCAGATGAAACCCTGAATCGGGAGATTATTCCGGCACTACGTCAAGTAATGGAGATGGAAGAATATTTACTGGTGAATCTTCTGCGTCAGGAAGTTGGTGCAAAGCAGTCTCCTTACTCTTTAGTTTCTCGTTTATTTAGAAATCGTGAGGATATTCGTTTTTCCCGTCCTTATCATGCTTTGGTGGATGATAGCATTGCAGAAATACTAGGTAAAGAAAATAACTGGGAGATTGGGCAATTACCCGGAGTGGCAATATTTCATAGTGGTTATCAAGCTTCGAGTATTGCTCAGAAGAGTAAATCTACACGTGCTCAAGCATCAATGGAGAAATTTTTAGCTGCAAATCCGGATGATGCTTATGTATGTAGTAAATTGGGGGGATTATATATTGAGATAGGGAAAGTTGCAGAAGGGATAAGTCTATTAGAAAGGGGTTTACAGAATCCAGATATAGATGACCAGATAAAATATGAACTCTACTATCATTTGGGTATTGGTTATACCCGTGCAAAATATTTAAAGAAAGCTGTTGCGAATTACCAAGAAGCAATCAAACTATTGATTGACCCCATGTTAAAATTGGGTGCTTACAATAACTTAGGTAACTTACTAAAAACTATTGGTAACTTCCAAGCTGCTAAGGTAGCATATGAGACAGCCATAAAATTAGACCCAAACTTTGCAATCGGTTACTTTAATTTAGGCGCAACCTTCAAAGAGATGGGTTTACTACCAAAAGCCATTATCGCCTATCGAAAAGTTATAGAGTTAGATTCAAACTACGGAGAAGCTTATCAGAATTTGGGACTGGTATTGATGAGGGCAGGATATATCCAAGATAGTAAAAAAGCATTTGGGAAAGCGATCGCAATTTATCAGCAGCAAAATCCTAAGCAAGCAAGGGAATTACAGCGTAGTCTAGAAGAGATTGGATTTCGTGTCTAGTTTAAGTGTTTGGAGAATTAATCTGAATAACCCTACATGACCTGCATAAATATCAAATTGGAAACGTATTGAAGTTCATAGCGATAAGCAATAAATTCTCACAATTATTCTAATCAATTATGAACTTCAAATATCGTAATATTTTTACAAGTTTATTACTTGCAGGAGTAGTATTTTCCAATTTTGCATCCTTGGGTAGTATTGCTAATGCATCCTCTGGTTCGAGACAGTTAAATGAAAATTTGAATAAAGCAAAATCAGAAAATGTCTTAGATGAAGGTATATTAACTATTGCATCTAGTAATCTACCATCCCCAAGACTGAGATTTTCTGGTAGAGAAGCATATACTGTTAGAGGAAAGCAGTTTTATAGATATAACTTAGCGATCAGAAACTGGAACGCTTATCCAGAAAAATTATTTAAGTCCGCTCCCGAGTTACCTCCTTGTGGATTAAACAAAAACTCTTCTAGAACCTGGGTAGATATTTATAACGCTCAAACTAATCAAAAATTATATGGTTTTTGTGGGTTATCATCCCCTAAAAATCTTACTTCCCTATGGTTTGCGGTAGAAAAAGGTAAAACACCACCCAAAGCAGTTTATGTTGTCCTCAAGGATAGAAAAACTGGAAAGAAATATCGCTCTAATAGAGTAATATTAAATAGAACATCTGTAAACTTCAAAGAAGACTGCATCTCCTTCAACCCTAGAAATATCTCCGTCAAACGCATTAACGGAAGATGGAAAATAGTTGAAGGTAAAAGTCATTGGATGTTTGACTTCGGAAATAAGAGAAACGAAGCTGTACGGTCTTTCAGAACTATCAAAGCCTATGGGATGAATAAATCCTGTTTTGTAGGTAGACCAAATCCATCATTTCAGTATCTACTAACAAATAACCGAGCGCCATCCGGTACAGTTAGAGGTGAAGATTGTCTTCGTTTTGACCCCAACCGAGCTACAGTGAGAAATATAAACGGTCGCTGGACGATTGTAGATAAAAATCACCTGATGTTCAACTTTGGTTCCAAGAAAGCTGAAGCTGTAAAGTCACTTAAGGTAATTAAGAAATATAAGTTTACTCGTTCTTGTTTCGTGGGTAGACCAGATCCTAGCTTTACATACTTGAAGCGATAGGTTATAGCTTTTCCTCTAATCCCTTTTCCCAAAATTGGGAGAGGGGGAGTAACTCCTTTGGGATGTTGATAATTTGGAATTGGAGCGGAAGGATTAACGTGTATCAAAATCCAGCAATTACAGAATCAGGGTTTGAGTTTATCTGGTCAGAATAATGGTTATATTATAGTTTTTTGTTTCTCCAAATCTTATTAGAAAACTATATTAATTACTATAATTTTTTGGGTAATTACTTGGAGTTAATTTCCTGGGTATTTTAGTTAAATTCGGAAAATAAAACTAATTCAATAAATAATTACAATACATCCCTGGGTAAAGATAGCTTATAAGAACATTTTTACAGAAATCTAGTTATCACACTCTTTTTCCAAATTAGTGTAAAACTTGTGTTGTTAAATTAAGTTTTACTGAAGTTGCTCTTTAGCTCTTTCGGAAATACTAAATATGCTTGTGTAGTATTAATTTAGCTAATGCAGGTAGAAATATTTATTTATTGTATAGCTAGTTTTTAAATTCGTGGATATTGCGAATTATTTAATTATTGATAAGTTAACTTCTTAAAGGAGAAAGTTAGTTGAAAATTTCCATTTTATCCCTAAAAAAGCACTTGATTCCAGTTCTAGCTTGTAGCTCTATTTTAACTTCTGTTTCTATTTTTAATACTCATTCTACCAATCCTGCTTTTGCACTACAATCCAGTAGCTATCAACGTAGTTGTAAAAATATATCAGTAAATGGAAATCGTTTATCAGCTCTTTGTAGAACTAGACGTGGTTCCTATAGAAATACTTCACTTACCATTTTAGGAATTGAAAATATTAATGGTGTGTTGCAATATACTAGATAGATAAAGTCTCACTGTTGCTGTAAAAATACAGGACTGACACAACAAAGGTTGGTCATTGCGACCAGAAGTTCGTTTCAGTTTCCCTGAAAGGGTTGTCGTAGAATAGCAATCTCAAGAACTATGCATTAACTACGTTATACTACGCAAACTCGCTAGCATGCTCGACAGAGCTTATACGTCGCTATTACTCGTAATGACAGAATTACGTTGTTTTTGCATAAGTCCTGAGATACTTTTGTCTACAGTATTATTAAATTAAATATTCTATTCCAGTAAAGGGATTCTAATAGGGTTAAAATTTCATACCCAATTAGATACAAATAAATCCCCAAGAATTTACCCCGTTACTACTACAGCTATCTCATGAGGACTTAGTGAATAGATTTCGTCAACCATAAAAACTAGTTTATGCCTATCTTACAAATCGGTGAAACCAATATTTCATATACTATTCGTTATAGTACACGCAGTAAGCGATCGCGTATTGTTGTGACTCCTCAATCTGTGGAAGTTGTAGCTCCAGTTAATACCCCAGAAGAAAAGATTAATATTTTTGTTAATAGCAAAAAGCACTGGTTATTAAAAGCTTTTACCCAAACTCATCTTAAATATCCCCCAAAAGCACCCCAAAGCTATGTTAATGGTGCACAGATAATGTATCAGGGTGATTATTTTAAGTTGCAGATAGAATCAACTGATGTGAAAACAACAATTATTTCTCACCCAAATTGTTTTCACATCCAAGTACCGCAAAATTTAAATGAAGTTGAACAAGAATTAATCATAAGACAAGCTTTAATAGATTGGAAAAGATTGCAAGTTTATCCAGAGATTCAAAAATTTGTACAAATCTATGCTCCCAAACTCAAAGTTAAGCCCAATTCTATTAAATTATCCCAACAAAAACGAGCCTGGGGAACCTGTTCTTCCAAGGGAAATATCCGCATTAATTGGCGTTTAGCTGACGCACCTTTACCTGTTCTAGAATACGTTGTAGCTCATGAAGTTACTCATTTAGTCCATCCAAATCATAGTAAAGATTTTTGGCAGACTCTCAGTATTATTATGCCTGATTGGAAACAACGCAAAGCCAATCTAAAATCATGGGAAACACAATTATCTCCTTTGTAAATAAAACTCTATGTTAATAGAATATCTAAATATAAAAGATTTATCTCATGGTGATTTTACAACAATCGACTATTCATCAGTTGAAAGTTTTACTAAATAGAAATCAGAATTATACGATTGATGGATTACTGATTTCTCAAAATGAAGAAATTGCACCTAACTTCTTATTAGATTTTACCATCGAAAAATTGAATCAAGATTATGATAAATTTAAATTTAAACTTACTTTTTCAATCAGTTCTCAATCAACTTTCAATCCACTAGCTGATTCTCGGATAAACATCTTATAATTTGCAATCTTACTCGCTAACCTTGAAGCTAGAAAAGGACTTGCATCTTTTAAAGCATCATAAATTGCGATCGCTTCTTCTCTATATCTACTAATTTTCTGATTATTCCAATAAAGCGGTGGTGTTTGCAGATTACTAATTCTATCTGCGAGCTTTACCATCCATATTTCTGCTGGTTGTTCTTTTATTCTTCTTAAACTATCAGACATTTGCACAGACCTCTCTAAAGCTGAGTCTTTGGTTAAAGCCAATACACCATTAGCTACAGATACACCAAATTCAGTTTTTATTTCCTCAAAAGTTATACTTGTATCTTCGATTGTGTCATGCAAAATAGCACATTGAATTGCCAAGTCTCCATTACAATCAGTTTCTGCACCCAAAGCAGCCATTATTTCCATGCTCACGAAGCTTAAATGCATAATGTAAGAAATGTCCGTACCTGGATATTTCTGACCTTGATGAGCTTGTGCTGCAAACTTATAAGCTTTTACATAGTTTTCTTGTGACCAAGAATTTAGATTATTTATATATTTTTCCATTATGAATAAAGTCAATTACTTATAAGCTGCAAAAAAGCAGGTGCGAAAAATAAGATAATTACCTTATCTTAAACCTGCCGCCATTCTCAGATTGTATTACATTGGTAAAGACAAACGCCAAGGTGCTAAATTACTTAATCAAGGGGTAAAATATGGCTAAACTCAACCCTCTGTCTCTCCAGATGCAGATTACCCGGATGTTCGAGCAGGGACAATCATTTTTTGCAAATACCAAAGTACAAGACTGGTTAAAAGAACGGGGTAAAAATCCAGCAGAGTATGACATCAAGTTTCACAAAAAACCAGCACCTCCAGGTTCAACAGCTGTTATGGTTGTAGAAATTGAACTCAAGCGTAAGGATGGACAACCCGTAGACCCTTGGTTGCAGGAACAAGCAAATTTACAGACTTGAATTTTTTGCTATAAATACACTGTTAAATAACCCACTAATTGATATTAGGTAGGTATTATGAAATGTATCTCAAATATGATTTTCTTAACATTCCTTATTAATTTGTAATTATTAATTATTGGTTAATATTTAATCTTAATACCTGCCAAATATTAAACCTATAAAGGATTTAAAATAAGCTTGTTTAATTGCTCTCCTACAATCTGCAAAGAAAAACGTTCTTCTACTTGACGACGTATGAAGACTTTTTGACTCTTAGAAATAAACTGCTGCTGATTTTGTTGACACTTCAAAGTCTGTTCATTTAAAACTTTTTCTAAAGCTGTAGCTAAAGCATTTGCGTCTTCTGTGGGAACTATTACACAATTAGTTTCTCCGGATAATTTTCCTGATAAAATATCTACGACTCCTGGTACATTAGCTGCAACTACAGGCAAACCACAAGCCATAGCTTCTATAGGTGCAACCGGAAAACCTTCATGTCGGGAAGGAAGGGTGTAAACATCAGCAGCACAAAGATGAAGATTAATATTACCGCGATCGCGTATATATTCATTTTTCCATATTACCCCTCTTAACTGCATTTGATTAATGCGATCGTTAAACTCAATGTAGTATTCTTGTCTACTGGAAAAGTAGGAACTAATTTTCATTTTTTCTGCCAAATGTATGCAGTCTCAGTTCCTTTAGTTTCAGGTTGATGAAAATAGTAACTTAACCAAGTTAGAGGACTGATTAATTTACAAATTAATTGTCGTTTTCGGGTAGACAATTTAGAAAATGCGAGTTAATATACCTAGCAATAAAGTTGCTGATAAAACTTCTGATAAAGGATTACTTATCCCAGAAAATATATCCAAATGAAAAAAAACATTTGCGACTTTTTCGGAAGCTCTATCAAAATACTTTTTTTCATAGTCTTCTCGACCAAAAATTCTAATTACTTTCATTCCAGCAAATCCTTCCCACATTTTAGTCGTGAGATTTTTATTTGCTTCTACAGCTTTTTGTCCTAAATATTTGACTTCTCTAGACACCAACTGAATCACAATAGAAATGACTAGAGTCATCAAGCCGACTAATAAAGTTAGTTGCCATGATATTAATAGCATTAAAGCTGCAAATACAATGATTGTACAGCTATTAATAATTATATTAACCAAGACTTCTAAAGCCCTTATATTTTGCCAAGATTCATAAGCTAAAATATTCATCAGTTTTCCTGATTCTTGCTTTTCTATAAAGCTATAGCTCACATTCAAAAACTGTCCAAAAATTTTAGAGCGTAACTGATGTCCAATCCGAGATTTATACCATGAAAATACAACATTATTACTGTACGATATAATATTTTTGATTAATATACTAAAAAATATAGAAGCCGCGATCGCTATTATTTGCTTTTCTTTTGATAGCCCTCTAAAAATATTTTCTACAAAGGTAGAAATAAATGTAGTTGTTGCAATATTTTCACTTCCACTTTCTTGAAAGTCTTGTAATAAGGGTATAAATAAGCTGATACCTATTCCTTCAAACAAGGAAGAAGCTAATCCTAATATAATAATTATTGGAATTAGTCGAAAAGATGTATTTAATAAAAGTAAAAATTTGAATCGCATTAATTCAATTGAAATTATATCGTTAGCTATTAGTTCTTAAATCTTATATATAATTATATTTTCATATTTTATATAAGCTGAATTCGTCTTTTATTTTTGTATTTAAAGGACGACAATACCGCAATGACTTAACTTTTTTATAAAAATTCTTATTACCAATCAATCTATCATAAGAATTGTTATAGTAGTTCTCACCATTTTCTAAAATATAAGTTGCACCTCGAAAAGGAAACTCTTTAAGTTGGATATTTTTCATTTTTAAGCATTCTATGATAGGTTGATGTCTTCCATAATAATTAAGTATAAAATTTTTATCTTTGATTTCTAGATTGTATAATTTGGTCTTAATTATATTGCATGTTCCACATTGGGTAAAAAAAAGTTTATTCTTTAAATAAATGAAATCTGAGTTGTTTTTATAGTAATATCCTTGATTAATATACCAGGCATCACAGTCACGATTATTTGTAATAAATTTGACTAAATGTTTACTAATGCAGTCATCTGCATCAACAAACATCACATGAGAAGCATTCATTTTTTTTGCCCATTCAAGACCTCTACGGACTTTATATCCTCTATCAAGAGTTTTTGCTTCAAGAGTTAAGTTTTCCGGCCAAAAGTTAACTGTTATATAACTTATATGTGGATTATAGAAGTTAATTTTAGGGATTTCATTACAAACAATTACAACTTTAAAATTAGCTGAGGTTTGATTACATATAGATTGAAGAGTTCTTTCAAGCAAACTACAGACTCGGAGCCAATTTTTAGAAACTTTATAGCTTACTAAAGGTATGACAAATATAATCAATTAGATTTACTCCTTGATTTTAATCTAAATTAATAATATACGGGCAATTATTTAGGCAATTATTTATATTTATCGAACTAATTTTTTAAAAATATCTTGTTTTTTTACGTTTGAGAATAAGCTATTTGACTCTAAAGCAAGCTGTCTTATCTCATCGATATTTTTTAACGGCTGTGTACCTTTAATTGAAGATTTAATTTTCTTCTTAAACTTTAACCAAGAAATATGATCTTTCCATATTAATGAAGTAATAGGTTGGAAAATTATTTTTAAATAACTTTTAAAAAAGTTTTGATATATTCTTTTATTTAAAAGCTCTGTTGTATCTAACCTTATCGATTGATAGCTCCAATAAAGGTAACTTTGATAGTTTCCATAATTCAAACTCTTTCTCGCTAAATATGTATAAAAGTTAATGCGAGACCACTTATAGAGTAATAAAGGGACATGAGGATTTCTTTTTCGATTATCTTCCATAGTCAAATAGTAAGACTTAGCCATTTGAGTAAAATCACAAGACATACTTCCTATAACTTGTCGATAACCTACAAGAATTTCTGGCACAACTCGAAAATGATAGTAGTATGCAATCCGTAAATATAAATCCCAATCTTCACATCCTTGAGCGTATTCTTGTTTTAGTTTGCAATTATACCCCCCCACTTTATCGAAACAAGAACGACGAATTACAGCAGAACTAGCATTACCAATCAAGTTTCCACAAGTCAAAACTAGATTAACATCTCCTTCTTCGCGAGAACTTTTATAACTACCAGTTAGTAAATCTTGTTCATCAATATGAGCAGACCAAGCATATACTAGACCAAGCATATACTAGACCTACGGATGAGTCTGAATTTGATATAGACTCTATCTGTTTTTCAATATTTTCTGGGTACCAAATATCATCAGCATCAATAGGTGCTATATACTCTCCACAAGCATGAGCGATCGCTAAATTACGTGCAGATGCAACTCCAGAGTTTTCTTGCTGTAAAAGTCGAATACGTTGGTCTCTTTTAATAAAATTTTTAACAATGTTCACAGTATTGTCTTGCGAACCGTCATCTACAATTATTACCTCTATGTTTTTATAGGTTTGAGACAAAATAGACTCTAAAGTTCTAGAAATAAAAGCCTCTGCATTGTAAGCAGGAACAATTACAGAGACTATCGGTACATATGTCTTGATTTCGGTAAGTTCCATTCAATATCATTCAATGAATATATTGCAGAAATAATATAAGTAAGTAGCAGTATAAAAATAATCTATTTGTTTACTACATGTAGTTGAAAATATTTAGAAGGCTATCATATAAATTCACTCTACTTATTATTCATAAAATTATTAAATAATAACAATGTATTATTATTTACTTGTTGACGACAAGCCATTTTAAGTACTAACAGACTTACATGCATCGTAAGAAATCAATTAAGTTTGATTTAATGAAATAATATTATCATCTAATATAGTAGGTAATAAAATATACTGTCTAAGCTTTATGGAATCTTTAATATATTTTGCCTACTTCAGTATGTGTAAAAGCTCTATTTTAGGGAAATAATATACAAGTATATTTAAAATTAAAGTGTTCTAAAATAACTTCTGATAAGTCATTTGGGATTTGTAACAGCATTTCAGCAGTGTATGTAAGTTAATCCTTAATGCTATAAAAAGATTTGATGAATTTAATTTATTAGTATGAAAATATTTACTTAATTATTGTTTTTTGAGATACTTGCTACCTTAAGTAGATTCACATCTTGCACCTCACCGTAAAACCATAAAAATTAAAAAATGTATGTAATAAAGCTACATTATTAGAATAGGTTTACATGGCTAAATTAAGAATTAAAGCTTAATACTGAGTAATTAATTTACATCAAATAATCTTTGCGCACGAAGTGAGTAGAATAATGTACAAATTCTCGTCAAACACGACCCTCTGCTATATGGCTATCAAGACAAGCATGGTATTTAAATATGAAAATATTACGTCATATGAATACGGATTTTTGATTAATTAGAAATTCTTTTAGATTACTTTGTAAATTAGATATATTTTATCTGTCCTCCTGCCTTGCCCGGAGGCAGAAGGGAAAATACAAAAATATTGGGTATTGCCTCTGTGCCTTGCCCAATCTGGGTTTACAATCTGGGTTTAAGACCCCTACGATTTGGTGGTGGGTCTGAATCCCCCACAAATCGCCGCTCAAGCCTCTGCCCTCTTACTTCTACCTTCTTCAAACTTTCTAACGGGACTTGTTTTTTGACAAATGCTCAAACCTTTGAAATATAAGGGTTACAAAATGTGCATTCTATAAAAAATCTATACATTTTTTCTGTGCAGATATTTACTTTGAGCTTCCTGGATTGACAACTTCATAAATTCTGGGGGAGCAAATTATTATTGAACAAGATTGATATGGAAGTTGAAATATGCCTTGGTTTGTGAAAATTGAATCTGGAAAGGTGGAAAAATCTACTTTTGACCAATATGTCCCTGCCCACAAAGCTTATGTACAAAAGCTGATTGATAATGGATATCAGGCTAAAAGTGGTTATTGGGAACGTAGAGGAGGAGGTATGATGTTGTTCGAGGCGGCATCTATGGAAGAGGCAAAAGCAATAATTGCCCAAGACCCACTCATACAAAATAATTGTGTTGATTACGATATTTATGAATGGCAAATTGTGGTTGAGTAAGACACAAATCGCAAATTTGATGCTATAATAGTTTTAGACTCGGATCTATGCAACTTCAACGTCCAAATCTTGTCAGGATCGGAAGATAGCAGCAATACGGAATGCTTGTGGTAGGCGTAGTCTCCGGGTCGTCCTATTTCTACTAAATATTAATATATATTAATTTAAAGATAATGCCTGGTTTTGGAGATATTGTTCAGAAAGCAATTTACCTTGGTGTAGGTCTTGCTGCTTATGCTGGTGAGAAAGCTGGTAGTAGATTGGCTGAATTGCGATCGCAAGCTCAAAAGTTGGCAGATGAAATGGTTGAAAGAGGTGAGATGACGACAGATGAGGCTCGTCGTTTCGTAGAGGATATGATGAATCAGGCACAGAAGAGTTCTGTTGCTGATGATAAAGCTACAGATGAAACTTCTTCAGAACCACGCCACATTGAAATTCTTGAAGATGGAGAAGATAAAGCGAGAAATTTTGATGCGACTCAAAGCAGTACCTCAAACAGCACAAATCGCAATAGTGAAAGTAATAAAAATGTAGATAATCTAAGGCAGCAAGTTTTGGATCTACAGGAAGAGTTGAAGCGATTGCAGCGAGATAAATGATTTTACCATTTTAATGTGGAAATAGCAGATCATTAGTCCAATTCAGTTAGGCTTGTTTTGGCAAAGTTTAACTTTTCAGAGAAAAAGCATCGTGTGCAGCCTAATATATAATAAGTATTAGTGCTTATATAACTATTGAAAGTTAATCTTTAATTAATACAACATCCTGATTAGTTTTATAGTTCATATTTATTTATCAAATATGTATTTATAGAATATACTAATTTAGTTACAAAGCTTGATTCTTTATGGATTTGCTAATTTTTAAAGTAACTAGTATATGAAGGCAGAAGTAAGTAGGCAGGAGGCAGAAGGCGCAAAAGCTTATTTTAAGAGTATTTTATAAGTTTTTAATGGTCTATTTATTTACCCCGTGTTGTACTAGGTAGCTACTTGATATTTGTTCATAGTTATTGGTATTTATTTTTGAGATTTAGATATACTACTGATAAATCAGAGCTAGAGTAAAATATTGATACAGATTTGTATTTAACTCTTTGTTTCCATTAGGGACAGAAGCTTTCGATTTTTCAATACCACTACTATATTTATACTGAAAGTAGATCGGGATATTAGCAACATGGAGCAATGGCAACAAGAGTTCTGGGAAACAGTGGAAACTGTAGCTGAAGAAGTAGAAAACTTCTTTTGGAATTTCATAGAAGTAACTGATAATTTTATTGAATTTACAGAAGAACTTATAGAAAATTTCTATAGTATCGATTCCGAAACTGACTCACAGTATATAAACGATTTTTCAGAAACTTTTGCACAGACATATATGTCAACTGAGTTTGACTTTGATGAGTTTACAGCAGATGATTTAGAATCAGTTTTTCCTTATAAAGTTGAACCGACCCCAGAAAAAAATCCAGCTTGTATTGCTTGTGCCCACTACCACGGACAAGTATATGATGAAAACCTACTAGTCTGTGGAATGCATCCTTACGGATGGAGTAGCGATCGCAACTGTCCCGATTGGGAAAAGCAAGAATCTATAAGTTATTTTTGAGTTTGGATTTAAGTTTGAATTTACGTTTGAATTTAAGTTGGGATTGTATTTGAAAGAAGTATACTGTTAGAGCCTTAAAATCTAATCAGGCAACTAGTTAATTAGTATTAAACGATATATTTTTATGAGTAACTCTTCAGAAACTGTTTCAAACGTCAATAAGAATGTCAAATACGGCGAACGTGCTATTGAGGAGGGAAAATTAATTACATTTCCTAATCCCAGAATTGGTAGACGCTATAACGTTAATATTACTCTACCGGAATTTACCTGTAAGTGTCCCTTCTCCGGCTATCCTGATTTTGCAACGATTTACGTCGATTATGTACCCGATGAGAAAGTTGTAGAACTCAAAGCCCTGAAACTTTATATTAACAGCTTCCGCGATCGCTATATTTCTCACGAAGAATCTGCAAATCAAATACTTGATGATTTTATCTCAGCTTGCGATCCTTTATTCGTGACTGTAAAAGCTGATTTTACACCTAGGGGTAATGTACATACAGTAGTATCCGTAAATCATCAAAAATAAGATGATGGGTAATAGCTAGTTATTCTCTTAAGTACTTGAAATGTATTTATAAATCGTTTTCATGGCATCAAAGCCATGTATCATAGCAAATAAATTAATATAAATGAAGAATGGTAGAACGTCCAATTAAAAAGTCGGAGCTTCCGTCCCAGCCTGAGATAAACAAAGAGATACAGAAGGATTCTGATAAGGTCAAATCAAAGCCTTCTGGAAAATCAAATCGCGATAAATTCAGGAAAAAAGGCAAGAAATCTTCCTCGGATGAGGAGAGAAAACAGCCGGTAAATCCTGCTCTTGCTCGTCCTCCGAAACCTCCAAAACCCAAACCAGAAGCTGAAGAATCTGTAGAGGAATCTACGACCGAAGAATCGGATACTCTCACGAATGAATCTGAAGCTAACGAGTCTGAAGAAGCAAAGGTGGAAGAGTAATAGTTAATAGTATATCTAGAAATATATATCAAAATATATCTAGATATATGTGGGTAAAATTTATATATCTAACTGTCATACTGTTTGCGCTAGCCTTATTCTAGGCTAGGGTAGTAGATTACCCATTACTTGAAGGGAATTTGTTACTAGCGCTCAGGATGACACTATTTTTCTGATAAAATATTTTTTATACGTTAAGATAGAATCTTTTGGCTTTTTTTCTTGCCTTTGTTCGTCAAACAGAACATAATGAATTTTCTAACTTATCTGAGATTCTAAGAATGTCCACAAGCGTGAGTCCGTGAAATCTTGAATAGCTATAAATGCACCTATATCAAGCAATGTATCCGCTTCTTGACTAGTGCACATACCAATAGTGGGGATACCCGCATTAACAGCAGAACGAATACCAGAAGGAGAATCTTCTATTGCAATAGAATTTTTAGCGATCGCTCTTATACGTTCTAAACCAACTTTATAGGGGATAGGATCTGGTTTTGCTGCTGCTTCTTCTTCTGCTAAAATTATGACATCAAATAGTTGTTTTATATTTAGACATTCGAGCATAAATTCAGCATTTAGCCTTGGTGCATTTGTTACTAAAGCGCGTTTTACTTTATGATGATCCGTCCAGTCAATTAGTTCATTAAATCCTGCTAATGGCTGTAAATTAGATGCTTGCTTACGAAACAGAGCTTCTTTTCCTTCTGCCAGTTTTTCGGATTCTTGGGATGATAATTCAGGTACAAAATCCTTAATAATTTCTGGATTCAAACGTCCAGTAAATTTAGACTTGTATATTTTTTCATTTATTAACACATTATAAGGACGTAAAACCTCTTGCCATACGGTAAGGTGGATAGGGTCTGTATTAACTATAGTTCCATCTAAATCAAATAGGATAGCTTTAAGCATAATTGTTTCTGAGATTTAGTTTATAAATATAAAGTTTATAAATGAATGTAAAGATTATTTAATTAGTTTACAGGATTTTTTCTCATTCGTAACGATTGACTTATATCCATAGAGAAAAACCTATAATAAGAACTTCTAAATACAGACAACCTATGCTAACTGTAACGTGTGAGGGTAGATAAAAATTTCTACCCCTGCTCGTTTCCTTGGTAAATTTTATTTTATCTAAAAAATTTCTCTATCATAAAATGCCAACTGCTAATAATTCTTTTCAAGTCGATAGGTTGGAAGTACAAGTTTATGAGTCTCAAATCCAACTAGTACAAGATGTTGCGGAAATTACTCGAAAGTATTTACAAGGCACTCTCGAGCAGAAAAATAATGCTGCTATACTGTTTGCAACAGGTAATTCCCAACTAGAATTCCTTGATTTATTAACTTCTCTAAATGATATAGATTGGTCGCAAGTTACTTGTTTCCATTTAGATGAATATTTAGGAATACCTGCAAATAATTCTGCGAGTTTTGGTTACTATCTATATGAGAAAGTTGAGAAAAAAATAAAGCCGAAAAAATTTAACTATATTCAAGGGGATACCCTTGAACCATTAATGGAATGTCAGCGCTACACTGATTTATTAAAAGCTCAACCTATTGATTTATGTTTTCTTGGAATAGGTAAAAATGGACATTTAGCATTTAATGAACCATTAGTAGCAGATGATTGCGATCCGTATCTTGTAAAGTTAGTTAAGTTAGATCCACTTAATCGACAGCAGCAATTTGAGCAAGGACACTTTCCTTCCTTAGAGAGTGTACCCCAATACGCATTTACTTTAAGCATACCAATGATTTTTGCAGCCCAAAAAATTATTTGTTTTGCAATGGGGACAAGCAAAGCGGAGATTATTGAAAAAATGTTGATGGGGAAAATTAGCAAAAATTGTCCAGCTTCTTTGTTACGCAATCAAGTCCAAGGGAGCTTATACTTGGATAAGGATGCAGGGAAAAAGCTGAGTAATATCATGTCTCCTTAAAAATTTATAATATTGAAAATATCGCGCTGCTGATTTGATGTATGAATTTGATTTGTTGAATAACCAAATCCCTTGTATAGATTTCCGTATTCATAAACTTATATCCTTGGATGTAAATGATAATTAAGGGAAAACATATCTGTCATTAAGAAAGCTATGTTTATCAACTAATTCTCAGATAATCGCATCCAACAATCCTTATTGACTTAGCACTTAGTTAGACTGTTGACTCTGATTCTGTAGTATAGAAAATACTCTTGACAATAAATATTATTTTCTGTTTAATTACATATTCAAGGTCTTTCGTCAATAGCCTATGTTCTAAATTTAGATGTGTTTGACCTGAATGGTAATTTAAAAAATATTTACAATCTGATGTAAATAATATTCAGGGTTTATGACTAAATTAAATACAGCAGATTGCACTAAAATAAGGTAAACTCACTTCTGTCTAATGACCTCTAAACTCATCTGTAGAGCGATATGAATTGTACCTCACACAGATGAGAAGTGCTGTATATCATGCTGTTACTAACAACTCAATATATTCTTTTAATAACTAAAATTATCAGGGTATATTTTCATAAATTCCTTAACTTTTTGTAATTATTTAATTATTTCTATAAATAGGAAATCAAAATAAATTTAATTAGTTAATTCTAGCTTACATAAAGACATATAAGGGTACAGAGAGGAAATAAAAACTCCTTTGCTAATATATCTTGACGAGAATAAAAAATATACAGAATTAATAGTATTTACGTGAGTTAAAATATTAATTCTCTCATTTTCATACTTGCCAGGTTAGGCAATTTTTTGAATATGCTAAAGAGTTTATAAGAGTTCATAATTAAATTAATCTTAAACATGAACCAATCGGATAAAACTGACCGTAAAAAACAGGAATCTTTGACTAGTGAGACCCGGAGTTTTTCTAAGTCTTTTTTAGAAGCACTGAAGAGAGTAAAGATCTTTGTTGAAGAGGAGACCAGCAAAGAGATAAAGTGCAAGCAACTTTACTATCATAACTTTGCTCATTCTAGAGCTGTAGCCCAAAGAGCAGAAAGGATTTTTCAAGAAATTTTACCTTTTTGGACATCTATCTTTGCAGATACCTTAGATAAAGATGTTCCTGACCCCAGACGAGTCAAGTATCTGATAGAAATATGCGCGATCGCTCATGATATGGTTCAGGATTTTTCACCTGTTGAGGTACCTAAAACAGCTCGAAAAAGGGAAACTGGGGTTAGTGAAAGAAAAACAGTAATTAAGCTTGTAGAATATATTATTCGTTTGAATGCAGAGTATCCTGAAAACTCTTGTCCCTTTTCAGAAGATGATATACAGCTTATTTCCGAAGCAATTAATGCAACAATTTGTGTTTATGACCCATTAGATAAATCTATTTATCAGCCAGACCTTTATAGTAAAGAAAAATCTATATCAATTGCTGCTCGAATTATTGCTTTAGCAGATTTGGGAGGATTGGGTATTGAAGGTATGGAGTCTTTTTTTGATGAAGGAACGTTAATATTTCTAGAAGAGAATATTGACTTGATTCCAGTGCTCAATAAATACTTTCAGAAAATAAAAAAATACCCACATATTGATTTGCAGACTCCGGAGTATGAAAATCTTAGACAGCGTTTATTTGCGCGATCGCAATTTCAATTAAACTTTGCAATAGGTAGAAAAAATCGACTAGAACGAGAACTATCTGGACTACCGGAACCAGTAATTGATGCATTAAAAAGTCACATTTTTATCTATCTGACGAATGATATTATACAAAAAATTATAGATAAAACACCAAAAAATCCTGAAACTAATTTAAAAGATTTGGTTGAGTTTTTTCACTTAGATAAGTATATTTAGTTATAACTAATTTGATGCTAGCTTTTGATTTCTGTAGGTTTGGAGTTTTTATTTTTAGAGAAAGTTTGAAGAACTTTTCCTGAAGGTCGTGGAATTCTTAACTGGTCATATTTACTCTAAATTGACTGTATATAATTCTCTATACTTTTTTATACAAATATTTATTTATATAATTTTTATGTTAATTAATTTAAATTAATTACTCAGTATAAAGTCAATTAAATAACCAGACATCTGCTTTACCCAAACAGATAATATTGAGCTCAACGTACTTCTTCTTTAGAAAGTATGGGAATTCTACCAGATAAAATCGATTCAGAAAAATTTGTCTTTCATTGGGTATGCGATCGCTTAAGTTTCATCTGTGAGACTTAAATGCATAATTCCTTATTATTTACCCACTACCGTTAATTAACCCTAGCTTTGAGAAATCGGAATTTCAATAATGAAGTCCGTACCTTCACCAAGAATAGAGTTACAAAATAATCTACCTTTATGCTTGCTGACAATAATTTGGTAGCTGATAGAAAGACCTAGACCAGTTCCTTTCCCAACTACTTTTGTGGTAAAGAATGGGTCAAAAAGCTTTTGCTTAACTTTCTCATTAATTCCTTGACCGTTATCAGATATGATAATTTGAACTTTCTCCTCATCTTTTACTTGAGTGCAGATTGTGATGGTTGGTCTAAAAGGCTGATTCTGCTGAAATTTTGATTCATTTTCTCTAGAGTTTATTACTTTTTCTTCTAAAATATCTATAGCATTACTAATTATATTCATAAAGGCTTGATTCAATTGACTAGGGTAACATTCTATTAGAGGTATATTTCCATATTCCTTGATTAAAGATATCTCTAGGTTTTCCACCTGAGACTTGAGACGATTTTGTAAAATCATCAAAGTACTATCCATTCCCTGATGAATATCTACTTTCTTAAAATCTGACTCATCTAGACGAGAAAAATTACGCAAAGACAAAACGATTTTTTTAATACGTTCAGTTCCAACGTACATAGATTCGACAATTTTGCTCAAATCCTCTTTAACAAAATCTAGTTCAATCGCTTCAGCAAACTCCTCTATTTCTGGTGGTCGTTGAGGATAATGTTCTTGATAAATATTTACTAATTCTAAAATATTATTGACGTATTCTCTAATATATGTGATGTTACCATAAATAAAACTAACTGGATTGTTGATTTCATGAGCAATACCAGCAATCATTTGTCCTAGACTGGACATTTTCTCAGTATGAATTAGCTGAATTTGAGTACTTTTTAATTTATCTAAGATTATTTTTAGTTGGTAATTTTTCTGAGTTAGTTCTTGGGTTCTCAATTCTACCCTATTTTCTAATTTCTTATTAGTTTCTTCTAGAGCAGTTTGAGCAATAAATTTTTCCTGAAGATACTTTTTTAAAAGGTGTAATACTAATAACCATGATGGTATCAGCATAATAAGACTAGCAACTGAAACTGAAGCTGATATAAGTAAATCGAAGCGATAACCCTTAACTTTAGTTGCAATCTGGTTTTGAATTGCTTTATTTATTCTAGCAACACCAACAGCATAATTTATTTTTTCTGTTTCATATTCACTATTAGAAAGTAGTGTCTGTGCTGCTTTTAACTTTCCATCTCCGACTAAATCGAAGGATTCTAGCTCCATTGCAACCAAGCGTTGATTTGCCTTGTCGGTCTTGATTGCGTCTTTGCTTTCATAAGCTTCTGGAGCAAGATTAATAGACTCTTTAATAACAGCATCAAGTAATGGTTCAAATTGTTTATACCTTCTTTCCCAAGCTCGATTTCCCGTCACTGCATTCATTCTAGCTGACATCGTAAGCACTTCATCAAAATAAGTGATGCGATCGCTCAGCATTTGTAAGCGTAGTTCATTGGCAAGAATGGTATTAAAGTTATGATAAGCATTTCCTGCTAACCAAATCTGGGGTAAAAATAAGCAAATAGTTAATAAAACAGTTATAGAGATAGTTTGAGAAGGATGTTGAAAAAAAAATATATAAAGTTTTTGGATATGATTACTAAATAGGTATTTAATCTTAGATATATATTCAAATTTATAATTTAAAGTATGCTTGGAATCATATTTAGGTATATTTTTTATATTCTGAGGTTTCTTTTTAAGAATATTTTTAGAATAGATTTTTGTATATAGATTTTTAGAGATGAATCTAGATATAGCTATCAAAAATTGGTAGAACACGCCAGTAGATATACTTTATTAATAGGAATTTATATATCTAAAATTCCCGAAAATCCCATTCGACGAACAATAAAACAATTAATTATTTACAGAATTTACAAAAAACACTAAACTCTAGCGGCGTTGTAGGGTATTCTGGAATAGCTGAAAAAGTAGCACAGAAGAAAGCGATTATGAAGCTGGCAGGACGAGTAAGTCAGGTAAAGCCTTCTATTACTTTAGCAATCTCTGCAAAAGCTAAAGAGATGAAGGTACAAGGAATTGATGTTTGTAGTTTTAGTGTGGGAGAACCAGATTTCGATACTCCCATCCACATTAAAACAGCCGCTCAACAAGCATTAGACCAGGGGAAGACTAAATATGGAGCAGCAGCTGGTGAAGCGAAACTACGAGAAGCGATCGCTCACAAACTTAAAGCCGATAATGGTCTTGATTACAAAGCAGAGAATATCATAGTTACCAATGGCGGCAAGCACTCGTTATATAACTTAATGCAAGCACTCATAGAACCGGGAGATGAGGTAATTATCCCCGCTCCTTACTGGTTGAGCTATCCAGAGATGGTCACATTAGCTGGAGGAACACCAGTTATTGTTAACACTGATGCTTCTACGGGTTATAAAATTACTCCCCAGGTTTTGAGTCAATCTATTACTCCCAAGACTAAGCTATTTGTACTTAATTCACCATCTAACCCCACTGGGATGGTCTATTCCCCAGAAGAAATTATAGCTTTAGCAAAAGTGATAGTTGATGCAGACATATCCGTAGTTTCCGATGAAATTTACGAAAAAATTCTCTACGATGGGGCTAAACATTTAAGTATTGGTTCTGTGGGAGAAGAGATATTTAAGCGCACTATAGTTAGTAACGGTTTTGCTAAAGCTTACTCCATGACCGGATGGCGTTTAGGTTACTTAGCAGCACCGGTAGAGCTAATTAAAGCCACCAGCACCATTCAAAGTCATAGTACATCAAATGTCTGTACATTTGCTCAGTACGGGGCGATCGCAGCACTGGAGAGTTCTCAGGAAGCATTAGAAGAAATGCGTCTAGTATTTGCCAAAAGACGAGAATTCATGTTTGAGAGAATAAACTCCATCCCTGGTCTTAGTTGTGAAAAACCTGATGGTGCTTTTTATCTCTTCCCAGACATCAGTAAAACTGGATTGAAATCCCTTGATTTTTGCAGCACCTTGCTTGAAAAAGAGAAAGTCGCAACCATCCCCGGTATAGCTTTTGGTGCAGATAAAAACATCCGTCTCTCATATGCTACTGACATGGTAACTATAGAAAAAGGCATGGATCGATTAGAAAAGTTTGTTCAATCTAGACTTTAGGGGGTGAGTGTTGAATTAAGGATAAGGAGTGAGGGGGTGAGTGAGTGGTGAATTATGAATTGTTAGTTAGGACTGATCATTCATCACTCCCCCATTTATTCATTACCCATTCTCAAAAGTAAATCTTACAATAGATATTGTGTTTATCAAGTATTTATGGTAAGCAAAGAACCTGACTTTCTTGGGGAGGAGATATGAGTGAAAATTCATTAGCAGGATTAGAAGACTTAATTCAAAAAGGGTTTGACAATTGCGATCGCGAAGATTATGAGTCTGCTATTGCTTGCTTTGATCAGGTGCTCAAATCCTATCCTCATGATTATAGAGCTTGGCATGGTCGGGGTGATGCTCTGTATGGTTCAGAGCGCTATGAGGAAGGAGATATTTGCTATGAAAGAGCTAGGGATGAGGAGAAATCAAGCTTAGATAGTAAATTAGCTTCTGACCCTTATGATTATGAACTTTGGCGGGAAAAAGGAGATTTTTGTTACGATTATGACCAGTTCGATGAAGCTGTCGCTAGCTATGATAGAGCGATCGCAATCCAATTTGATGATAGTGATAGTTGGGTAAAGCGGGGACGCAGCTTACAGGAGTTGGATAGATATGATGAAGCTATTAATAGCTTTAACAAGGCTTTGGAATTTCAGCCACGGGATGTTGATATCTTAAAGGAGAAAGGAGATATTCTTCATGCTCAAGAAAGATTTGCAGAAGCTGTAATTAGTTATGATCAGGTGCTCGAAATTGCTCCTGATAATTTATCAGCTTGGGCAGAGAAAGGACGTTGTTTGACGACATTAGAACGTTATGAGGAGGCAATATCTAGCTTTGATAAGATATTGTTAGCCCAACCCAATGAATGGCAAATTTGGGAAGAAAGGGGTATTGCTTTTGAAGGTTTGCAGATACTAGATGCTGCTTTAGAATGTTATGACCGGGCATTAAATTTACGAAAGTTAGATTTTCAAGAGTTAGATTCACAAAACTTAAGTTCACAAGAAAATAATATCCAGGAAAATAATTTAGATGACTTACCCATAGACGATACTGATTTTTTGAGAGAAAGAGCTAGAACATTACGTCTACATAAAGTTGCTGAATATGATCACTTCTTAGCCACAAATCCTAGTGACTGGGAAACATGGTTAAAACATGGTCAAGAATTAGCTATCCTCAAGGAAAATACAAAAGCTATTGATAGCTATGACAGAGTTTTGCAAATCAAACCAGACTCTCACGAAGTTTGGTATTTAAGGGGTTGTGCCTTATTCAATTCAGGACAGTACCAAGATGCCATTCTCAGCTATGATAAAGCCTGGGAATATAACCCAGACTCGGTAATGGCATGTTACTATCGTGGACAAGCTTTATCAAAACTAGGACAACACCAAGAAGCGATCGCCAGCTTCGATATGGGCTTAGAATTAGCAAATGATAATTGGGAAATTTGGAATAGTCGGGGAACTGTTTTATATGAAATTGGGGAAATAGAAGAAGCGATCGCGAATTATCAAAAAGTCTTAAAAATTAATCCCCAGGCTTACCAAACTTTCTTTAAAATGAGTATGGCGTTGATTCATTTAGGACGTTTTCCTGAAGCATTATTATGCCATCTGCGTTCCAACTCTAGGGATATAGTCAACGAAACAGAGGAGCAAGAATGTCTTACATCTTTACAACATTCCCAAGCTTGGTTTGTCTGGGCGGAAGAATTGGTAGATAATGGCAGCAACTATAAAGAAGCTATTATCTTGTTGAATCGAGCTATAGAGATGGATAGTAACATGGAAGAAGCTTGGAATTTAAAAGCTTATACCCTCCTACAACTCCATGAATATAAAGAAGCAATTATCTGTTACAACAAAACTTTAGAAATTAATCCTGAATCCGAATATGCTTGGTTTAACCGTGCTTTCACCTTAGAAAAGCTCCATCGTTACGAAGAAGCACTATCAAGCTACAACAAAGATTTAGAAATCTATCCTGATAATCCCCAGACACTGACAAATCGCGGACGGGTTCTCTGTAAACTTGATTGGGAAAACGAAGCTATTCTTTCTTTTGACCAAGCAATCAAAATAGACCCATACTATGACCCAGTATTTTACGAAAAAGCCTGCTTTCATGGACGTAAAGGTAACATTGAGCTAGCAATACAAAATCTCGCTACTGCTATAGAAATTGCGGAACCAGATAATTTCGGGACATCAATTAATTATCGTGAATGGGCAGAGAAAGATTCATCATTTGATACAATTCGTAACGACCCGCGCTTTCAGAATCTAATTAATGACATGGAAGGTCTAATGATTTCAGGGGAGGAGCTTTTAAATACAGTGGAGTTTATGGAAGATTAATTAATGTCAAGAATTTGGTGGCGGATTAGGACAGATTCAAAGCCATATTTATTTAGCTTAAATAATTATAGAAATTATAGAAACATATAGTAAGGAACTGTGTAAAAATAACTTGATAGAGTATATTGCTAAACTTTAGCCCAGTCAAAGATTCTAATAAAAAAGTTATTTATTAATTCAATTACAAATAAATTATCCAGCTAAAACAGATTACGAAAAATAAGTATTTGTAAATAAATTTGATGATGAAGTGAAAACAAATTCTCGCGTTAGAGAAATACTTACATCTGGTGAAATTGAATTAATCAAAATACTTTGTCCACCTTTGGGTATTCCTATTGAGATGGATAAAAAGTGGTTGGAAACAGCAAAACGTCATCAGTAATAAATATGGATTTACTTACCACCCCTATGCAGTCAAAAGACTCTATCCAAGCTTTAGCGATTCGACTCCGACCGGGTTCGGACCTTCGTCGAGAATTGCAAGAACTCGTCAAACAAGAAAAAATATCTGCTGGTACTATTATTGGTGCTGTCGGTAGTTTATCAAAGGTATGTTTGCGTTTTGCTGGTCGAGAAGAACATACAATATTGCCAGGTAGACATGAAATACTATCTTTATCTGGAATGCTAGGAGAAGACGGTATTCATTTACATATGATGGTGGCAAACTCTGAGGGTGAATGCAAGGGAGGTCATTTAGTTGATGGATGCTGCGTTTACACGACTTTGGAACTCGCGATCGCATTACTACCTAATATCCAATTTCAGCGTGTTTTAGATCAAGAAACCGGATATAAGGAACTTTTTGTAGCTTCGGTGTCTGAATAGTTGTCATGAAATCATACTTTTATATTCCAAGTTAACTATAGAAATTGAGGATATAAGTTTAAGTATTGCGCGTATGAATTTTTATAAATAAATCTAGCTTTCTGATTAATACATTTTTACTATAAAAAACGTGAGGGTTATTTTTTATTCACCCCCACGTTGTTTCAATCAATCTATTTTTCAATCATGACACAAAAACTATTTCACACGGTAACTCCCCATCTTACGGTTAAGGATGCAGCATCTGCGATTGAATTTTACAAGAAAGCTTTTGGTGCAGAAGAAAAATATCGCATGGAGACACCGGATAAACAAAAAGTCATGCATGCAGAGTTGCAAATTGGTGATTCAATCATCTATCTCAATGATGAATTTCCTGATATTTGCTCACCAACGAGTTTGAATGGTTCAGCTGTGACAATTCATTTGCAAATTGATGATGCAGATGTATGGTTTAATCGCGCTGTAAATGCTGGTGCAGAAGTCAAAATGGCTTTAGAAAATACTTTCTGGGGTGATAGATATGGTAAGGTCGTAGACCCGTTTGGTCATCAATGGTCAATTGGTTCCCAAGTTGAAGAACTTTCTGCTGAAGAGGTTCAGAAAAGAGCAGCTTTAGAATTTGCTGGATAAATTTGAATAAGAAGATAGGACTTACGCAATTGTCATAATACCTGGCTGGTATGTGGTACCAAAACATCATTGTACTACGTTCCTTTACTAGTCAATTAATATCTGGAGGGGATTTGGGGGAAAATCCCCCAAGTCTTCTTTAACTTGACTCAAGCTACAACCGACAGCGACTTTCATCCTCACAATTAACTCTAGAAGCGCGTTCTTGGATAATAGTATCTAAATTGGGTCGTCCTGTTAAAGCAAGTCGCCAATCTGCCCAGACATTATATAACGCATCCGCGATCGCTCCCAGAATTGGTAATTTGGTAATAGCGTAAATCCAACCCATTCCTAGTTCTTCGTATACTCGTCGGAAAACCTCAACGTTTTTGATCACGCTTCCATCTGGTAATACTGCATGAATTCGTCCCATTGCGGTTTCAAAGTCTACTCCACCATTCTTTTCGGGAGTATATTCATCATCTGCAATATCAACAAAGTTGACTATCCCTCTACCTGCGTCCCGCTTTTGTAAAAAGTTGACTTCCCTCAGACATAAGGGACATTCCCCGTCGTAAAGTAATTTGATTTTCCAGGATTCGTTACTAGTTAAGGACATAATATACAGTTCTAAATAAAAGTTTACAATTATTATTATTGTAATGTATTGACTGAAATTCTCATCAAGTTGAGCAGTTTAGAATTTAAAGGTTTAAATCTAAAAATTTAAAATCTCAAGTTGGGAATATAAAGGTTGAATAAAAAAGTTTGAATAAAAAAATAAGGATGATGGCAATATTTTAGTAAGGCAAGGTATAAAAATTTTCTAAACCGATTAAATCTCATCTTTCTTCAGGAAGATATAGTAGAATTCATAATCTTTACTTAAATAAAATTAGTGCTTATATTAACCAATATATCTACAAAAGATGTACAGGAACATTACATATAAAAGTTGTAAAGTTATCCTGTTAAAAGATTTTTTTCATAGATAATAGTATCTTAATGACTTGGCTACCGGTAGGGAATATATTTTAAATATGACTGCTAATAACACCCAATCACAAGTGCGTTTTGCTACTTTCAATGTAGCCTTGAATAGAAATAGTGCTGGTGAGTTAATTGATGACCTTGCAACAGGTGATGATACCCAAGCTCAGGGAATTGCAGAGATCATTCAACGTACAGATGCTGATATCTTACTTTTAAATGAGTTTGATTATGATGCAAATGGCGATGCTATTAATAATTTTAAGAGTAATTATTTAGAAGTTAGTCAAAATGGGGTAGACCCAATTGAATATCCTTATGTTTATTTTGCACCTGTGAATACTGGTGTTGCTTCTGGTTTTGATTTGAATAATGATGGTACTGTTGGGACACAAGAAGGTACTTTCGAGTTAGCAAATGATGCTTTCGGTTTTGGGACTTTTCCTGGACAGTATGGGATGGTATTGTTATCTAAATATCCCATAGAAACTGAGGAAGTACGTACTTTCCAGAATTTTTTATGGAAAGATATGCCTAATGGGTTTTTGAGCGATGACCCCAGTGTTGATAACCCAAGTACAGAAGTTAATGAAAATCTGAATGGGTATTATTCACCCGAAGAAATAGACGCTTTACGTTTGTCTTCCAAGAGTCACTGGGATATACCAATTAATGTGAATGGTGAGACTATTCATGTTTTAGCTTCTCACCCTACACCTCCGGTCTTTGATGGTGAAGAAGATAGAAATGGTAAGCGCAATCACGATGAAATTCGCTTTTGGTCGGATTATGTTATTCCCAAAGATGGAGACTATATCTATGATGATAATGGTAGTAGTGGTGGGCTAAATCCTGGGGAAAAGTTTGTCATTATGGGAGACCAAAACGCTGACCCGAATGATGGTGATAGTACTGATAATGCCATATTACAGCTCTTAGATAATCCTCAAATTAATACAAGTGTAACTCCTGAAAGTCAAGGGGGAGTGGAAGCAGCGCAAATTCAGGGAGGAATTAACGCAACCCATACAGGAAATCCCGCATTTGATACCGGAGATTTTAACGACGAGAATCCTGGTAATTTACGGGTAGATTATGTTTTACCGTCTGAAGATTTAAATATTACAGATGCTCAAGTTTTTTGGTCTGAGACTGATAGGGGTTTTGATGACCTAGTTGTATTTGGAGATAGTTATTCTGATACCGGGAACGTATTTAATCTTAGTGGTCAGCTTTTTCCACCTTCTCCTCCATACTTTGAAGGACGTCTATCAAATGGTCCCTTGTGGGTGGATATTCTTGCAGAGGAACTGTCCCTAGAAGATGATGATATTCAAAATTTTGCCTTTCTAGGAGCAAGAAGCGATCGCGAAGTTTTTATTCCTCCTAATTTGGGTTTAGATCCCAATATTGGTTCTCAGTTTCCTGGATTACTTGACCAGATTGACCAATTTAGCGCTACAACTGGGGGTAATGGTGCTGACCCAGATGATTTATATTTTGTTTGGCTGAATGGTAATGATTTTCAAAATATAGATTTAAATAACCTTGGGGAAGTTCAAACTGCTGTCACTAGTTTTTTTGATAATATTTCCACAGCAGTAACTAGCTTAGCTAATTTGGGTGCCGAGAAGATAGTTGTACCGAATGTGATTGATCTGGGTTTATTACCACAAGCTATTGATGCTGGTATTTCTCAACAAGGGACTATAGGTGCTGTTGCAGTAAATCAACTTTTATCAAATGCTTTATTTAGTTTAGAGCAAAGTTTAGGTGTAGATATCATTAAGATTGATACATTTGCTTTAACTCAGGAAATAGCAACTTCTCCCGGGGACTTTGGTTTTTCTAATATTACTGACCCTTTATTAGAAGAAGTGAATCCTACTAACCCCGAAGAGTTTTTATTCTATGACACCCTTCACTTTACAACCGAAGGTCATGAAATTATTGCGCTGGAGTTTATTGATGCTTTGGATATCGAACCATCAACGGAAGATATCGAAGCAAGTTCCGACCACCGTCTAGTTTATGTAGACGTGGAAGTCACCGGTGAAGACCCTCCAGCAGTTGTTACCCCCAAAGCAGAAACTCCCCAAGTAGTAGATATCAAGGATGTTGACAATGCAATTCCTGGAGACGCTGACGACCCTGCAATTTGGGTAAATCCCAATAATCCTAGTGACAGTTTAGTAATTGGCACATTAAAAGATGGAGGTTTAGCAACCTTCAATTTATCAGGGGAATTACAGCAAAGAATCCTTCCTGATGAATCTTCCAATCCCTTCGAGGAAACCTTGGGAGAATTTGGTAGCGTTAGTTATAACAATGTTGATATTATCTATGACTTCCAAGCAGCAGGGTTTACACCTAGCGGGACATTCACAACCGACTTAGCAGTAGTTTCAGACCGGGAGAATGATTCACTTGCATTTTTTAGCATTAATTCCGAAACCGGTGAATTATCTGAGTTTGCAACATCTACATATAACCCATCCGAATCTATTTTTAGCAATAATTCTGGGGATAATCCTACTATCTTTGGTGTTGATGACGGAGAACAAACAGCTTACGGTTTAACCACATATACTAGTCCCGAATCCGGTAAATCCTACGTCTTTGTTACCCAAGGAGATGGTAACAAAGTCGCACAAATTGAACTTATTCCTCAAGTAGGTCCTGCTGACGAACCCTTTATTGATGGTAAAGTAGTTAGGATACTGGAATTACCAGTACCCACCGGAAACCCAGAGGATTCCCAAGCAGAAGGTTTAGTAGTCGATAAAGAACTTGGTATTCTCTACGTTGCCATGGAGTCGGAAGTTGGTATCCTCAAATTTGGAGCAGAACCCGATAGCGGTAATGATTTTAGTATTATTCAATCCAAATTTAACAACATCGTTACTTTTGGTGATAGTCTTGCAGATGTTGGTAACGCATTTACTGCTACAAATCAGACTATTCCACCCTCCCCACCGTACTTTGAAGGACGTTTATCTAATGGTCTTCTAGGAGTTGAATTATTTGCTCAACAACTAGGTTTATCTGCTTCTACTCCTGCTTTTACAAACGGTAACAATTTTGCTTTAGGAGGTTCTGAATTTGGTTCTGGTAATGATGACTTTGGAGGGGAACCAAGAACCGGGGAATTAATCAACTTATATTTATCCCAAAATACTCCATCCCCAGATGACATATTTTATATTTTTGGTGGAGCAAATAACTTTTTCCCCAATTTAAATTCAGATGTTACTCCCCAAGAAATTATTGCGAATATACCCGATCCCGAAAGCGTCGTCAATCTATTAACCGACCACATCACAACTTTAGCTTCTGCCGGTGCTAAAACTTTTGTAGTTCCTAATTTAGTTCCTTTAGGTAACACCCCATTTGCTCAGTTTACTGGAACCTCCGAGGAATTGAACGCAGCAAGTATTGCATACAATGACCTGCTTGATATCGAGCTTGATGAATTAGAAAATCAGTTAGAAAGTACCGTTGACGCTGATATTGATATCATTGAAATAGACGTTGAAAAACGATTCAACGAAATAAAAGCAGACCCTGGAGCTTTTGGATTAACTAACGTTACAGACCCAGCATTTAACCAACAAACAGAGGAAATAGTACCAAACCCATCCGAGTTTTTCTGGTGGGATTCATTACATCCTAGCGCTGCTGCTTATGAATTAGTTTCAGAACTTACTATTGAGGAGTTTACACAGCAAATAGATTTACTAGAAGATGATTCTGAATCACCCCTAATTCCTGATATCGAAGGTTTAACTATTTATTATGGTGCTGACGGTGAGGGATACCTGATTGCTTCCTCTCAAGGAGATAGCTCTTACGCGGTCTTCAGTCGTGAAGGGGATAATGAATACTTGGGTAGCTTTACAATTGGGGAAAACGGTGACATTGACCAAGTTAATGAAACCGACGGATTAGATATTATTAACGTACCTTTAGGAGATGAATATCCCAACGGTTTATTAGTCGTCCAAGATGGAGCAGATGACCCCCAAGTTTTTGTAGAAGATGATGGAGAACTAGAAAATGTCAGTAGTAATTTCAAGTTTGTTGACCTAGGAGAATTAGTAAAAGCTTTACCAGATATTAATCTAGATACCAGCAGTTATAACCCCCGAAGCGCAGATTCTGATAATCCTCCGATTAATAACCAGGAATTACCAAAACTAGAACTCATTAACAATACACTCAAATTCAGTCCCGGTAATGGTACAGTTAACCTAAAAGCCCAACTTACAGGCTTTGACTCCAATAGTGTTGATGAAATCGGCTTATTTATCGTCGAAGACGAAGCAGGTACAATTACAGACTCCCAAGGTAATACACTTACCCCCGCAGATGGCGATGCATATATCATAGCAGCCCTAGAACAATCTCAAATTCTATTTTCCAACCTCCCCAACCAACCCAACGGTTTTAGTAACTCCGGTACCCGTAACCTTCCTAACTTTAGCTCTGGAGAACAGCTAGTCTTTTATAAAATAGAGCAGGGTTCTGCTGATGGAGTTATTAACGGTCAGATACCTACAAATCAGGTAAACTTGGGCTTAGATACTGTAGAAATCAACGACTTAGGTAATGAAGAATTTAATATAGCTTTTAGCGATGGAGAAAGCTCTATTACCCTAACAGTAACTACTAGTAGTGAAAACTTACCAATAGGTGTCAGCTCCCAATCTGGAAATGCAGAGTTAATTGACTTGTCAGATATTACAGGTCAAGTTACAGCAAACTTTACTGTTTATCGCGAAGCTGTCTTCAATAACTCAGTTTACTTCTACAGACTTGATAATACTGATGGTCTTACTGGTGGAGTAGCTCCCGATGAGCAAGATTATTTACAAGCTGCACTTGATAACATTGTTCAAGATGCTTTGACAGGTGAGATTGTAGAATTCTCCAGTGAAAACCAAGGTGTGACAACTGGAAGTGCAACTATTGAAGCGGGAACAATCCTAGGAACAATGATTGTCGCTAACGGTAATTACGAACAACTTGTTGACGCAGACATCAATAATGACCCCGAAGTTTACTTTTCATTCCTTGGTGCAAACTCCGATAAGGTTGACCACATCAGTAGCTTATCTGATAACACCTTAGGGTTTGAAGATTTAGCTAACGGTGGAGATAATGACTTGAATGATGTGATTCTCAAGGTTGATTTTAGCTTGTAAAGGGTTGTGCTTAATATTTTAAAGACAAATCCGTAATACTTGGTTCCGTAATACTTTGTAGGATGTTTCATGAAACGTCCTACATTTTTGATTTATATCAAGTCCGCTTAAGTTAGTTAGCGGGACTTAGGCAAAAAACAACGATAAAATAGTTTTAAATCCTTATGTAGCGAGTGTTTTACATCGATCTACCGGTTCTATATTTCTGGAGAATTATATTTGTGCGATCGCATCATCGCTGATGGTGGGTAAATAAACTGTAATGAGTCAGTCTGGTAACTTAGCAGAACCCAGAACAACAGCTTTCGTTCCGGGAATAAGCAATTATTCGGGTCGGGGAACTCTTCCACCAGAGTAGTTCACTCGACTTCTGGATAGCGCTATAATCTCCCACAAAAAATTAAAAGACCTAGCATGGCTAGGTCTTTTAAAGCAATCATATAATAATTTAAATTGAGACTCTAAATACTTATTAAACCCCGTTCATGTTTAAACCTGAAGTTCCTAATTCTCCCGATACGTCATTGCGACGTAAGGAAGGAATCTCTTAGTCTTGATAAAAACTACGGTTCTCAAAGTAGACGTGGTTTAGTAAGAAGAAAAACAACTATATTAAAAAACAGTAAGAAGAGAAAAAATATAAATCCCAAATATAACGTCCGTTTCTCTTCCCGTTATTTTTGATTTGCCATACCCCATTTAAAGTTTCAATCTCTATAGTAGAATTACCTTTTTTTAATTCCTTGCGTAAATGTTTTCCTTCTGCAAATGGAATATCAGATTCATCTAAAAAGGGCGTTATTCTACTTGTAATATCACTTGTATAGCACTCAGAATCTATCTTAACCCGGCATCGGTGAATAGGTATAGAAATGCTTTGTGTAATATCTTTTTTATTTGCCATAAATAAATTTTCTGAAATAAAAATAATAATAAATAATTAAATAATTTATAACGTTTTTATAAACGTTAATCTACATGAATATTTATATCTAATATTGTAAATATATTCCAATATTCTTTTTTACTAAATTTTATTTTTTTTATATTTTAAACCTATCAGATAACAATTTTTTTTGATTTTATTAATTTATTAAATAGATAATAACCCTAACTTAATTTCAATGAACAAAAAATAAATATAGGAATCCTACTTGAATCTTACTCTTGCTAGGTATACTGAGAATCAAAACTGTATACAGCAAGCTTGGAACTAAATTATTTTTCAAAAATCTGCCGAGGATTCCTATAGATTTTTTAAATATAATTTTTTTAATAAATTGTGCTAGTCGCGGTTCTGCAATTACTGCACAACCTTTCTCGTAGAGTATTCCATTTACTACCACTGACTTGGTGAGACGACGATTAGCAGTAGAGCTAGGTGGTAAGGTTCGGAGAGTTTCCTTAATAGTTGCTTCCTTCTTCACCTGCTGTAAGCGATATCGCAATAACAAATATCCATTTAATTATGCAAAAGTACTTATATATAGAATATCCAGAAAGCTAAATAGGATATAGAATACAAGAAATTTTCCCAATGAATTATCTATTCCCAGTAAAAGTTGCACCGAAGTTGTGATAGGTTCATGAAATAGAGCTAGTTGATAACAATTAATAGTTAATAATTAAGATTTGATTCATGGAAAAAATAAAAATTATACATAATCACGGACAAGAAAGTATCAAGAATCAGTAAATTCTTACTTACTGGTATTAAATATAGATAAAATAATGGTCAATATTACGGAGCTAAATAGTTTTAATTAGCTCTGTTTAATAACACGAGCGCCTATGGTGGGCATACCGTGCGATCGCTTCTCTAGGAGAGGCTAAGTCTCTAGGGTTAAGTATGCCGGAACGGCTTTATGCAGTACCACCGACTAGATAATTGCTCACTTGAGACCACCAAAAGCAGCACAAGTTTTTTAACGTTTCTGGGAATTTTTATGGACATGAAAACTGTATCCACACAACCATTTACAGACCAAAAGCCTGGTACATCGGGACTACGTAAACGGGTAAAAGCATTCCAGCAGCCCAATTATTTAGAAAACTTTGTCCAATCGATATTTAACAGCTTAGAAGACTACCAGGGAAAAACCCTAGTTGTGGGTGGTGATGGTCGCTACTACAATCGCGAAGCTATACAAATCATCCTGAAGATGGCTGCAGCCAATGGATTTGGTAAAGTTCTAGTTGGTAAATCTGGTATCTTATCTACTCCTGCTGCATCCTGCGTAATCCGTAAGAATCAAGCCTTTGGTGGTATTATTCTTTCCGCTAGTCATAATCCCGGCGGTCCCGACAATGACTTTGGTATCAAGTATAACATTGGAAATGGGGGACCCGCACCAGAGAAGGTGACAGAAGCAATTTATCACCATAGTAAAGAGATTTCTAGCTATCAAATTCTAGATACCGAGGATGTTAATCTAGATAAAATAGGAGTATCTCAACTGGGTTCTATGCATGTAGAAGTCATCGACTCAGTTGCCGACTACGCCGAATTAATGGCATCCCTGTTTGACTTTGATTTAATTCGCAAATTTATTGCCTCCGGGAAATTTGGAATGTCCATAGATTCCATGCACGCTGTTACTGGACCCTACGCGATCGCCATATTTGAAGAACAGTTAGGGGCACCTATGGGAACTGTAGAAAATGGTACACCATTAGAAGACTTTGGTGGCGGACATCCAGACCCCAACCTAGTATACGCTCACGACCTGGTTGATATTTTATACGGGGAAAATGCCCCAGATTTTGGAGCGGCTTCCGATGGAGATGGCGATCGCAATATGATTTTAGGACGTAGGTTCTTTGTTAACCCTAGTGATAGTCTGGCTATATTAGCGGCGAATGCTAAACTAGTTCCTGGATATAGTAGTGGTTTAGCAGGGGTTGCTCGCTCCATGCCTACCAGTGAAGCGGTAGATAAAGTTGCTGATAAGCTAGGTATTGATTGTTACGAGACACCCACCGGTTGGAAATTCTTCGGAAACCTGTTGGATGCAGGAAAAGCAACCCTTTGTGGTGAGGAAAGTTTTGGTACTGGTTCCAATCATGTCCGGGAAAAAGATGGTTTATGGGCAGTATTATTCTGGTTAAATATTTTAGCTGTGAAACAGCAATCAGTGGAGGACATAGTCCGGGAACACTGGAAAACCTACGGACGTAACTACTATTCTCGACATGACTATGAAGGGGTGGATGCAGAGAAAGCTAATACCCTGATGACAAATTTACGTTCTTTGGTACCTACCCTTGAAGGTAAGCAGTTTGGTCAGTATAAAGTCGCATATGCTGATGATTTCAGCTATACTGACCCCATTGATGGTAGCGTCAGTCAAAAACAAGGAATTCGCATCGGTTTTAGCGATGGTTCCCGAATTGTATTTCGTCTTTCCGGAACAGGGACTCAAGGTGCAACCTTAAGGATTTATCTAGAAAGTTATGAAGTAGATGTAGCGAAACAAGACCTCGACCCCCAAGAAGCGCTGAAAGATTTAATTACCTTGAGTGATGAAATTGCTCAGGTACGTGCAATGACCGGAAGAGAAAAGCCAACTGTGATTACTTAGAAACCGGAAAACACTGTTTTCACAATCCTATACACCAAGCCTCATTGTATATTGTTTTATGAGGTTTGGTTTCCTTTACTCAACTTTTTTGGATTATCCCTGATCCTTGTTTAATATACAAGGGTGTGTGACGCTACGAGTAAATGTGAAGGTAGTAATAAGACTTATAGCGTCATGCACCAATGAGTCTCTATGACAATATCGTAAGTCCTGCTTATTTATATTTACACTACAACAACATCACCACAACAACATATTGCTAAATAGTCCAATCTTCTACTTGAGCAATACCAATTTTTTCAAAATCAGCCAAATTTGCAGTAACAACAATATATTCTTTGGAATTAGCAAGGGCAGAAATCCTACAATCTTGAGTCCCTATGCGTTTTACTTTTGCAGACAGAGATTGATAAATTTGTTCAGCTTCATTGGTATAAGGCAAAATTTGAAAGTAATGCAAAGCTTCAAATAATTCTTCAAAGTACTTATATGCATCTGCAATAGAAGATTTTTGTTTCTGTTTTTGGATAATTGCTAAAGAACCTCTAATTATTTCCTCAACAGTAATAATACTAATAAATATAAGTTCGGGTGGAGTGCTTAAAATTTTATGTTTTAACTGCGGAAAGCTACGTCGTTTATCCAAATAATTACTAACAGTGTTGGTATCTAATAAATACACTTATCAAAAATAAAAACTTATTGATTATCTAAAATTTTGTTCATTTCTTGTTTTTCTAATTTTCTCAAATCCTGAATATTTTCTAGAGTACTTTCCCAAAAGTCTCCTTCAAATTTGCCAGCAATTTTTGCTAACGGATGTTCGGGATAATGCATTTTAGAATTATCATGAGCTACTTCATGATTAACTAATTCATCATGAACCAAAACAAGTTCAAATCCTGTAAGTAACTCTCCTTGATATTGAATTTCTGGTAAATCAAATTTATTTTTAGGTTCTTTAAGTATATCAGTCCAAAAAGGAGCTTTGGTTATAAAAGCATTGAAAAATCTTCTTTCCTCTCTATCAACTTCTGGATCGTCAAGCCAGCGAGAAATGAGATAATTATTTGCAAGCTGTAGAGAAATTATCTCATCTGAAGTACGAAGTATTCGCTGAACACCATTAGCTGTTGCTTGACGTAGAGCGTTAATTAACTCAGACATAAGTTGTCTTGCAGTAGAAATATCACTTACAGGAGTTTTCAGAGAAAACTCATTTAAGACCATCTCTAATTCCATACTTTACTCTCCTGCTGGTTCTAATAAACCATCTAAACTTTTATCCCATTCATCAAAGAAACCATCTGGCCATTTATCAATTCTGCCATTTCTATCTATAATTGGTGATACAACTTCAGTAACAGTAAGTCCTCTATTTTCTCGACGTTGCAAGTAATGTAACTGAACGCTGTTTGGGTGAATTTTACCACTATGAACAGCAAGTCTAATACCATTTAAAACATGGTCGCTATGGGTTTCCAAAACCACTTGTATATTACAGCTCGCTGCCAATGCTAGTAATTCTCCCATTTTTGCTTGACCTTTAGGATGAAGGTGAGCTTCAGGATTTTCAACTAAGATGAGTGTACCAGGCTCTGATGACAAAACGGCAACAATAATGGGTAAGGTGTAACTAATTCCAAATCCTACGTTTGTAGAGCGATAGGGATTACTATCTCCATAAGAATATTGCAGATTCATTAAATCTATATCTGGATTTGAGTTGATGTTGATACGAGTACCAGGACTTATTTCTCTCATCCATCCCTCAACTTGGTCAATCAAATCCATCGACTTTGCTTGTGGGTGAGCTAGATTAGATATGGGAATTGGTTCACGTCCGAAAACATAGAGAAAATGTCCTGCATATTCTCCTTGGGTACCCAGTTCTCTAAGTCGTACAACTTTGTCATAGGACATTTCATTAACTAAACGCGGACCAATCCGTTCTGCTTGTAGATAATGAAATGTTTTATCCATAAAAATATTGGATGTATAAATATCATCTCCAGGTTTTGTTGATGATGCAAAATCTAAATCTAGTAAGTCCGTTTCTTTTTTTTCTAATTCATAATTAAAACGCCATATACCTTTTGTAGATTTGTTATCATCTTGATAAGTAATTTCTAACTGTATGTAATCTTCTTTTGCATTTTCATAAAAAGCATCCTGAGCATTACCAATTCTCACTAAATCCCCATTCAAAGTTAAACCTATTTCTTCTAATAATTCCTGTTTATATGATTGACGTAAAAGTAATAATGATTGCAGAATAGAAGATTTTCCAGTACTATTTAAACCAGACAATAAAGTGAGCGGTCTAAATTCAAATAACTGATTTTCAAAAGATTTAAAGTTTATTAATCGTAACCAACGAATCATAATAATACTTCCTGAATAATTTTTTCGATGATTCTAAATCTATATTCAACTTTATTTGCAGCTTGAGAAATAGAATCTAAAAATTCTTTATCATTATCTGATTTATTCATGAATTTATTGATTAATTCTTTTTTATTATCCTTTAATTTTTGAATACCTTGCTCATTGAGACTGCTAAAATTTACTGACCAAGTTTCAAATAATGCCTTATTTAATGGATATTTTCTTTTACTTTTCTTTGACTGTTTGCGGAATGCGCGATCGCCAAAAATTTCAGATGCTGCAATCATCGATTTTTTAAAATCTTCTTCAATCTGATTTAACTTCGCTTCCGATAATTTGTTTGTGTTTACTAAGGCTTTATTAAGAAATGTATCGCGTTCTCCGTCTTGATATTCTTTGTATGATATTAACTTAAAAGCAAGAAAACCAAGTACAAACTCTCGGTCATCCATACGTTTTTTACGAGATTCGCCAAGTTGAATCAGACGAGTGAATTCTTTTAAATTTGCAAGTTTTTCCAAAAATTTAGTTGCTTGACCAGGATTAAGAGCGTGACGTAATTCTTGATTTGAAAGTGAGATTCCCCCGGTATTAATACGTTTAAAAATATTATATTTAACTTCAACTGGCGTGCCTTTAGAAATAAGATAAACTGTAGCTTGAGTTTCTTCTATACGTCTTTGATACCTACGTTCTAATTGGTCATAGGTTTTTCCTTCTAATTCAATTAGATATTCTAATCCAGTTAATTCGAGAGTTTTATCATTAACAAATTGTTTAAGTGTAGACAATCTTTGCAAACCGTCTACCACTAACCAGTTTTCTTCATCTGTAGCGTCTATATAAAAAGCTGGTAATGGAATTCTAATTAGAATAGATTCAATTAACCTACTTTTAGCTTCCTTGTCCCATATACCTGCTTGTCGCTGAAAATCTGGTGCTAAGTTAAGAGCTTCTTCTTTAATTCGTTTCAGAAGTAAATCAATAGTTGGTTCTTTGGTAATAATATTTATTTTTTCTGGGTCATAATTGAAACTATGTTTTTCTTCTAATTCTTCTATTTCTTCAGCTAAAGATTCTTTATCTAATGAATCTGTATTTTGTTGTGCTGGTTCTGACATTACATATAATCCTTAGTACTAATTATGGTTTCGTTCATCTACCGATTTATTTGAAATATCATATTTCGATAGTACAACCTTGCCAAAATTTGCATGCAAGAATTTATATTATTGATTTGAAAGAGCTTTTCAGTGGCGATCGCTTACGGATATTGCGGTAGCACTATCTATCTCCCTTATCGATCTAAAGAAACATTTCTGTATCTTGAAAGAGGATTATAGAGCGATCGCAGCGTACTAAATATAAAAAAATTATTTGTATATTTTAATTACTTTCATCCTGATATATCCTAGTGATAACCGAATATTAAATAATTGGGCGCGGAATGTGAATTTCGATTAGATTAGAAATACATTATCTTCAGTATGCCTCCGTAAAAGCGCCATTTTAGGAGATTGCATAATTTATACTTAGATTTCGCAATGCCAAAAATATATTGCGAATTATTTTGCTATGTGATACAGTCACTAAGTATATAATGTAACTTTAAATAAGTGCTATTACTTAATACAAGAAAACAAAGATCAATACCCTATCGAGTTCGTGGGGTTATGCTCGCTGGTGTGATTTGTGTTTTCGCTGCTTGTGCTTTACCCTCCCGAGCCCAGGAAGCGAATGTTGAAGAGGCTGCTGTTGAGAAAGTTCAGCCTACAAGTAGTGCAGATCCAACAGCCGCAATTTCTACTGAAGATCCGACCATACCTGTAGACGAGTTGAGATTGCTACTTAAGCCCCTAACTCTGGCAGAACTACAAAATGAATCTGAGGGTTGGTTAGAGTTACTCAAAGAAAAAGTTAAACAAATTAGCGATGCTGAAATAGCGATTAAGCGTGAAAATCGTATCATCGCTAAAGAAAAAGAAGCAGCTAACGCATTAAAAGAAGCACAGGTTGCTCTCAAAGACGCAGAATCAGCTAAGAGTGCTGCTAGTCCAGGGTCCCCTGAATATGAAGAAGCCACAAAAAAGGTTGAAGAAGCCAAGGAAAGCCTGAAAAAAGCCCAGTCAGCAATTGAAGAAGCAAAAGAAACTAAAAAAGAACTGCAAAAGGATGAATCTTTAAAGGAAGTTCTGGAAACGGCAAAGGGAACAGGGGAACTCGAAAAAGCAAAAGAAACCTTAGAGAAAGCTAAGCAAGAGCGAGAAAATTTAACTGCTGGTTCTCTTGCATACGACGAAGCTACTAAAAAGATTGACACCCTAGATGAGGCTATCAAAACTTTTGAAAAAGCCCAAGAAGCTCAAAAAGCAGCTAATCCAGATTCCCCAGAATATGAAAAAGCAACCCAGGATTTAGAAGCAGCAGAAGAATCTCTGAAAAAAGCACGCTCAGCAATTGAGGGAAGGGATAAAGCTGAAGCTCAATCTTCTCAAAAGCTTGATAAAATCGCAAGTGTTTTGGGAGAAGCCGAAATCTCCAGTAGCAGCGAAACAAAAATTGCTGGACCAGTCGATGCTGTAGATGAAAAAAAGAACCTCAACCAAAAAGGTAATCTTCTAGAGAAAGCAGCCGAAGAGTTAGAAAAAAAAGCTGAAGCTGATTCCAAGTTGAAGAATCAACTGGTTGCCGATGTTACCGAAGCTCAGTCAGAAAGAACAGCAATAGTCGATCGCTTTAAAGTCGTATTAAATGAATTGGAACTCAAAGGAGGCGATCCTAAATCTTACAGACAGTATATTGATGCCATTAGTACAGTTGAAGTAGACTTGCAAGATACTGAAGGTGTTGGGGTTAGATTGATTAGTTGGCTACAATCAGGAGAAGGTGGCTTGCGCTGGGCTGGTAATCTTGCTACCTTTGTGGGCATTGTGATCGCCTCGATTATCGTTTCTCAAGTTCTCGGTTTTTTACTCAAGCGTTTTCTGATCAAAGTTGACAATGTATCTGGACTGATGCGCGAGTTTACCGTCATGCTTGTCAAGCGTGGTGGAGTTGTAATTGGTTTTATGCTGGCACTAACAGCATTGGAAGTTAGTCTTGGTCCAATTTTAGCCCTACTTGGGGGTGCGAGTTTCGTCTTGGCGTTTGCTCTGCAAAGTAACCTTGGCAACCTTGCCAGTGGCTTAATGATGATGCTTTACAAGCCTTTCGATGTTGGCGACGAAGTCAAAGTCAATGGTATTTGGGGTTATGTAGATGATGTGACCCTAGCGAATACAAAACTCAAAGGTTTTCAAGGTCAGATTTTTAGTATTCCCAATAATGTGGTTTGGAGTGGTACCATCGAAACCTTGACTCAGAGTAAGGCTCGAAAAGTTAGTATTTGGCTGCGGATTGCCTTTGACGAAAACTTAGAGGCTATTGAACGGTTACTCATAGAAATAATGAAATCCCACCCCAAAGTTCTTCAAGATCCAGGTCCCTCAACCTCTGTGTGGCAAATTGAAGAGTACTACATTAGTGTTGGAGTTGGCGGATGGACGACACAAGAAGACTATTGGACAGTTCATTCAGATGCGATCCGCATGATTCGGGAACGGTTAACAAAAGAAGGTATTCCCGTTGCTGCTATTCCTGCACAGGAAGAGATTATTAGCCAAAAAGTAGCTAGCTAGTTGTTGAATTTAGAATATTATTAAGTTCACGGGGTAACAAGATGCATAAAAAGCATTTTGCCATCTGGCTTGATTAAGAAATATATTACGATGTTGCGGTAGCATTTAGAGCTACCGCATACTTTATAATCAGCCATTGCAAATAATTACGAATGTAAAGCACCGGACGCGATCGCATAACTGACAACTTCGATTACTAGTACATGAAAAAATGCGATATCCCATAAAAATCAGCAGTAATCTAGAGCTTTGTACTTTACCCTAAAAGTTTGAGCGCAGCATATCTACTCACATTCCCTACTCCCCACTCACCCCACTTCCTACTCCCGATTATCAATTTGTGCTCTTTGCAAGGTTCCAGAAAAGTCTACGTAAACTGTTTTCCACTCGCTAAAGACATCCAAAACTATATTTCCTGCTTCCCGGTGTCCGTTTCCTGTCTGTTTGACTCCACCGAAGGGTAGGTGGACTTCTGCGCCGATTGTGGGACCGTTTATATAGGTGATTCCAGCTTCAATATCCCGCATGGCTGTGAAGGCTCGGTTGATGTCACGGGTGTATATTGAGGAGGAGAGACCGTATTTGGTATTGTTGATAATTTCTATGGCTTCTTCAAAAGAGTTTACTGTAAGTAATGCGACTACTGGACCAAATATTTCTTCTTGAGCAACCCGCATATTCGGGGTGACATTATCTAAAATGGTGGGTTGAAAAAAGTAACCGTTCTGTAACTCATCTTGATTGGCAATTTCTCCACCCAAGATTATTTTTGCACCTTCTTCGCGGGCAATATCAATATATTTATTTACTCTTTGCAGTTGTCTTTCGTTAATTATTGGACAAATTTCTGTCTTCTGATCAGTTCCTGCACCCAGAATTAATTTACTACTGCGTTCTTTGAGCATAGTAGTAAATTTATCCTTAATATCTCGGTGTAAAATCAATCTGCTGGTGGCAGTACAACGCTGTCCGGAGGTACCAAAAGCTCCCCAAACTGCTCCTTCTAAAGCTAATTCTAAATCGGCATCTTCCATGACTATCTGGGCGTTTTTACCGCCCATTTCTAGACATACCTTTTTATGGGTTTGACTACAAATTGCTGCGACTTGGGAACCGGTTTCGCTGGAACCTGTAAAGGATACTAAATTAACTCCGGGATGCTCTACCAGAGCTTTCCCTGCTTCTTCACCTACACCATGAACTAAATTTACCACCCCCCGAGGAAAACCGGCAGCAGTAAAGATTTCAATGAGTTTAGTTGCACAAGCGGGGGTATCTTCAGCAGGCTTGAGGATAATTGTATTACCGCATACTAAAGCTGGCATAGATTTCCAACAGGGTATAGCTACAGGAAAATTCCAGGGGGTAATTAAAGCACATACACCAATAGACATTCTTACGGTCATAGCAAACTTGTTGGACATTTCCGAGGGGGTAGTTTGTCCAAACATTCTTCTTCCTTCCCCAGCAGTGTAGAAGGCACAGTCGATACCCTCTTGCACGTCTCCCCTCGCTTCGGTGAGGGTTTTACCCATTTCTCGACTTATTAACTGTGCGAGTTCTTCTTTATGTCCGGATAGTAGTTCACCAACTTTGAAAATATACTCTGCTCTGACAGGTGCAGGAACAACTCTCCAGGTTGAGAAAGCTTCCCGTGCTGCTGTGACAGCTTTCTCAACATCTGAAGAGGTAGAGAGAGGAAAAGTTGCGACGACTTCACGCTTATCGGCTGGATTCGAGCTTTCTAAGGTTTTTCCCGAATCGCTATTCAACCATTGACCATTAATATAATTCTGGCATTTTAGGATATCGGTCATAATGAAGACCTCCGAGTATAGCGTGTTGATGATGGAAATAGTTTGACTTGGATTAATAGTTAGCGTCAACCGCTTTGCGGAATTCAAAGTTCAAAATTCCTGCATTCCGTCAAGTTGCTTCTTGATAAATAGAGTCATATCTTGCACCAAGAAAGTAGTATAAATAATACTCAGTATTTTCAATTACCTAGGACTGAAAGTCACATTTTTATAAATAAAGTCTTCTTTTAGAGGCGTAAATAAATTTTGAAAAAAGTATTATTTATTACTCTTTTTCTATATGCAGCTATTTATACGTATAGGTGTAAGATTCGGATAGATTCGTTGGATACCATTTTAAGGCGTTGATTTTAAGTTTGTTCTTTTAGATTTGTTAACAATCACTTAACCAGACGTAAAAAAGTAGCGAATAATACAAAGTGAATCCATTTAATATCTATATTCTGAAGTAACAATTCAGTATGGTGTGGGAAAAAAGACTTGTTCTAAATTCAATTTTAGATATAAGTTTTTGATTTATATTTGTTTATTAACCGTTTTCGGTGTGAGGTGTGAAAATTGATAGATAAAAGCTTAAAAAGTTTACTAGTAGGTAATTATAGAATATTTAGTGGGACTATTAGCACTTTCTTGATTGCTGGAAGTTCTTTAACACAAATGAGTGCAGCGATCGCTGAAGATGCACCAAGTAATGATAGATTAATAAGCACTCAAGAGACTCAAGTACAGCAAAGAAAGAAGCAGGAGAAGAAAGAACAAATCATCTCTCAAGTAACTTCGGTTTCTCAGCTATCTGATGTCCAGCCGACGGATTGGGCTTTTGTTGCTTTACAATCTTTAGTTGAACGTTACGGTTGCATTGCTGGATATCCGAATGGTACCTATCGGGGAAATCGTGCTTTGACTCGTTACGAGTTTGCAGCAGGTTTAAATGCTTGTCTGGATAGGGTAAATGAGTTGATTGCTACAGCGACAGCAGATTTAGTAAGTAAAGAGGATTTAGCTGTATTACAAAGATTGCAAGAGGAATTTTCTGCGGAATTAGCCACTTTGCGGGGTCGGGTAGATGCTTTGGAAGCTCGTACTGCTGAGTTGGAAGCAAATCAATTTTCTACCACAACCAAACTCAAAGGGGAGGTTGCTTTTACTTTTGCAGATACTTTCGGGGATGATGATAATATAGAGACCAATACTGTTTTTACAAATAGGGTTCGCTTACAATTAGTTTCCAGTTTTACAGGAAAAGATAAGCTGTTTACCCGTCTGACTTCCGGTAATATTGGTAATTCCTTTGCAGACGAGTTGGGTACCAATGAGGGACGCTTTGCCCATGATGGACCAAGTAATAATAATGTGGTAATTGATAGACTGCATTATGTATTCCCACTTGGTAATAAACTGAAAGTCACCACAATGGCTAGTTTAGGTGCTCATCATTTCTATGCAGATGTATTTAACCCTGGTTTAAATACCGGTGGTGGTGCAACTGGTGCGCTTTCTCGGTTCGGGGAACGTAATCCGATTTATCGTCTGGGTATAGCTCGTTCTACTACTGGAGCGGGTTTTAGCTATAAACTAAATAAACTAATTAAATTGGAGGGGGGTTATTTAGCCAAAAATGGTTCTAATCCTGATGAAAAGGCAGGTTTATTTAATGGTAGTTACTCAGCTTTAGGTCAGATTGTAATACAACCATCTAAACGCTTCAAAGTGGGTTTTACCTATGTTAATGGTTATGACCCAGGTGATACTACCTTTGCTTTCGGGGGGACAGGAACGGACTTTGCAAACGAACTTTTACCAGGTACAGAAGAAAGAAGAATTAATAGTAACTCCTATGGTGTACAAGCTCAAATAGACCTGAGTCCTAAATTTAGCGTCCGGGGTTGGGGTAGCTTTACTGACGTTGACTTTGATAACGGAGGTGATGCAGAAATTTGGAATTATGCGATCGCGCTGGTATTTCCTGATATGGGTAAAAAGGGTAGTCTTGGTGGAATTGTAGCTGGTGCAGAACCTTATGCTGGTAATCTCAATCCACGTCCTATAGATTTCAAGAATGATACACCAATTCATGTGGAGGCATTTTACAGATACCCTGTTAATGATAATGTTTCTATCACCCCTGGTGTTATTTGGTTAAGTTCTCCTAATCAGGATGAAAGTAATGATGATATTTTCATTGGTACCTTGAGAACTACGTTTACATTTTAAACTGATAGGTAAGAGTTAATAGGTAGCGGTTAATCTGTGATGGGTGATGAGTCAGAGTTGATGGTAAATTCTACACAAGAACCATTGATTCTTAATTAATAAATACCAACTCACTCATCACTGATCACTTCTAACTTGCACATTTTAAAACCCTTACTTGGCAAAGCTTTGAGCTAGAGTCAAAAAATGCGTTAGTTTCATTAGTTGCCAGGTGGAGTTAAATGCCGGAATTTCCACCTTGTGGGTTGCTCACCACTAACTCACCACCCACCCATTCAATCACTCACTGACTAATTTCGTCAAACTTTCCATCGCATTATCAACACTTTCTAAAGCTTGATTAACCTCTGCTTCTGAGACAATTAAAGGTGGTACAAATCTGACAACTTTATTACCAGCAGGAACTAGTAATAAACCTTTTTCCATAACTGCTTTAACGATATCTATAGCAGAGAAAGGAATATCAATTGATAACTCCATACCATTAATTAAACCCCAACCGCGAATTTCCTTAACATATTGAGGATATTTGGAAGCGATCGCTTTTAAACCATTTCTGAGTTGTTCTCCTCTAGCAGTAACATTCGCTAAGAGATTCTCTCTTTCTAAAGTTTGACATACACTTAATGCTACACCACAGGCAAAAGGATTACCTCCAAAGGTACTTGCATGTTCTCCTGCTTTGAGGACATCGCAGAAACGTTTACTCATCATTGCACCGATGGGAACACCACCACCTAAACCTTTAGCGCTGGTAAATACGTCTGGTTCTACACCCAGATTTTCGTAACCCCATATTTTACCACTACGTCCCATTCCCACCTGTACTTCATCAAAAATCAATAAAATACCTGTTTCATCGCAAATTTGACGCAATCTCTGAAAATATTCTTTGTTTCCCGGACGTACTCCACCTTCTCCTTGTAGGGGTTCTATTAAAATTGCTCCGACTCTAGAATTTCCCTCATCTAGTTCGGTTATAGCGGTCTCTACTGCTGTAATGTCGTTATAATCTATGTAGTGAAACCCAGGAACTAAAGGGTCAAAATTTTTCTGATATTTTGGCTGTCCGGTTGCAGTAATTGTCGCTAAAGTTCGTCCATGAAAGCTGGAGTTTGCTGTTAAAATAATTGGTTGTTCAATATCCAGAACGGTGTGAGAGTACTTTCTAGCTAGTTTTATTGCTGCTTCGTTAGCTTCTGCTCCAGAGTTACAAAAAAATACGGTATCAGCACAAGAATTTTTTACTATCCAATCAGCTAATTTTCCTTGTTCGGGAATATAATACAAGTTAGAAACGTGATGTAGTTTCTGCATCTGCTTGGTAACAGCTTCTATCATTACCCGATGAGCATGTCCCAAGGTACAGGTAGCAATCCCAGCAACAAAATCCAGATACTCTTTACCTCCGGTGTCCCAAACGCGACAACCTTCACCACGTTCTAAAGCAATTGGGAAACGTCCGTAGGTGGACATTACACTCTCATCAAAGCTCTGTTTATCAAACTTTGAATCTGAAGCAGGTTTTCCAATAATCGTTCCTAAACTCATTAGCTAAATCCCCCGATGTTTATGAAAAAAGTTGTTTTAATTTCCTACTAATTCGTATTTTATGCTACTTATGAACTAAAATTATTTAAATTAATTTAGATCGTGATCAATTTTTGGCTCTAAATCAATTTTAACCTCAGTTCGGGTTAAGGATGTTTATTCAACTTTCAGAGACTGATTAATATCTGAAACAACGTAAACACGTTTATAAATCCCAAAATCAAGTAAGGGTATAATCAGGTTGATAGCTTATCCCGAATAATAGTTATTTTAAGTTAATAGATATATCTTACTTGTACCTATTTTGACATATACATTTAGTTCGCAAGCCCTAGATAGCAAAAATAAGTAGCTCTACATTTTATTAATTCTTAATGTTTGATGTTTGATTTTTGATTAGTTGTTCGATTCATTTATACATATTTAAGGCTTAGCAAAAAAGTATATTTTCCTCCTAAGGACATGCAACACTTTGCTTGATTTTTAACGAAATATAATTGCTTTTGTGTCATGTACGAACCAATATTTTATTTCGTGATAATTGCGTAAGTCCTGAGATTTTTATATATGATTTTTTGATTTTTTTAGAACCAGTATTTCCAATAATTAAAACTTAACTTTATTCCACCATCTCCCGAATCTATTTTTATGGTTTGATTTATTATCAAATGGTAAAACTTCTCTTAAATCTTTCCTCAAATCTTCAGGAGTGGGAAAACTCGCAGATTCACAATACAATTGAGAACGTAAGATATTTGCTAATTGATTATTATTTGCACGTAAACCTTCATAAAAGAAGAAAACCTCTCCATTAATAGAGCGATCGCGGTTATAATTGACGGCTTTGATTAAATAATCTGGACTGATTACATAGGAACCTATTTTCATTAATATTCCTGGAGCTAATTTCAGCAGATTTCTACTAGAATTTTTACAGGGATTTCTATTAGGATAAATAGGGTCGCTAAATTCGTCTTTAAGCAAGTTATCAATTATCTTTTTATAACTCGAAAAATCACGACGATATATCTGGGGATGAATAATATCAACTAATCCTGTTTGTAGCCAAGTATCGCAATCCTGTAAATATTCTTGAAAACCCCATTTAGGAATACTAGGTGCCAGGGAAACAATCAAATTAGGATTTACTGCTTTTACTTCCCGATACAGTTTACCCCAAAATTCTGTCAAAATATCCGCCCGCCATTGCAACCATTGCTTATCTTTGGGATTATTCGGGGGATTTTTACCAAATTGCTGATAATACCTACCTTTAGTTTTTTCATCATACCCACCTTCACAGGGAAATGCTGGTAAACGGTCGTCACCCTGAATACCATCAATATCGTAATTTTGCGCAACCTCTAAAACCAGTTCCTGTAGGAAACTTTGTACCCGGGGATCAAGAGCATTTAACCACTCAAAACCATTCTTCTTCAACAAATTACCACTGCGATCGCGTGCTGACCATTCTGGTTTCTTTGCAAGTAATCTCCCTCCATTCGAGTTGTAAGAACTCGCAAAACCATACTCAAACCAAGGAATGACTTTCATTCCTACTCTGTGTCCTTCTGTAACTAGTTCTGCTAAAGGATCGCGTCCTTGGTAGAGGGGGTCAATATCTGAATTTGACTCAAAATTAAACCCAAAATAACCCTGTATGACTTTAGATGGATAAAGGGTTGCAGCTTTATTCCATACTACGGGGAACACCACATTAAAACCCGTATCTGCTAAAAAATTCATTGCTTGTGCAATATTACTTTGAGAACTCAATACCTGACTATCAGTATTAGTTAACCAAATACCTCTAATTTCAGTTTTGCTCATTATTTTTGCTGATTATCTACGCTTATTATATTTAAGTAGTCAAGCAAAATTATTTATATTTTTACTCTTGGGCTATATAACCATTTGTTGTTTTTATTATTTTTTGTTTTTATTAGTTGTCATAAAGATGCAGTAGAAATATTAGTACATTTTATACTTTTATTTGCATAATTTATTTGCATAATATGAATAATTTTAACTACCAACTCATAATATTAACAGATATTTTTTATTTATATTAATCAATAAATTAAACTATAAGTAAAATCATAAGTAAAATGAAAAATCAAGGCTGATAAATCATCAAATATGAGCACAAAAGAGAGTCTAGAAAATTATTTTATACATGCATATGTCAAAACAAATGGTATCAATTTACATCATGTTACTCAAGGAGATGGTGATTTAATATTAATGCTGCATGGCTTCCCTGAATTTTGGTATTCATGGCGCTATCAAATAACTGAGTTTTCTCAAGATTTTAAAGTTGTTGCTCTTGATTTGCGAGGGTATAACAATAGTGACAAACCCACTGGTAAGTCTTCTTATATTATGGAGGAATTTGTTAAAGATATTCAAGGGGTAATTACAGCTTTAGGTTACGATAAATGTATTTTAATTGCTCACGATTGGGGTGCATTTATCGCTTGGGAATTTGCTTATAATTATCCTGAAATGCTCGATAGGCTAGTTATTTTAAATGCACCTCATCCGGAAAATATGGCTAAAGGTTTACTTACTATAAAGCAGTTAATTAAAAGTTGGTATATGTTCTTTTTTCAATTACCATTCTTACCAGAAAGGTTTCTAAAAAGGAAAAATTATAATTTTATTGAAAGAGTTTTTTTAGGAATGGCTGTTGATAAAAATGCTTTTACATCAGAAGACATTCAAATATATAAAGAAGCAATTTCAAAACCAGGTGTATTGACAGCATCACTTAACTATTATCGTAATATCTTTGTTAAATTTTTCTTAAAAGGCAGGCAAGAGATAAATTATTCAGAACTAGAAATTCCTACATTGATGATCTGGGGAGAAGAAGACAAAGCTCTAGGAAAAGAACTAACTTATGGAACTCAAGCTTATGTCAAAGACTTTCAGATTAAGTACATATCAAATTGCAGTCATTGGGTACAGCAGGAAAAACCCGCACTAGTCAATCAGTATATTAGAGAATTTTTAGCTCGGTAGCAGGGAAAGACTAAAGGTCAACAGAGAAAAATATGGCAACATAAAGCTCCATTTATTTTCCATGATGACTCATATTACAATTACGTAGTGTTAAATAAAAGGAGATATTATGTCTGATGAATTTAAGAAAGAAGTAAGCGATCGCATCTGCAATCACATGAATAAAGACCATGCTGATGCTGTAGCACAATACGTAACAATATTCAGCGATATAGAAAATCATACATCAGCAAAAATGCTAGCTATAGACCCCGAAGGTATGGACTTACAAGCACAAGTTAACGGTGAAGATGTACCGGTAAGAATTAAGTTCGACCATACCCTCGCAGATGCTAAAGATGCTCACACCACATTAGTTGAAATGTTGAAGAAAGTGTCTGAATAATAATACACTTAGCACATATTGAGGGCGCAAACTTTGCGCCCCATAAAATTTTCCCCAATTAGGTCTGTCCCAAAAAGATTTCACTAAAAAAATCTATACTTAAAAGGTCTGCACACAAAAATTTTGTACCCAGAGTAAATTATTTATTCCAAAATTTATTCCAAAGGAGCTTGTGCTAGACCAGCACCTACATCCATTGGTTCGCTGTCTTTTGCTAATTTTGCACGAGTGGATTGTCCGATAAGTCTTGCAGTCAGTTCTATAGTGTTGAAACTTCCGGTCATAGAATTCAGTTTTTCTGCCCATAACGCTGCAAGTCCTGCTACATGGGGTGTTGCCATGCTTGTACCACTAAATTCTATGAAACCACCACCAGTTTTTGCTGATTTCACTCTAACTCCTGGTGCAGAAATATTTGGTCCTGTATTAGAAAAGTCCGCTATGCTCAAAGAATCGTGAGGAGTTCCAGAAGTTTGTAAAGCTCCCACAGAAATGATACCATCAGCAGCCGCAGGGGGAGCAACAGTTAGCTCATAGTCTTTATTAATATTACGTTTGCTCTCGTTACCAGCAGCAGCAATGACTACGGTTCCCTGGAAGAGAGAACCCCGTGCTCTGATTAGTCCAGCTAAGTGATCAAATAATTTAACGTTAGCTCGGTAAGACTCTAATGCCATTGAAGTTGCTAAGTCTGCGGGAATGTCTTTCTTCTCAATTAATGATTTTACCATCCCTGGAAAATTCATACCTAAAGACATAGAAATAACATTAGCACCCTCGTTGATAGCCCAGAGGATAGCTCGATAAATTTGTTCGCTTGAACCTCCTCCTTGGGCTGATAATACTTTACCAATTAAAGCTTTTTCTACACCTGGAGCAACACCAAAGCGCATTCCATCTACTTCTTGACCAAATACTGTCCCTGCACAATGGGTTCCATGTCCATGTTTGTCTCCGTCACCTTCTCCGGTAAAGTCTTTTTGCAAAATATTCACCCCTTTAAAGGCTTCGTGACCAGCATCAATACCGGTATCAAGGACTGCTACGGTCACACCTTTACCAGTATAGGAACTGGAGTCTGCTCCAGTAGCTTTAATTCCCCAAGTTACTTTCTCTTCGTCTAGAGAATTATTATCACCAGAACCTGCATATGCAACTGGTGCAATCAAGCTAACAGGCATTGTTCGTGCGATACTAATCACTTGAGGGTCGCGACGCAAGTTTGCAAAATCACGGGAATTCAGACTTTCTAGTTCTACGCTTAATCCTAATCCTTCTGATATTCCTTTTTCTCGTGATGCAAGAGCATTACGAGCAAAAGGGGAGAAAGGATTACCTAAGTCAACTAAGCTACTTTCCCTTAAGACAATATACTCACCTTGCTGCATAATATTTACCTAAATTTGATGTATAAACGTTACACTGATTTGTGTAAACAGTAGCACTTTACAGGATTTAGGTATTCTTGAGGTAATAAAATCAATAAAAATGAATCTGAATCGATAAATATCTGTTTCTGAATTAATTCAACATTGCATCTATTGTCTATTGAGAGATTAGAGATTTCTAGAAAATAACATAAACTATCATATTAGTACCGCTTGGCGTAAGTAAGGTACCCATATCAGATCTATCATGAGCGTCAATTTGAGTATAAAAAATAGGTGCGCTATTTAAGCTGTACTGTACTGGTTTCTCCCGGGAACAGAGGAGTAGAGGAACTGTTAGTGGGAGCTATACTCCGTAAACGCATAAATTCTGTGTATTAAAGCTTTTATATGTTTTTAAAAAGTCAAGTTCTCAGTTGTTTCAGATGATTACATAACCAAGTAGTAAATAAATAAATAAATAAATAAATAAATAAATAAATAAATAAATAAATATTTTTACTTAAATACTTAGCAAGTAATTACAATGCCAACTAATTTTTTAGTTAATAATCAAACTCATACAAGTAATATTCAACCCGGAGATAGTTTACTAACTCTTTTGCGTAAGCTTGGTTATTTTGAGGTTAATCGTGCTTGCGATCGCGGTGATTGTGGTGCTTGTACTGTTTGGGTAGATAATATACCCGTTCATAGCTGTATCTATCCAGGAATGCGAATTCAGAATAAGTCTGTGACAACTATTGCAGGATTATCTCAAGAAGGGAGATTATCTGGAATGCAGCAAGGTTTTTTAAAAGAACAAGGCTTTCAGTGCGGATTTTGTACTCCCGGAATGATTATGAGTGCACAAAAATTACCATGTATATCCGTACCAGAACTACTCGAATGCATGAAAGGAAACATTTGTAGATGTACGGGATATCAGACAATTATTAACAGTATCTTAACTGCTAAAAATCAGGATGGGCACGATGTTGTCGTGCCCCCACCTTTCGCACCACACTCCGTCGGACAAAGCGTTCCTAAGCAAGATGGAACAGCAATTGTTACAGGTAAAGCATACTACACTGCCGACATTTTGCCATCAGGACTTTTATACTTACACGTGGTTCGTTCTCCTCATCCTCATGCCAAGATTAGTCAAATAAATGTTAAGAAAGCTAGAAATTTTCCGGGTGTAGTAGCTGTATTTACCCATGAAGATGTACCCAGAAGACCTTACACTACTGCTGGTCACGGTGAACCCGTACCTGACCCTTTGGACCACTATTTACTAGATAATAAGGTAAGATTTATTGGGGATAGAGTTGCTGCTGTGGTTGCCGAATCTCAAGCGATCGCTCAAAGGGCTTGTGAGTTAATTGAGGTTGATTACGAGGTTTTACCCCATGTGACTAATCCAGTGGAAGCTATGCAGGATGGGGCTGTAAAGATTCATGATGAGTTGGAATCTGTGCAAATACCTGATAGAAATCACAATATTGCCGGATATATATCTTTGGAATCGGGAGATATAGAAACTGGATTTGCAGAAGCAGATTTAATAATTGAGAATAATTATGATTTACCAGCCGTACAGCACGTACATTTAGAACCCCATGTTACGGTTAGCTGGTTAGATGCAGATGGTACTTTGGTTGTTCGTTCTAGTACTCAAGTACCTTTTCATTGTCAAAGAATACTTTCAGAAATTTTTGAGATACCTCCAGAGAAAATTCGGGTTTATAAACCCCAACTGGGTGGGGGGTTTGGTAATAAACAGGAGATACTTTCAGAAGATTTATGTGTTTTAGCAACTTTGCGGACTGGTAAACCGGTGATGTGGGAGTTTACCCGCGATGAGGAGTTTACTGCGACTAATAGCCGTCACGCAATGAGTATGAGGGTGAAAACTGGAGTTAAAAAGGATGGAAGGATTACGGCACAGGATTTAGAGGTAATATCAAATACTGGTGCCTATGGGAATCATGGGCAGACAGTTATATTTTTAGCCGGTTATATTCCTTTGGGTTTATATCGCTGCGAGCATAAGAAATTCAAAGGTTATGCGGTTTATACAAATACTATGCCAGCCGGTGCTTTTCGCGGCTATGGGGTAACTCAAGGGGCATTTGCAATGGAATCTCAGATAGATGAAATTGCGGATAGCTTAGGTATAGATAGTTTAGAAATTAGACGTAAGAATTTGATTCGTCCTGGGGATAAAATTAATTTGGGACAGAGTAAAGACCATTTTAATTTGATTGGTAGTTACGCTGTGGATGAATGTTTTGATCAAGTAATTCAGGGACTAGGATACACTAGATCAAAACAGGAATCTGTAATAGACCATTCAGTAGAAAATTCAGTCGAAAATCCCATTCGTCGTGGTGTGGGTTTTGCTGTTTCCATGCAGGGTAGCGGGTTATCAAAAATACATACTGCATGTGTTAAATTAACATATTTAGGAAATAGTAAATATGAATTGAAAACAGGTTCCGTTGACGTCGGAACAGGTTCCGATACCAGCTTGAGACAGGTTGCTGCGGAGGTTTTACAGGTACAAGTAGAAGATATTGAAATAATTTCCGGTGACACTGAATTAACCCCCTTCGATGCAGGTTCCTACGCTTCCGCAACCATGTATATTTCCGGACAAGCTGTGAAATTAGCAGCCGAAAAGTTAAAAAATAAACTAGAAAAGCAAAACGAAAAACCAGAAGTAGAAATCAGCTATACAGCAGACGAATCAACCCTAACCTTCGCAGTACAAGGTGTAGAAGTCGAAATCGACACAGAAACCGGAAAAATCAAAATCCTCAAATGCGTCCAAGCAATAGACATAGGAAAAGCCATTAACCCCCGTATTTGTCAAGGACAAGTAACCGGAGGTATCGCAATGGGTATAGGTTACGCACTTACAGAAGAGTTACACTTCGATGAGAACGGTAAAATAACTAATCCCACACTAAGAGAATATCGTCTTCCCTACGCCGCAGATATCCCCCCAATGGAAACATATCTGATCGAAAAACCAGACCCTTACGGACCCTTCGGAGCAAAAGGAATAGGAGAAATTACCACCAACTGTACAGCACCAGCGATCGCAAATGCAATTTTCCATGCAACTGGTGTAAGAATCCGGAGTTTACCTATGACACCTGAGAAGATTTGGAGGAAAATTCAAAATTCAAAATTCAAAATTATTTAACCCACATTCCGCACTTCAATTTGAAGTATGTAGGACTTACGCAACTGGTATATTATTTTGTAGGGGCAGGTGACGGTCACTAAAAATCTTCCCTCTTTAACTATTAAGATTCATATTACCGTCAATCGCTACGCTCCAATTCAAAATTGGTATGAAGAGATTACAGCTGAAAGGAAACTAAAAAATCAAATAATCGTGCTTACCTTCTACCAAAAAATTCGAGAAACTCTGATAAGAACACCCACTCCAACACCCATTATCATCGCAACAGTAATTAAAACTCAGGGTTCAGTCCCGCGAGAAGTGGGTGCAAAAATGCTTATTTTTCTCAACGGTCAAATTTACGGTACCATTGGGGGTGGTGCAGGGGAAGCAAAGGTGATTCAAGAAGCTGTGCTATTATTTCAGGTAAATATTCAGGGAAATAAAACCCCGGTTGAGCAAACTAGTAATAAAAAAATTGTAGAAATAGACCTCTCAGGAGCACTTGATAAAGAAATCCAAGGTATTTGCGGTGGTACAATGCAAGTACTGCTGGAATTGTGGGAAAATAATTGGGCTGTTGGATTAGTCAATCAAATTATTAACGCTTTGAGTTCTGGTAAAACCATCACTCTTGTAACACCCTTAGAAACATCTAGTAAACCATACTTACTAAGTGATTGTGATCAAGAAAGCGATAAAAAATCAGTTTCCAACCTATCCCAAACAACTTTCATCGAAAAATTAACACCATCACCGACTCTACTAATTATCGGTGCTGGACATATCGCTGTACCCCTAGCAAAAATTGCCACAATTGCTGGTTTTGAGATTATCGTCCAGGATGATAGACCCAAATACGCTTGTCAGGAAAGATTTCCTGATGCTATCAATATTTTGTCTCAACCAATAGAATCCATTACAGAAATACTTCAAAACAATTCTAATTTATATATTGCTCTAGTTACTAGAGGTTATTTACAAGACTTGGAGGCATTAAGAGTCATACTGAATAATAAAACATTAAAACATCAATCAACATCTAAACCAAAATATATTGGGATGATAGGTAGTAAAAAGCGAATTAATACAGCCTTTCAAGTAATGCAAGATTATGGTTATCCTTCAGATATATTACAAACCATTCATGCACCAATCGGTTTAGAAATCGGTGCATTAACACCAGAAGAAATTGCTATCAGTATTTGTGCAGAATTGATTAAAATTAGACGGATGAACAGTAATTAAGTACTATTATTGAGAGATACAAGGATTCAGTTTGATAATTGTTTTTTACAAAAACCCTGTATTAGTAAGTATCGATATATAGTTTGTTTAAATAGAAACCGTAACTCATATAGTTTAATAAAGCCTTATTTTTAAAGTATTTCGAGATATTTGAGTAATACGTAAATTAATTGAAATAACTATAATTCTAATTAATTATGATTGCTTTATCAAAGCGTTTTTCATATCTTGCACCTAACCGTATAAACTAGGAAAATCAAAAAATGTATCTAACAAAGCCATATCATTCTATTTGATTTCTATAGATAAAGTAATATTTAAAGCTTGATACTGAGTAATTAATTTATATTCATATATTTTGGTGCAAGATGTAAGGTTTGATTACCTCTCTATATTTCCCAATTGCTTAAAGAGAAATAAATAATTATGTCTTCCTACTTATAGGAATCCGATATTTTTCCAATAGTAAATTTAAATTAATAATTGTATTGACATGAAACCATCATAAAAATCATCTCATAGATGGAAGAATTATTAGATCATCTCTTCTAATCTAATAATTGTTTCACTGTAAACGTGATGTTAAAAATACGGTTTTTAAATACTTGTTTGCTTGATGTTTCTATTATTTTGGCAGGTGCTTTTAGTTTAAGTCTTTTAACAATAAATCCTGCATTTTCTCAAGTAAAGCAAAAGGCTCAGATTTATAAACTCCCTGGAGGTAATATTATTAGAGTTACTAACCCTAAATATTTTATTAATCGGAGTCCTGGTGGTATAAGAGTTACAACTCCAGTTGGTAGCGTTACTAATAATATCGGTTTCAAAGCTAAACCGAACAATACTCTCAAATCTTCTGCAGGGACTGTGATTACACCTGATGGATTGATTATTGGTAGAGATGGGAAGGAAATTACCACACCAGCAGGTAGGGTTTATAGTAGTCAGGGTTTTTATCTAAACCCTGATGGTTCTTACTCTACTCCCTCTGGAACTGTTATTACCCCTTATGGGACTATTATTAGAAGAAGTAATGTACCTTTCTAGTGAATCAGAACTTAAGGGTTGAAAGAAAATATGTATTATATTTGATCTTTAGAATCACATCCTTTGTAGTGGTTTATAATTCAAGATTAAATACAATATAAAATCTTTTCTACTTACTGAGTATTACATTCTGGAGGGAATTTGGGGGAGAATCCCCCAAGTCTTCTATTCTTCAGTTATTCAAATAAAATATAAGTAAATTTTTGCTTATCCGAACCGTATTGGAAGTTATCCACCTTCCTGAGCTTTTGCTTTACCTCTACTAATCTTTAATTTTTAATCTTTATTAGTGAAAAAATTTGCAATTATCTTAGCAGCTGGGAAATCTCGTCGTATGGGGTTTTGTAAAACTTCTCTGACTTGGATAGATGGTCAAACCTTGTTAACCTATCAAACTCAAGAATGGATTTTAGCTGGTTTTACACCAGTAGTGGTTTTGGGTCCCCATAATCAAGATAAAGCGAAATATTCTTGTTCCGATAGCTTGATTGTAGTTAACCATCATGCAAATTTGGGAAAGGTTTCTTCTATTTTGACGGGTTTGAATTATATTTCAGAGGATTTTGATGTTTTAGCCATTTCTGCTGTTGACCAACCGCGATCGCACAAAGTTTACCAAAAGCTATATCAGTCTCATGAAGATAATTCTGCTTTGATTAGTATACCGACTTACAAAGATAAGATGGGTCATCCTTTACTATTTAGTCACCAGATGAGGAAAAATCTGCAATCTATCAAAGAAGAAACTTTGGGTTTACGTCAAATTATTCAAGAGTTTAATTCTCAAATAAATAGAGTATATTTTGATGATTCCCAGATATTATTAGATATGAATACACCGTCTGTTTATCAAGAGAGTTTGTTATCTGTAAATCATATCAAATCCTTTAGCAGCTAAATTATATATATTTTTTTACATTAAACAACAATTTTAAATAAGAATTTTAGGTAATAAATTCGGGATGAGCCAGTTTAAATAAAATGAAAAATAAATAAAATAGAAAATATAGATGCAATAATCAACTTAAATAAACTTAACTGGCAAGGGAAAACGCTTCATAAGCATTATACATAGCTATAATTACAGCCTCTACCTCTTCATCTGTTAATTCGGGATACATAGGCAAGTATACCAAACGCTCAATCACATTTCTGGCTTTATCTAAACAACCAGTACGACAAGGTAAACCTATTGAGTAAATAGCTTGGTCAGGTACTAATTTTGGTATGAATTTCTCTGTTTGAATACCAGTATTTGCCAAACGATTTTCTAAAGTTAAGCGATCGCTATGAGATTGGGTGAGTATTGGATATTTACTGTATACGTGAGTGTATCCGATGGGTGCGATAGGAATTTGAATTGGTAGTTTAGCAAAAGCATAATTATAACGTTCCGCTATTTCCTGACGACGAAAATTCCATTGTGGTAAAAACTGCAACTTTAAATTGATGATAGCTGCACTAAATTCTCCCATTTTACTACGGAAGCCAAATTTTCTATGGATATAACTATTATTAGCTTGGAGTATTTTACTTGAGTCTAGCAACTGCTCAATTAACTTCAAAGATTCTAAATCCCTAACTGCAATTATTCCACCATCTTCGACTCTACCTGTACTGCGATTGCTCCGTGCAACCCTTTTAGAGTTATCCCTTACAGGGGGTGGTAACGCACCATCACCACCCATTGAAAAGCAGCCGAAATCACTTACAGTTCCAGCGTAACAAAGATTATAAGTGGCTCCAGAAGACTGAGCAACATCTTCGATTACTTTCAAATCATATTTAGAGGCTGCTTTCATTAATGATTGCATATCAGCCATCAAACCGTATGAATGTGTCGCAATGATAGCTTTGCTTCTTCCTCCAATCACCTCTTCTATAGATTGCACATCAATAGTAAAAGTCTGGGGATCAATATCTATAAATACCGGAATACCCCCCACAGCAGTGATAGCATAAGCTGTAGAAATAGGAGAAAGAGCCGAAAGAAGAACTTCATCTCCCGAATTTACTCCAGATGCTAGCAAAGCTAACTGTAAAGCAGAGTTTGTTGAATTAGTCGCGACTACCGTACTATTCCAAGTTTGCGATAGTGATTTTTCTAGAAAAGCAACTTTTTCCCCAGAAAAATACTTTCCTGAATGAATCGCATCATTAGTTAAGTCCGAAATTCTAGACTTGAGAAACTCTATACGACGCCGAGTACCTTCAGCGCATACCCTAATCGATTCATTCATAGCTAATATTTGGGGAAGAAAAAAAGATTAAGCCTGAATCATATATAAAATAAATACGCGATCGCAAGTCAGGCTGTTTTCATTAATAAATCAAGTTTACGTAGATACAATCTGGTATCAAATAATCAATTTATATCAATTTTGGTCAATAGCGTTATTTAATATACACTATAAAAATCTTGATTAATAAAATTCAAAAAAACTTACCGTATCATTGTTAAAATTTACTATCTAATTAACCTGCAATTACAAAATCTTAATAAAGTTAATTATTACACATTGAGGGGCATTAGCACTAATAAAATTATTTTTTGAACTTATCTTGTACTGTGAATCTTTTTCTGGGGAGTAGAATCCAAGTCAAAAGATAATTTACACTCTAAATAAGAGTTATAACTGTTTTTACCCGAAATGTCTTCTGATATCGATTCCTTACCACCAGCACTTGCTAAGATAGTCCAGCGTTTTCAGCGTACCTCTGACCCCAAGCGACGCTACGAACAACTTATATATTATGGTCAGAAGTTAACAGATTTTCCAGAAGAAGATAAAGTACCAGAAAATAAAGTTCCCGGATGCGTCTCTCAGGTCTTTATTACTGCTGCTTTAGAAGCAGATAAGGTAACTTACCAGGGAGAATCAGATTCCCAACTGACAAAAGGACTAGTAGGACTGTTAGTTGAAGGTCTGCGGGGACTAACACCTAAAGAAATAGTAGAACTAAACCCAGATTTTATTCAAGAAACCGGTTTAAATGTCAGTTTAACCCCCTCCCGCACCAACGGCTTTTATAACATTTTTAAAACAATGCAAAGAAAAGCATTGGAAACTCAGAGTATTGGTAATGGATGATAGTTAATACATATCTTGCAGCAGGATAATTGTACTCATACTAAATAAAAAATACTCACCCCACTCCCCACTCAATCACTCCCTACTCCCTCACACAATCCTATGTCAACTGATCTAATAACTGTATCTGATAAAAATACTATTGGTGGAACCGTCCGAGAATTTATCTGGAACTGGGAAAATAAACAAATCAAAGTTCAATATGAATGTTTAGGTAACGGTTCCCCTTTACTACTTTTACCCGCTTTTAGTACTGTTTCCATGCGTTCAGAGATGGCTGGTATTGCAAAGTTACTCGCTCCTTATTTTCAAACCATCGCAGTTGATTTCCCTGGTTTTGGAGAATCTTCTCGATTAGGAATAGAATACAATCGCGTTTTATTTAGTCAGTTCCTCAAAGATTTTGTAAATTCTGTCTTCGATACTCCTGTAACAGCAATTTCCGCAGGTCATAGCTGTACCTACGTATTGAAACTTGCTCAAGAACAACCATCATTATTTTCTCGCATCGTTCTGATTGCTCCGACTTGGAGAGGTCCTTTACCGACGATGGGGGCAAATAAATCAATCGCGGTAATGGTGAAAAACTTAGTTCGGACTCCAATAATAGGACAAATATTATACAAACTCAATACTACACCCAGCTTTCTCAGCTTAATGTATCGCCGTCACGTTTATACCGACCCAGAAAAACTGACCCCAGAATTCATTGACTATAAATGGCATAATACCCAAAAAACCGGCGCTAGATTCGCTCCTGCGGCTTTCGTTACCGGGAATTTAGATGCAGTTGACAGTAGAGACGAATTCCTAGGTTTAGTGCGGAATTTATCCATACCCCTGATGGTCGCGATCGCTCAATCTTCACCTCCCAAATCCCTTGCGGAAATGGAAGCAATTTCAGCATTACCCAATGTAGAATCTGTCAAAATTTCCGGTTCTTTGGGAATGCATGAAGAATATCCACAAATAATAGTGGATGAAATATTACCTTTTTTGAATAGATAATTTTTGATAGATGATTTTGATAGTTAATGCTGAATTATCACGATTATCCATAAATTTCATAATAATCTTCTTTACAAATATTTCCATTCTCGAAGGGTTATCATAACCACTGATAATAATTACAACTATGATTGCTGCTGCGTAAATTTACTTTTAATTTGTCATGACACAAGAAACATTAAATACAGTACCCGTAACGGTTTTAACAGGTTATTTAGGAGCTGGGAAAACAACTTTACTCAATCACATCCTTACTTACGAACATGGTAAAAAAGTCGCGGTAATTGTCAATGAATTTGGAGAAGTTGGTATTGATAATCAATTAGTTATCGATGCTGACGAAGAAATTTTTGAAATGAATAACGGCTGTATCTGCTGTACAGTACGTGGAGACCTACTGCGGATTATCGGGAACTTGATGAAACGTCGCGATAAATTTGACCACTTAGTAATTGAAACTACCGGACTTGCTGACCCAGCACCAGTAATTCAGACTTTTTTCGTAGACGAAGATATGAAGGAACAACTGAACCTGGATGCAGTAGTCACCGTAGTAGATGCTAAACACATCTCCCAACATTGGGATGCAGACGAAGCTCAAGAACAAATAGCCTTCGCAGACGTTATCTTACTAAATAAAACCGACCTAGTCACCCCAGAACAACTAGAAGAACTAGAAAGTAAAATTCGGGGAATGAATGCGATCGCTAAAATTTATCGTACCCGGAATTCTGAGTTAGAAATGAACGCACTATTGGGTGTGAAAGCATTTGACCTAGACAGAGCGTTAGAAATCGACCCCGAATTTCTAGGAGAAGACGCACACGAACACGACGAAAGTGTTTATTCTCTAGCTTTGAAAACCGATAAACCTCTAGATGGGGAAAAATTAAATCGTTGGTTGGCTACTCTACTACAAACCAAAGGACCCGACATCTTCCGTATGAAGGGTATTTTGAATATTGCAGGAGAAGACGAACGTTTTGTCTTCCAGGGAGTACACATGATATTTGACGGTAAACCCGACCGTCCTTGGAAGGAAGGAGAGACCCGGAAGAATGAAATGGTGTTTATTGGTCGTAATTTAGATGAAGCGAAGTTACAGGAAGACTTTTTAGCTTGCGTAGCTTAATTTCAGGTCACCTTACCCTACAAAAATGTGCCTTCTTGCTAAGTCCTATAAATATTAAACATCATGACAAGATTGAAAAAAATTCAATCTTGTCATTGTGTTTGTCTAGGATAAATTGGAGATAATAAAAAAAATATGATAGATACACTTGATAAAATCAAAATAACAATCGTTGAACAATTCTTGAACTAAGGTCTTAGGAATTAAGGTCTTAGGAATTAAGTTCTTAGGAATTAAGTTATTAGGAATAGTTTAAGCATCTTGTAAATTAGAAACTGCTTTTGACTTACGACGACCCAGAAATCCTAATCCTGCGATCGCGCTTAGACCTAAAATAGTTGCGGGTTCTGGAACAGTAGCACCTTTTCTAGCAATCACTTTGAAGTCAGGTCCTTTAAATTCCTTCTCAGCGACAACTTGAATACCACTGAAGGAATTGACCTCTTCCCCTAAACCTAAATCTGCAAAACTGACTCCCCAAGAACCAACCTTCTGGTTACTAGCTTCTGTGGTATCAATTTTAAAACTAGTCTTCGTCTGATTTTTATTCTTTTCTAGTTTCAAGCTTTTACCCAGTAAGTTTCCTTCACTGTCAATTGCTTGGACTTGTAAATCGCTGTTCATTCCTCGTTCCCAGACAAACAGACTATCTAATCCAGTACTGTCCTTACTGATTTCACTATCAAAGAACAAATCAAGAGTAAAATATCCAGAATCTTCTGTATCAATAATATTATTTAAATTATTGTTACCTAGATAAGCTGCAATTTCACTTGCGATTGGATCTTCATTAGTCAGTTCAGGTTCAGAAGCATTTTCACCTCTATCGGTACTTGCAGCACCGCTATTTGAACCGCCATCTCTTGGTGAGTTACGTTGGATATCAACACGATTTACATAAGAGAAATCAGTAATTGTTTGACCATTTTGAGTTACTGACTGTAGGAGAACATCTGCTTTTGAATCAGTATCTTGATCAACATTGGTGATAAAGCTAGCTGCTTGTGCAGAGTTAGAAACTGTAAAGGTACCAGCAAATATTAAAGCTGTGGATGTCAATAGGTTCTTAAGTTTCATTTTCTTCTTCTTCTTCTTCTTCTATTTATTATCTATTTTGAAGTGATGCACCCTGCTTTTTGCTTCTATCTAATTTTCTTCTAAGTGGCTTTCAAAATACATCCGCAAACATCCAGAAGTAAATTTAAAGTTTCTGATAGCAATAAGCAATTTTTTTTTTGATTTTTTAAACTTATAGCAAATTTTGCTGATTTATTGGCATAGGTTGATATCTTTCAGAACTAACTTATTAATCAGGTCGATAATATCAAAACAAACCTCAATAAAGTAAATTATATTCCTGAGAAGCTTCTCAAATCAAACATTTCATCTAACTACAAAAATGTAAATATACCTCTTGATTTTTAATTCGACTACTTGTTTCAGATGTGATTATTCGTGAGAATATAACTACATTCTGGGAATTGTCTTACTACTTAGGATGTTAATACTTATAAAATGGAAGATAAATCTACGTAAATATAGAAATTATCAACAGATTGTTTAGATATATTTGATGTTTGAGCTAAAATAATGCGAGACTTTACCAGTATTTTTAATTTGTTAGATAAAAATAAATACAAAACAAGATTAATTTATCATTATGAATGACTGAAATACCGATTTTATGTAAAAAAATAGCAAAATAATTAATTATCTATGGAAATCGAAATTAAAAATAGGATATCTTTCATATCTTTTAAGGAATATTTGTTTGTTTACCAATAACTAACTGGCGAATAATATTATGTGTAAATAAACTGATAAATTTCCCATGAATCCATCTAACCTAAAATCAAAGGACTTTAAACTGGCTTTTTCCCAGACCCTGAAAGATTATGTTACCGGTATTGTATGGTCGGGTGATGGAAGTACTCTGGCTGTAACTTCTGCTGTGGGTGAGGTAGTTTTATATCAGGATAATAGTCTAACTACTTTGCAAGAGGGTAACAATCACTCAATTGACTGTATCGATTTTTCCCATGACGGTCTGTTTTTGGCTACTGGGGGACAAGATGGTAAAGTCAGAATCTGGCAGAATAATAGGCAAGATAATAGACAAAATAATAACCTAATTGCAACCTTAGAAAATACCCCGGCTTGGATTGATAAACTAGTTTGGAATCCGGTTAATCATCAACTTGCTTTTGGTGTAGGAAAACAATTGCAGGTATGGGATGCTGATAGTCACGAAATTGTCGCAAAATTAAACTTTGCAAATTCTTCTATACTCGGTATTGATTGGCGTTTTGATGGTAGATACATAGCTGCTTCTGGACATCGGGGTATAAAAGTCTGGGATGGTCAAAACTGGGATAAAGAACCATTCATATTAGATATACCCTCAGCAACAATTGTCATGGGTTGGTCGTCAGATGGTAAATATTTGGCTTCTAGCAATATGGATCGTACTATCACTCTTGTGGAAACAGAATCATTGTTATCAGGACAAGAATTAGAACCTTGGGTCATGCGGGGTTTTCCTGGGAAAATCCGTCGTCTTGACTGGTCAAAGGTGAATACATCAGCCGGTACACCCTTACTCGCCACCACCAGCGTTGATGGTATTGTAGTTTGGGATAAATCTGATGATGAGAATGTAGGTTGGGAAGCGCAAGTACTGACAAATCACGTCGATATTGTACAAGCGATCGCTTTTGCACCCAATAGTCTCGATTTGGCTTCTGCTGGTAGCGACCAATGGTTATGTGTATGGGAAAATGCTAAGCAGGTATCTCAAATTATTACCGGGGTAGATGCTGCTTTTTCCTGTGTATCTTGGCATCCACAAGGTGATAAGATTGCTGCTGGAAGTGTTGCTGGTGAGTTACGTGTTTGGGAAAAGCCAGTAGTTACAGTGAATAATTAATTACTTGATTGATGATTAGTTAATTATCAATAATGGAAGATTATTACTAGTGAATATTACTGGTTAATATTACTAGTGAAATATGGAGCCATTTTTAATGATTAATGAATAAACTGGTAATAATTGGCTATCCTGTATAAAAAGCTTTTAGCGGATTTGTTGAAAGTTAATAAACTAGAAGTCGATAAACTAGAAGCCAAAAGCTAATTAATAAACACCCTACCCTTGAGTTAACCAATGATAAACCTAACTAAAATTATTTTCTTCGTTTCTCCAATCGTTATAGCTTCTATGCTGTTTTCTCCCCAATCAGCACAGGCATCTAAAATTATACCTACAATGAACCCGGTACAGGTAAGTTTGGTTTCTCCTCAACCAACTCATAATATGACAACATCATTTACAGCGATCGCAACTCCCCAAGAGTCTGACCCCATCAGAGATTATCTTAGTTGTGGTTGTTCTCAATGTGTAAAGGCTGGACTAGAGTTACAAGGTAAGTTACCTATCGGCAATCATTTTTAAGATACATGATTATTTATGTTTAATTAAGTTTGATATTTGCTTCAAATCTAATGAAAGCAGTGAGATTTGAAGCGAAGAGTAATTCTGCTTGAAATCTATTTTATTTTCTTCTTACTACAAAGGTTCTTGTTATATTCACAAGAACCTTATTATTTGATGTTCAAGGATAGTTTGACAATTTAAGAACCGAAGATTTTTTAGATTCGGTGGGGAGCATCCCAATTTTACAAAATCCCCGCACTCTAGAAGTCAGGAATATTTCTTATTTTATTGGGATACTACCTATTTGGTGTTGTATATCTATTGACTAATCAGGTAAATTGATTATCTTTATGATACTTATCGCAAAATATAATTATCTATGATTATCGATATGTTTAGGGGAGTATTAGCCAATATTGGATTACATACATTAATTATAATTTTTATTTTTCCTTTATTAGGATGTAGCGATCGCCAAAATGTTGCAGATAAAAAAAATACCAAGGATGAGGATTTACAGGTAGTCCGACAACAGCTACCATCGGTAGTTGCGACTACGAATATAGTATGCAGTTTTTTAAAACAAATTGCTGAGGAAACAATAAACTTAAATTGTCTGATTCCTCCTAATACTGACCCCTATAGCTATCAACCCCAAGCAAAGGATAAGCAAGCAATAGAATCAGCAAAAGTTATTTTCTACAATGGATATAATTTAGAACAAAATTTAATTAATATTATCAGAACTCAAGATAAACCCATACCCAAAATTGCCGTTGCTGAAATTGCAATAGTCAATCCCAGACGCTTAAAGCTTAATGGTGGAAGTGTAGTTGACCCTCATGTATGGCACGATGTGAGAAATGCCATTCAAATGGTGGATATCATCAGCAGTAGTTTAAATGAAATTTTTCCTGAAAATGCTGCTAAATATACTAAAAATGCTGAAGCGATAAGTAAAGAACTTGAACAATTAGATGCTTGGATTAAAGCTAGAGTCGCTAGTATCCCCTCAAATCAACGTCAACTAGTGACAATTCATGACGCAATGAGTTATTACATCCAAGCTTACCAATTTGCTGTTAAGGGTTATCTAGTGGGGATAAATGGTGCAGAACAACCCTCTTCTACTAAAATTCAACAGTTTGCTAACAACTTAAATAAAGCCAATATCTCAACTCTCTTCCCTGAAGCTACTAGCAATCAGCAAATTACCACAGCGATCGCGAAAGCTGTTAATTCCCAAAGATCCGCAAGAGAGGAAAAACTACGGGTATCGCAAAGATTATTGTTTACAGATTCTCTCAGTAAAACCGGTACAGAAGCGGATACCTATCAAAAAATGATGGCTGCTAATACTCGCACTATTGTAGAAGGGAATGGTGGTACTTATCTATTATTTGAACCGAAGCTTGAACCAAAGGTTGAGTCTAAATCTAAGTCGAATTAAAAAAGAAACAAATCATATAGAACTTATGCACTAACATCATGTTGGACATTATTACTAAACTTAATCAAACTTAATTTAACTTAATTTAGCTTAATTTAAATTCAATGGAACTGAAATCAATATCACATAAAAAAGCTTTACATATAACATTTGTATATCATAAATAATGATTCCAAATAAGCTGAAAGCCTTATTCTACTGTTACCTGGTTTTGGCATCAATAAAATTGATTAGGCTGTTTAAGGGATTAATCAATTAATCAAATTTAAATAAAGCTCCTTAATCTGAGCTAAGGTTAATAAAATGGTTAATAAATAGAAGTGCTAACAGAGGATTTTTGGGTTACATCTAGACTCAATTTCCCAATCTCCGATGCAGAGAATCGACATCTATGTCATTCTATAAAGGAGAGTTAATTCGGTAAGCATTTTTGTTTCTAGTATTAGTAGGTTTTTCCCTTTTGGTATTTACAAATTTTCTCCGGAATTCAAATCTCTACACAATGAATGATAATTTTGGAGACAACTGATGTCAGTTTACGTCGGCAACCTTTCTTATGAAGTTACTCAAGACAACTTGAACGCTGTTTTTGCCGAATACGGCACTGTTAAGCGAGTTCAAATACCTACTGACCGTGAAACCGGACAAATACGTGGTTTCGGGTTTGTAGAAATGGAAAATGAATCTGAAGAAGCAGCAGCTATTGAAGCTCTTGATGGTGCTGAATGGATGGGTCGCGAACTTAAGGTTAACAAAGCTAAACCCAGAGAAGATAGAGGTTCTTCTGGTGGTAATCGCGGCAGATATGGTGGAGGCAATAGATATTAATTTGAGTTCGGATTAAGTAGAACTCATAGGTGTAGGTTTTTGATAAAGGGGCGATTAGGCACTTTAATTAAGTACCTAATCGAATAATTTGAGTTAATTTAATACATCATTTTTATTTAGAAACCCTTTATATCTACGTATATGGGATTTCTAGTGTCGAAAAAATCCGTAAAACGTAGATAGTCTACACTCGTAAGATTGAATAGATTGGGACAGGTGCTGATTTGATGTTATTTTCAGCTTACTATCTGTCCCTTTTTTGATCCCGAACTCACGATATGAGTGGAGTTAACGCATTTCATTCTCCAGAACAAAGTGCAGATACCGCAATTTGGTTTGCAACCGAAGCTCCACGCAATAAAACGGAGAAATTTTGGCGGGATAGGAAGATAGTATCTTATTAACTAGGGCTTGATTTTTGTTTATAATTTTCAGTCATTTCTTGTGTAATAGGTATCTGGATAGTAAACTGCGTACCCCCAGAAGGTTGAGAACTGCAAAACAGTTTTCCTCTATGTTGGTCTACTATAATCTGGTAACTTATAGATAATCCCAACCCAGTTCCCTTACCTACCTCCTTTGTAGTAAAGAATGGATCGAATAGCTTTGATTGTACTTCCTGGGGAATTCCAACTCCATTGTCTACAATCTGAATTTCTGCGATGTTTTTAGGAATAACTCTGGTAAAAATTGAGATATTACTAGGATTTTCGTTTATTTCCTCAATAGTTCTTTGATAATTATACTCATCCAATGCATCAATAGCATTAACTAAGATATTCATAAAAACTTGATTCAGCGGACCTGCATAACATTCAACTAATGGTAGTTGACCATATTCCTTGATAATTTCTATTTCTCGGTACTTAGACTTGTCTTTCAAACGATGGTGCAAAATCATCAAAGTGTTATTAATACCTTCATGGATATCAGCTTCCTTGAATTCAGCTTCATCTAAACGAGAAAAGTTACGTAGTGAAACAACAATTTCCCTAATTCTATTCGTTCCAATTTTCATTGAATCAAGCAACCTAGTAAAATCTGCCTTGAGAAAATCAAGCTCAACTTCGTCGATTGCTTCCTGAATTTCTGCAGATGGATTGGGATAATATTTTTTGTAAAGTTCTAAAATCTTAAACAAATCCTGCGCATAATCGCAAGCCGGGAAAAGATTACCATGAACAAAGCTAACAGGATTATTAATCTCATGAGCAATACCTGCAATCATTTGACCCAAAGAAGACATCTTTTCACTTTGAATGAGCTTCAACTGAGTACTTTTGAGTTCAATAATTGTATTTTCTAATTCTTGGGTCTTGTATTGTAGTTTTTCATATGAAGTTTGAGCATCTTCTGCACTTTTACAAGCTTTTAAATATAATTGAGACTGATTGAGAGCGATCGCAAGTTGTTCTCCTACTTCTCTAATCAACTCTAATTCTTCTGGACTCCATTGTTGATTTTCACTACTCCGAGCTAACAAATGAGGCTCTATATTGCGATCGCATAAAAGTATACCAGTTTTATCATAATTAGTCTTGATACTGTAAAATACAACACAGGTTAGATTCCATGAAAGTAAGTATTTTTTGAACTCAAAGTTCTCTAAAGTCTGAACATTGTCCACTTGTAATATCTTTTGAGAAATGGATGCTTGCTCTGAAAACTCTAAAGGGAGAATTTTGTGAAATCCCAATAAACTTTGGAGATGATTATATTTTTTTTCATATACGGTTTCCCAGGTAGGGGGAGATGTTGAAGGGTCGTACCACGAAAAACTACATCGACTCAGTTTTAGGAGATCGTAAATTTCATTGGTTGCAGTTTTAATAATTGTATCTATATCTAGGGAAAAGGCTATTTGACTATATATACGTCTCCGGAGCAAATTTTCTCGTTGATCAAATTCTCTGAGTTTTGCTTCTGCTCTTTCACGTTCAGCGATTTCTAAAAGAAATTTTAAATTGGTTTCTTTAAGCTCTTGATGGGTATAGGTATAATCTAAGATTAATCCTGTAAGGGGAACTAAATAAGCAATGATTTTCAGAAAATGAGCAATATTGAAGTGATTATCAAATAAAGCTGCTGAACCAAAAGCCATATGTAACTGAGTTGCAGCATCAGGGATTGTACTAATAATCAAAGCATGGGAAAAAAGACTAGGATGTTGATGATAAAAACGTGGGTAAATAAATATTCCAGCACCTAAGAATAAAATTAAAGGTAAAACATCCCAGGGTCTTGTGATCATGGAATTAGGAAACATGGTTTCTGGTAAAATATTACTCCTTGCACAAAGATGAATAATTCCATAGGAAAGTATCCCAAAACCTAATGATATAGAACCTACAAAAGCAAAGTTATTTTTTATTTTTTGATGCTTTCTTCTAAGGAAGATACTTACACCGATAATGGTAAGTAAAGCATTACAAAGTCTACAAAGTGCCCAAGTAAAAGGAATTAGATTGCGATTATCAGCAACAGCTTCAATCAAGCGATTTGCTGCTAAAGTATGAAAGGCATCCATTAATCCTGCACATAAAAGAGTTACTGCAAGAATTGGTGTACTAACATCTTGTTTAACTCGAAAGTGAGTAAATGCTAAAATAACTGTAAATCCAGCTGTGCAAAAAGCACTCCATTCCAAAATTGTGTGGGTAAAGCTTCCCTCTAAGGTCTGATACAGACTTTCCAAAAGCTTGGTTTGAGTGCTAATTTGAGAGATATCTTCCGGAGTTATGAATACTTTGGTAGAACCAAAATCTACTCCCATTAAATTGAGAGTAAAGGGTAGCAAACAAATTAACCAGGTTACTCCAATTAAATAATTAGGAAGCTTAGGCTTTTTTTGAGAATCTATCACTGTTGGGGATACCTCTGAAGTCGTACAGATAGGAAAATATCTGTAATTTAAGACCATTCATAAGTACAGAGAAAATCATTATTATCAGAAATTCTTTGTGTACTCATTCTGTATTTCCAGTATTCCCAATATTTTCTCTCAAGATTAAATATTTGATTAAAATCGAGCACTTTCAACAATATATCCTGGTTTAAAGCACTATTATTCCGGCATTCTTCATTCCTCTTGATCATTTTGAAGAATTCAAAAATTTTGAATTAATTAATTTCGGGTACAAGTCCCCACTGATTTGAATTTTGAATTTTGAATTTTGAATTTTGAATTTTGAATTTTGAATTTTGAATTTTGAATTGGAGCGAAGCGACTTGACCTATTAAACCAAACCAATCCCTAACTACCCACACTACCGCGAGTTACTCCCAATTGATTTTGTAATTTTAATTCTCTCCATAATTGAGAACCTGTAATTTCACCTTTTAATAACTGCTGATAGCTGAATATAGTTTCTTTAACCTGTTGGGGATTTTCATTAACAAACTCAATACGAAAGTTCTTTAAATTCAGTTCTTTCAAAGGTTTAACATATTCTGCACCAGTTTGCGCAGTACCGTTAAATACAGTGTTTCGACAACCTGTATCCGCTTGGAGAATATGTTTTGTACCCACGCGATCGCGTATTTCTACCTGATGTTTTTCACATGGTCTACCGCAGTTACGAAAGTCATTTCCCTCGGAGAGAAAAGCGCAAAATACGCAGTGTTCCATGTGAAACATGGGCATGTGTTGATGTATAGTAACCTCAAACCATTGGGGAGGTGTACTTTTAAGTAGGTCTTTTAGCTGGTGGATATTTAAGTCGTAGGATGGGGTAAGTCTTTCTAAATGAAATTTTTGCATGTAATAGTCCGCACTCAAGGGATTGGCAATATTTAAAGAAAAGTCACCAATACAGCGCTCTTGAGAAAAGAACTTTAACTGGTCGTAGTTACGAATTAGATAACCGTCAGCTTTTGATGAAATAACCTGCTGTAATATCCAGTTTTCTGAAGGTTTAGCGATACGGGGAGGAGCTACCCAAATTTCCGGGGTTTGAGAACCATTAATCGACGAATCGCGAACCATATCTACCGCTTCTCGGTATTTACGGGGGTCTTCAAACTCACAGTATATAGTTTCAACTCCAGTATTAAGTACTGCCCGGAGTTGTTTTAAATTGCGGACGAGAACTATTAAATTAGGCGATGATGTAGACGATAATAAATTAGATGATGAATCTGAAGGAAGTAAATCCGATAAGGAAGCATTTTGATTAATTTCCCACAGTTTCGATTGAATACGTAGAGTTTCCAACTGAGTCACGATTTCTCGCCGCATCCAATTCAGTTCCTTGACTGGTAAGATAACACTACCCTCTATATGATTTTCTAAGCTTCCCAAATAAAATGGTGTATTACCTAAACGGGAAAACTGTTCTTGTAAACGTTCTGTAGATAAAGGTTTATTCCGAGCTGAGTGCAAAACAATCCTTGATTCGACTTTAACTATATTTCCCAACTCATCACAAGCGATCGCAATTAAATTATCGGCAATTTCTCCATACACTTCTATGGATATGGGACGCTGGAATTGTGGTGTTTCCCCACTATAGGTTTGTCTGAGCTGCTTATCTAACTCAGGGTCACTAGTTTTCCACACGCGATCGCCAATATAAACCCGTCGCCAATTTATATTACTTTTATTATTACTTTTATTATTACTTTTACTATTACTATTACCCTTACCGAAGGTCAGAATGGAATCTTTCCCTTTCTGGAATACTTTGTAAACCCTACCCCCTTCTTCTTTTGCTTCTGGATGGGAGTTATCAAAAACAATACCGTCTCCAGCTTTCACTGGTGCTTGTAATCTAATGCTTACCTGGTTCGGTTCAATACTTTTAACTTTACCTAAATACACTCCCCGCTTCTTACCAAACCGAGCGTGAACTAGCTTTTGATTATCAATTCCTTCAAACCAACCTGTGTATAATCCCCTAGAAAAAGCCATCTCTAGGTTATATTTATCCTCCTTATTCTCACTTTTAATTTTACTTTTACTTAAGTTTAGAGCTTCACCTTCCGTCACGGTCTTAGTCCGATATCGGCTCCCTTCAGACTCTCCTCTCCCAGAATTAGTAGAGTGTTTCGATGTAAACACTTCACCTGAAGGGACAACTATTCCTTCTTCCCCCACCTTCTGCCTATCCAAAGCCTGCCTATATACGCGAGTCACATTGGCAACATATTCCGGTGATTTCAATCGTCCCTCAATTTTCAAACAACTCACACCAGAACTTATCAACTCCCGAATCACATCCAAACCAGCCAAATCTTGAGGACTCAAAAGATACTTTCTTTCCCCCAAATCCACTTCTTGACCATCAACTATCAAATCATAGGGCATTCTACAGGCTTGAGCGCACTCACCCCGATTTGCAGAACGTCCTCCCAAAGCCTCACTAGTTAAACACTGTCCGGAATAAGCTACACACAAAGCACCATGAATAAACACTTCCAAAGGTAAAGACCTTTCCCCCAATTCCTCTTGAGACTGCTGCCGTATCTTATTAATTTCCTTAACAGAACATTCCCGTGCCAAAACTACCAACTCACAACCGAGTTCCTTGGCAAACTCCACACCAGCAGCACTTGTTACCGTCATTTGAGTAGAACCATGGATAGGAAAATCCGATGAAATATGACGAATTAAACGACAAATACCTACATCTTGAACAATTACTGCATCAACACCCGCAGCAATAATAGAACGAAGATATTTCTGTGCTTTCCGAAGCTCATCAGGAAAAATCAAAGTATTCAGTGTTACATAACCCTTCACACCCCGTAGGTGCAAAAATTTCATTAACTCTGGTAAATCGCCCGTACTAAAATTTTCCGCCCTCATTCTGGCGTTAAACTTATCTAAACCGAAATAAATTGCATCAGCACCATTTTCCACCGCTGCTTTTGCACATTCCCAGTTACCTGCGGGAGAGAGTAGTTCTGGAAGGTTTGAATTCATGGATTTGGTGAGTACTTGAATAGTAAGTGGGTGAATGTGGGGTGTAAGATTTGATAATTACTAAAAAATAATCACTGCCAGATAATTGAGAACTTAAATCATCCCAAAATCCTGGAAATCATACTATTTGCTTGTCCAACATAACCGCTACCAAACAAATTAAAATGATTTATCACATGATAAAGGTTATATAAAATTTTACGTTTTTCGTAACCCCTATCTAAGGAATAAACTTCGTTATAACCACGATAGAAAGCTGTGGGATAACCTCCGAAAAGTTCTGTCATCGCGATATCAACCTCGCGATCGCCATAATAAGTTGCAGGGTCAAAAATCACAGGTTCATTATCCGTCGTAAAACCAGCATTCCCTCCCCATAAGTCACCATGTACTAAACATGGTTTGGGTTGATGACTGGATAATATCCGGGGAACAGCAGCTAATAATTCATTTACCTGCGGGAAATGTCCTCCCCTGCGTTTTGCAATCTGAAATTGGTAACCTAGACGATGTTTAGCGAAAAAATCTACCCACTTTTCTGTCCAGGTATTAATTTGAGGAATAGAACCAATAGTATTATTTATATCCCAACCAAAACCCTTGGAATGAGGAGGCATAATCCGATGCATTTTGGCTAAATTACGTCCCATTTGCATCCAGGCTTCATTATCCCCTTTGCCCATTTTCACCCATTCTAATACGATATAGCTATACCTATCTACTACACCACATGTAATAGGTTTTGGTACTCGAATAGTTTGGGTATCGTACATTTGCTGTAAACCCAACATTTCAGCCTCAAACATCGCGACTTTAGACGATTGATTGAACTTCATAAAATATGTACGTTCGCCATCAGAGACAGAGTAGCTTTGGTTGATACTTCCACCGCTAACTGAACGCCGTTGCTTGGTTTGGTACTTTTCGCCAGTCGTCTGACTAATTCGGGCGTCAATTTCAGTCCACATTATTAGTTAAAATTTTGAGTTGTAAGCAGTTAAATGGTAAGTTTTGAGTAAGTAAGTTTTTAGTAAGTAAGTTTTGAGCTAATAAGTTTTGAATTACAAGAATAATTTTAAAACTTTCAAAACTTTTCAGACTTACATATTTTTTTAATCATGTCACGTAATATCAGGGTATAACTTCAGCAACCATCTGAATCAGATTTTGCTTACGTAGGTACTGTCTAATATTATGACAAGATATATGAGATTATACGATTTGATTAAGTATGCACAAATAATTTGCACAAATTTTAATAGCTTTTTTGCTTTTACCTTTAAACTCTTAAATGCTTGATTCTAAATTTATATTCTAAATCAATATTAGTTTCAACTACGCTTACCCATTAACAACCTAACTATATACCATCAGAGCTGCCATTATCTTTAATGAGCAGGCTTAACTGCTAAAACCCCATAAGCATCGGGTGAAAGATACCTTCGTGCGGCTAGCTGCAAATCTTCAGCATCTTGTTGTTGAATTAAACTAGGATAATCAAAAGCTGGCTGTAAATCTCCTACCAGAGTTTGATAATAACCATATAAACCAGCGCGATCGCTAGGTTTTTCGTTAGCAAAAATAAATCTATTTGCAACTCTCTTCCGGACTTTATTAATTTCTAACTCGGTAACTGGTGAAGATTGTATATTTTGTATATGTTCAACTATTGCAGTTTCTACAGCGTTAATATCATCCGCATTACAATAAGCAGAAATATAGAATGTACCCTGCAAGCGATTAGTCATATTACTCACCCCGATATAGGAAACTAACCCCCTTTCCTCACGTAAGTCTCTAAATAATCTGGATGTTTTCCCATGTCCCAGGACTCCTGCTAACATATCTAAAGCATAAGTATCGGGGAGTTGATTAATACCAGGAACCTTCCATACCATAATTAATCTAGCTTGCTGTAGACTTTCATCCACATACTCTTCACGCACTATCTCTGTGAATTTTTCCTCTGGCTTGATTTGTGACCACTTATCGAAAGTTCTATCAACAGTTCTATCAAAAACTCCTTCATCTGTTCTTATACCGGCTGTGATAAACCCTTCTTCAACAGTCTCCAGCAACTCCTCCACAGGTAAATTACCTACAGCTACAGCAGTAATAGAAGGGGGATGATACCAAATTTCATGAAAATCCCTCATCTGCTGGGGTTGCAGTCCGCTAATTACTGACTCTGGTCCCAAAATTGGGCGACGATAAGGTAAATTATTAAATGCCATTTCCATAGATCGTCGAAAAATCCGACGCTTCGGATTATCTTCAGCACGTCTAATCTCTTCTAAAACAACAGACCTTTCCCGCTCAAAATCATCATCAGGAATACTGGGATTTAACACCACATCTATCTGTAACGGAGCTAAACTTGCAAAATCCTTTGGTGCAGTAGTGATGTAGTAATGAGTATAGTCTTGAGAAGTCGCAGCATTAGTAATCGCACCCCTCTCCTCAATTAGACGCTCAAATTCACCGCTCATCAGTTTTTCAGTACCTTTGAAAATCATATGCTCTAAAAAATGAGCCATCCCATTGATAGCATCAGATTCCAAAGCCGAACCTATATTTGTCCATAAGCTCAGATTAACCGCTTCCACAGGAATTTGTTCTACGATTATCGTCAAGCCATTCGACATTTTGCACAGCTTAGGAGCATTTAAACGATGAAAATTCAGCAGCGTTGAGGTCATAAGAGATTATCAATGAAGCTTTACCTTTTATATTACATACAACTTTTCAAAAGCTGCAAAATTATTACCTCAATTCTCGAATATTACTGAGTAAGAATATTTGATAATTTACGGTGAGTAGCTAGTATATATTATAAACGCAATCAATCTATACACCATGAGTATAGACAATATAAGTGATTAATATAGCCAAATCGCCATCAACCACTTATATTCAGTTAAACATACACAGGAAGAATAATTTTGCCAACCATTGAACTTTGAATTGGACTGTAAACGTACAATCATTTTCAAATAAAGCTTTAAAAAGCTTAATAATTCTCAACCCTGTTTTGTAACTTTTATTAGTAATTAAATTGACATTGCGTAATGATTCTTAAGATAAAAAATACACCATGAATTAAATGTAATATTTATTACTTATTTTTTACATTTGTAGTTATGCGTTGATATTAAAAACTACAGGAATACAGCTTGATGAATAAAAAAATACTTACCCTAAAAACACTTAATTTTCTAGTGCAAGGGAGTTAAATTCAAATATAATTCCTATATTTTAAAAAAAAATTACAACTATTTTTACGGAAAATCTTTCACAAAGCTTGTATTTATTACTGCAATCTGACACTTACGACTTGTAAAAACTGACAAAAGAATGAAACCTTTCCCAACAGTGTTTTTAAAAACCTTATCAATCAACACTTTAATCAAAACCTTACCAGTAATCTTTGCAGCCACATCAACCTTATTTTACATCCCAGATATAGCCCAAGGGGAACCAGTAAGAACCAAAAGAAACAGCATTACTCGTAAAACCCTCAGAAAAAATATAAGAGTAAGCATTTTTGATAACGGAACCCAAATACAAATTCAAGATGGTCGTACAACTCAAATAATCAAAGTTAATAGTTTGACCCTTAATGCAATCAACTCAGTTAATTGTCAAACAGGTCAAATAGTTCCAACTCAGAAACTATCAGCACAAAGAGTTTATCCACAAGCAGTAAACATCGATCCAAAAACAGGTAACCTTGCAGTAGGTGCAGTCATGCAAAACTGCTTTGATAGTCAAATGAGTGCAATCTTCATTTTACAACCCCAGAATAGTTGGAAAAGCTACGCTATTTACCGAATGCAAGTACCAGGAAAAACAGCACTACCCGATGAATTTTCTACCCATCTCCTCAGAAGCATTACTAAAATCGGTTACTTCGATAACGATATACTAATAAAACACAGTGACGCATCAGGAAGCGGAGCAACATTAATCTTTACTCCTTCTCGTACCCCAGCAGGAAAATATGCAGGTTGTGTAATTACCAATCCTGGAGAAAGTAGAAATATTTGTCCTCAAAGTATTTAAATAATGACTTACGCAACAAAGATTTGTGATTGCGACACTCACGTAGTGTAATGGTTTTAGTGTCACGCACTAACGGATAACTCTTAATATACAAGGGTGCTATGATATTTTGACTCACTCTCCAGAATCTAGTGTAATGGTTTCTAGTATCACGCACCAGCCGGGTATCGTGACAATTGCGTAAGTCCTGGCTTATATAACCTTTTGCGTAAAGATTAGTATTACTAAAAAGCTTGAAAAGCCTTATCTCGTACAAATTATAATTTTAGTCAGCAAGTCTAAATAAGCATCTACAAAGAATGCAATTGATATCTGTGGTAAATAAGATATTGACCAATGAGTATATAAGAATTTCGTATTATTTTTTGGAGAGATCTAATGATAATGTAAATTGAGTCTGATATAATCAACTTTGGTTTAACTTATCTTACCTAATTACTCATAATGCTTCAAAGGCTTATCTTGTTGATAAATAAACTTATGATTCAAGGCAATTTCTGCTTTTTGCAACTCATTTCCTAAATACATAGCATGTCCGGTTTCAATCCCAGGACAGTCTGCCGCTATTTGTCTATAAAGATTTTTAGCGTGTTTACCACTGTAACAATTGACAACTTCTCCAGAACCTGGGGTCATGTGTTCTATGGTAATATCATAATTGTTAATGTTGATTACAAAGCTTCCTACTGGGTCACTATAGTTGCGTTGCTGATATATTTGGGGATAATAGGTTTGAATGATATTTTGGGCATTTTCCCAACAGTCATCATAAATATGTGCGCTTTGAGAAATGGTAATTAAAGGTCCCCTCTTCAGATTATGTCCAGAACGTTGATTGATTTCTTTAAGAATATGCTTTTGTAGAGCCAATAACCCCATTGCATTTGCACACCAGGCTGAAAACATATCATTACTGCGGAAAGTTGCAGTTAAGGATAATTCGTGATTAACTATCCTTACCCAAATATGATTTAAACATGGGGGACTGCCTGAACTGCCGTCTTGAGTAACATCCCACAACGACATGACCGCTCTGGCTGAATTTATGTCTGCGACAAGACGGTTTATAACTTGTTCTACCTGGTCTATATTAAAATTTGATGACTTCTCCGGATTAACACCAAATGATCGCAGACGTTGACCATATGTGTATTTAACCCCCTCTGACAGTGGTGCATCATCTAAAATTTGAGAGATATACTCTTGTAGAAAGCTTCTACTAATTGGTAAATAATTAGGTTCAGGAAAATTAAAATCGTCTGGTTCTTCTGTGACAATAGCCATTAAATTGATTAACTCTTGCCATTTCCCATCATATGCAGTGGGACGAATTGTACCAGTACTCTTAATTAAATGAATAATTTTCACCCAAGTTTGGGCAATGGTTTTACCTTCTATCCTATGTCCGTAGCGTCTTCCCGGTAATATATTGGATTCCACTGTCTGCATGGGATATTCTTTTTGCTCATTCCATTGTTCCTGATATTCCCTTACCGACCAATCCTTAACTAATTCAACTGTCTCTTTTATAGAGCTAACAACTTTCCAGTGCAAAGACTTTCTAATCTTATTCAAATCAGCTTTATCTATTTCAATATCAATGTATCCCTGCACGGGAGAATTTATCAACCAAGAGGGTTTTTCCGTGTCAGTAACACCTTGCTCAAAACCATGCTCAAAAAAGTCTGCTAGACATCGACAACTACCAGCATTCTTATCCTCCTTCGTAGCGTCCAGGATAATCAAATAGCGAATGTGAGTATTGTAGAGCAAATTACGAATCAGCAGATTTATCCCTCGGGTTGGAGAATATAGTTGTCCAATCACGGCATAATCTTGATTATTCAACCGCTTCGCAACAGTCTCTTTCACGGTCCACCCGGTAATAACCGCGATTTGTCCCTCACCATATATCAACTGGTTGGGCTTATAAAGGGCATTATATTGTTTTTGGGTAGCTTCACCTGTTGTAGCCATATTTGGAGACTATCTTTCAGTTCAGGAATTAGACATGTTTATTCAAATACATTTATTTAAGCATATTTATCCTCTTGGGGAATAGCTGTTGAAGAATAGTTTAATAATAAATTCAGTGACATTCATCAATATTCGTTAACTTTACAGCAAATTTCACGGGAGTAATTTGGATCTTGAGTACCTAAAAGCCTGTCCCAAAATGTAAAGTATAGTCCGTAATGTAACTTATATTTACGATGATGTATGAGGTGATGTTTGGAACCAATTAACCATTGCCCAAGCCATTTTCTAAACCATTGTAAATAATAAGATGATGGAAATAACTCAAATCCAATGTGATTAAATACCGCCCATACTGTCATGACTATCAATGCTGCAAATAAGGGTATGTAATGAAGAGGTAATATGAAAACTATACAGACAAAGAATATAGCCTGTATAAATGCTTCACCAGAGTCAAATGCAAAAGATGTCCAGGGCGTTGGTTCTCCAGAACGATGATGACCGTAATGTAACTTTTTAAAAAGAGAGGGATGGTGAAACAATCGATGTATAAAGTAAAAATATGTATCTTGAATGACAAGTAAGCCAATAAAACTAGCTCCTAAGTACCACAGTCCATACTTACTGACAGAGATGTATAAACGTGTGAATCCTAAATCATATGCAATCACAACGAATGCTGCACAAAAAGAAAATATGATCGCACATAATACCGATAGCTCCATATCTTTCTTGATTTTTATCCAAGAGAGAGTTCTCCAAGATGAAGACTTATGGTAAAAGGTGTATTTAGCTGCATAATTGATGAAAATCCAACGAAAAAGTAAATGCGCTCCCCCACAAATTAAAAAGTATCGACTAATAATAATGCCGAAAAAAGCAAGCCAGTCTAAGCAAAGCTTATGTAAAATTAAAAACAAATTTTCTTGCAAACTAACTTCCTAATAGAATAAGGGTTTTGGTTGATTCTCACCTACACTAAATTAAAATATCAATTAATTTTTACCTTATATTAACTCTGGAAAGAAAATGTAATATTTGATTTCTCTTAATTTCTCACAAATGTAGAAGATACAGAGGAATATAAAAGTATAAAAAATGACTACAAAATTCATAAGAATACTCTCATACTATAGGTTTTCCTTTTTTGATTTATAACAGTATTTGTAATCTAGTACGAGAAGTTGCGGGTCTGAGTAATCCTGTCGATAGGACAAACCATCGCGACCTATAAGCTTTATCGGACACGCTACGCGTACGCGTTTACATAGTGTAGAGTGTCCGTGCTTGAATTATGCTTCTCTACACTAGGTGACCGTCGCTTCGGACAAATCTATGTCCGTAGGACACACTATGGGTTTACGTAGGATAGCGATAGCTAAAGTTGCGTAAGTCCTGTGACTATTTAATCTAGACTGCATAATTAAACCAGTATAGATTTATAATTACAAGCAATTTGTCAAACTGCTTGAATATAAATATTTAAAAAGTGTTATTGAATATATTTAAGAATTCAAGATTTGATTTAGCAAAAAATTAATAATAACTAAAATTTATAGATGCTAATGACTAATTCATTTAGTTTATTTACTAGAGAATTGGTACTCTATAAATTTGAAGAAAATGGTAGTGGACATAGGAAACTCCAATGTCCAATTACCTCATACACATAAATTTTCACCCTCTATTTATAGGTGGAATGAGATGAGTAATATTTCCAATCAATAAAAGAAATACCATTTTGCACTTAATAACTAATAACAAAAGAGTTCGTTACTTTGTAGTAAAGCTGTTCAAACTATTTGTTCAAGATAGCTCCCTTTAACTTCTCAACTCTTTCGAGTGCTGCTTTTGTATCATCAGAAGATACTCCAGAACTAGCCATTGCAGCACTTAAATGCTTAGCGATCGCATCAAAGTGTGGTTGCTGCAAATTCATCCCTGAGTGTGTTTTGTCCATGGAACGACCTTGGTAGTCTTTAGGACCATCCATAATTAGGGAAAAGAAAGCAATCTGATGATTACGTTGCTTTTCCATATCTGTATTACTGAAAAACCCACTGAGACTACTGTCTCCTAGAATGCGCTTATGGAAATCATCTACTACTTTTTCTAGGGTAGCTTGTCCGCCAATTTTCTCATATAGTGTGGTACTCATATTCTGTTCCTTTGAAGCGAATGTGTACAGTGTTGAGGTACTAAACTAAATCTATACTCAGGTAAGTGACAATTCCTTTGCATGACCGAAGTATTGCTCAGCTAAACCACAACATTCAGTTCTCACTGCAATCAGGAGTTCTTCACTACCAAGTGTTAGGTTAGTATTTTTGAATAGCTCTGAGCTACGTGTAAGTTCTATTAGAACTATTTGATACCTGTATGAATGTATTAAGGCTTAGGGGTATCAAAGCTTTGGATAATCTCTAAGAACTTTTCCTTTCCTAAATTCTTGAATTTATCCTTGCACAATAATACTATTGCGTTCACAAAATATTGACCACAGTAGAGAATTTTTTTAATTTTACTGGCAACCTGTTATTACACTGAATATCCTATTAATTTGATGCACCACCTTGAGAAGATGATTAAGTATAACTGTTGAATAATGATAGAAAATGAAGAAGAATCAAATAATTTATAAAATATTTAGATTCATGATTTTATATTATCAAATATTCAATTTTCAGATGAAATAATTTCTATAAAATAGGTTTATTTTCCCAACTTTTACGAAATATGGTGAACTATCCTAATTAAATACTTAGGAATATGTATAAAATAATATTCATAAAATGAGCCTCTTCGTCGCTAACTGGGTAAATCTTTCTCTCCAATATTCGGAGAAAATTTTCAGCACAGTCTAAATAAGGGAGAGGTTTTGTTTTTTTATTTAATCTTGAATGCTTAATCAGGACGTAACAGAGATTTGTCCGAAAGGACTGAACGTAGTGTAGCACTAGCTAACGTAATGACGAAATTACGTTTCTTTTGCGTAAGTCCTGTATTTCTGAAATTTTGTAATACTGTCTGCTGTCTGATTAAACGGAATTTTTTACTTTTGTTGTAACTTTTACTTATCCTTTTAATTCATCAGCTTTCGAGTAAGCTTTGATAACTGCTGGTCGAGCAGCAATAGTTTTAAACCAGCGTTTCAAGTTAGGAAATTCTTCTAGATTTTGCTGTTGCATTTGGTGAGGAACAATCCAAGGATAACAAGCCATATCAGCAATAGAATAATTACCATGCAAATATTCGCGTCCCTCAAGTTGTTTGTCAATCACACCGTAAAGTCGTTTAGTCTCTGTCACGTAACGATTTATAGCATAGTCAATCTTTTCTGGTGCATACTTATTAAAATGATGATTCTGTCCAGCCATCGGTCCTAAACCACCGACCTGCCAAAATAACCATTCTGTAACTATTATGCGATCGCGTAAATTATCGGGTAAAAATTTTCCAGTTTTTTCAGCTAGATAAAGTAATATTGCTCCTGATTCAAAGACTGAGACTGCTTCACCACTGTCTTGAGGAGCGTTATCAAGGATTGCAGGTATTTTATTATTGGGTGATACTCGTAGAAAATCTGGTTTAAATTGGTCACCGGCACCAATATTCACTGGTATGATTTTATAATCTAATCCTGCTTCTTCAAGAAATATAGTTATCTTATGACCATTGGGTGTAGACCAATAATACAGTTCTATCATTGTGTTGATTTATGGCTTTTACACTGTTAATTATCTATCAACACAGTCTTCTTTTCTTCAAAAATTTTACGATAAATTACTGTAACTTCATATCAAAGCAGATAACACAAGTTTTCAGATGGGAAAAATAAGCTTGGGATCGATAAATAAATCCAAGTTAATTAAATCCAAGTTAATTAAATCCAAGTTAATTAAATCTAAGTTAATTAAAAATGTTTGAATACTTGCCTTACTATGCTTGTTGCAATCTAGGCAATCTGCTCTATGAATGGGAAGATTATCAAGGTGCAATTATTAACTATACCCAAGCAATTGAAATATATCCTAGAGAATACTCTCCATATTACGATAGAGGGATTACTTATAACCAAATAAAAGATTATGCATATGCAGTTGAAGACTTCACTCAAGTCATAAGGTTCAATCCTCAACACGCTCCATCATACGCCCAACGGGCTTGCGCTCGCATGCACATGGGTGAAACTCAAAAAGCTCTTGAAGATTGCAATCGCGCATTACAACTTGATTTTAACAATATACAGGCTCGCTATTGGCGTGGAAAATTACGTACCTATTTAAATAATTATCAAGGTGCTAGAGAAGATTTTAGTCATTTATTGACTACTGATTCGGATAATTGGTTATCTTGTGCTTCTTATAATTTAGGTGCTTTAGAATATCTGGAAGGTAATAATTCTCAAGCTCTCAAACACTTGACTAAAGTAATCTATATTGACCCAAATTCTACTTTTGCTTACTATTTACGTGGTAATGCTTTCTATGAACTAGATGACCAAAAAGGAGCTTTTGAGGATTTTGAGGAAGCAAAGCAGCTGGAAATGGCTAGAGAAGAGAGCGAATATCCAAATTCTCCCTATACAGATGATGAACACGGTTTTTATGGAAAAGGTTTAGCCCAATATCGTTTGGAAAATCCAGAAGAAGCACTTAAAAGTTTACGAGAAGCTCAAGTAATTGCTCTTAAGCATGGAAATATGAGGCTCTCTCAAAAGATAACAGACCTAGTGGAAGAAATTCAATCAGCATCATTCAAGGCAACATAGAAATTTTCAGTTGATTCCCAGACAAGTTTTACCTTAACTCCTTTCCCTCTTTCCGTTTCCCTAAATATAGGCTATTACGTATTTAGAGTAAATAGAGGGAAACCGGAGACAGTGTAGGCTTTTAATGGGCTGTTATATTTAATTTGATAAAAAAACAAACAAAATCTAAATACACTTCAAACACCAATAAAATTATCTATAAGTCAAGCATTATAAAAATATTTAATATTTTTGTTTATAGATATATATTTTACAAATCATTTAGTTGTGGGCAAAGATAAATAAAGAAACTTCAAGAAGTTAAAGTACTTTGTTGGGAACTACTTATGGTTGCATTTACAAATACTAATCAAACAAATACTAATCAAAAGATTAACACTACTGGTAGACTGACTTTGCAAACTGTTGATATTGCACCAGAGACTCATGCGATTCGTTGTCTTGATTGGGATCGCGATCGCTTTGATATTGAGTTTGGTTTGCAAAATGGGACGACCTATAATTCTTTTATTATTCAAGGTGAAAAACTAGCTTTAGTTGATACCTCTCATGTAAAATTTCGTCAGCTTTATCTGGATTTGTTAACAGGTTTAATAAATTCATCTGAAATTGATTATCTAATTATTAGTCATACAGAACCTGACCACAGTGGATTAGTTAAAGATATTTTGGCATTAGCACCCCATGTGACGGTCGTAGGTGCGAAGATTGCGATTCAGTTTTTAGAAAACATGGTGCATCAACCCTTCAAACATCAAATCGTCAAAAACGGCGATCGCCTTGATTTGGGTAATGGGCATCAGTTAGAATTTGTCTCGGCTCCTAATTTACACTGGCCTGATACAATTTTTACTTACGATTATAAAACTAAAATTCTCTATACTTGCGATGCTTTTGGGATGCACTATTGTGACGAGCCTACTTTCGATGAGAATTTAGAGTTAATAGAAGCAGACTTTGAATATTACTATGACTGTTTGATGAAACCCAATGCTCGTTCGGTTTTGGCTGGAATCAAACGGATGGGTAAACTGGAACTGGAGACAATTGCCACAGGACATGGTCCCTTATTAAAATACCATCGTGAACAATTAGTGGGTCGCTATCAAGAATGGAGTCAAGCAAAAACTAAAACTGAAACTTTAGTCGTCCTATTTTATTCTGAAGACTATGGTTATAGCGACCATCTTGCAAGAGCGATCGCTCACGGAATTACTAAAACAGGAGTAGCAGTAGAACTAGTCGATTGGAATAATACTGAACCCCAAGAAGTAAGGGAATTAGTCTCCCAAGCAGCAGGTTTAGTCCTGGGAATGCCATCCCAATCAGATAAAGAAGCTCATGCTATTCTAAGTACTGTACTGGCAGCAGCACACAGTAAACAAGCGATCGGTCTATTTGAAGCTGGTGGAGGTGAGGATGAACCAATTTATCCCCTACGCAATCAATTTCAGGAAGTTGGATTAATTGAAGCTTTTCCACCAATTTTAATTAAGGAATCCCCTAATCAAATCATTAATCAAATCTGCGATGAAGCAGGTACAGATTTAGGACAGTGGTTAACTCGCGATCGCAATGTTAAACAAATTAAAGCTATTGATAATAGCTTGGAAAAAGCCTTGGGTAGAATCAGCAACGGGTTGTATATTATTACAGCTAAAAAAGGCGAAATTAAGAGCGCAATGGTAGCTTCTTGGGTAACACAAGCTAGTTTAAGTCCTTTAGGAATTGCGATCGCGGTTGCTCAGGATCGAGCAATTGAATCTTTCTTAAACATTGGCGATCGTTTTGTTTTAAATATATTAGAAGAAGGGAACTATCAGCATTTAATTAGACATTTTCTCAAACGTTTTCCCCCTGGTGCAGACAGATTTGAAGGAATCAAAACTGTACCTGCAAGTAATGGTTCGCCGATTATTGCCGAATCCTTGGCTTATATTGAGTGTGAAGTTAGTAGTCGAATAGAATGCAGCGATCACTCGATTGTCTATAGTACCGTACAAGCTGGCAGAGTCGCAAAATTAGATATCTTAACAGCAGTTCATCATCGTAAAGTTGGTAATCATTATTAGGTAAGAAGTGAAAAGTGAAAAGTAAGAGGTCATAAGTAAACTGTTAACTACCAAATACTCAAAGCCAATAATTAACAACCAACCAACAAACAAACAAACAAACAAACAAACAAAAACTAAATATAATGCATGACTCTTTTGATAAATCACCAATTCCTTTGTATAAATTGTTAAATAGTGGGGGAGTAATTAAAATTTTGGAGTTTATCCAAGACTTTATAATTATCTCTCTTTGTATCGGTCTATTTGGCTTTATGACACTTCAATTACGAGAGATGTTTGTGTCTTTGCTACCGCCTTTAAATTTTACACGAGTGACTGCTGATATTTTGTTTGTGCTGATTTTAGTTGAATTATTTCGATTATTAATCATTTACTTACAAGAACGTCGAGTTTCTATTGGAGTTGCGGTGGAGGTTTCTATTGTTTCAGTTCTGAGAGAAATTATTGTCAAGGGAATTTTAGAAATTCCTTGGAGTCAGGTATTAGCTACTTGTTCCTTTTTATTAGTATTAGCAGTTTTATTGCTAGTTAGAGTTTGGCTACCTCCCACTTTTGAAGGTATAAATCCCGAACAAAAAATATCTGAGCGATATAAACAGAAAATTGAAAATGGTAAACAGAAGATTGTTAATTAATTGCTGGTTTTTCGTTATTAGTTTTTAGTTGTTAGTTGTTTTTTTAAACCCTCAATTATCAACTCTCATCCATAATTCATAGACCATCAATCCCTGATTAATCAATAATCATGATAAAAACAGATATTACCCTAACACCAGCAAAAAAAAGAGACGTTCAAGTAGCAGAAATTGGTACAAATACTCAAGTATTGCGATCGCGTACCTGGGATAGATTAAAATTTGAAGTTGAATATTCTCGTCAAAAAGGTACAACTTCTAATTCCTACTTAATTAAAGCAGATAAAATTGCCTTAATCGATCCGCCAGGAGAATCTTTTACTGAAATTTACCTAGAAACTCTCAAACAACATCTGGAGTGGCAAAATTTAGATTATATTATCTTACAGCACGTTAATCCCAATCGATTAGCAACTATAAAAGTATTACTAGAACAAGTACCAGCAGCAAAGATAATTTGTTCTAAACCAGCAGTTAACGCTCTTAAAACCGCTTTGATTTTTCCCGAACAGGAATCAAGAATCCAAGTAGTCAGAGATAATGATACCTTAGACTTGGGACAAGGACATCAGCTACAATTTGTTAGTGTGACCACTCCTCGTTGGGTAGATGGATTATGTACCTACGACCCTAAAAGCAAGATTCTCTACACCGATAAGTTTTTTGGAGCACACTTGTGCGATGAACCCATTTTTGACGATAATTGGAAACAGTTAGATCAAGACCGCCGTTTTTACTTCGACTGTCTCCATGCGACCCAAACCAAACAGTTAGAAGCAGCTTTAGCTAAGTTTACAACTTTTGATAGTAAAATCTATGCTCCTGCTCACGGCTCATTAGTTAAATATAGCCTCAGTCGCTTTAGTTATGATTATAGCCAGTGGTGTCAAGAACAAAAAACTCAAGAATTTAAAGTAGTTCTCCTCTACGCTTCTGCTTACGGTAACACCGCGACCCTAGCTAACGCGATCGCCCAAGGATTGGTACAATCTGGAGCAGGAGTAGAATCTATCAATTGCGAACTTGCTTCTTCTGAAGAAATTACTGAAGCAATTCAAGTTTGTGATGGTTTTATCATTGGTTCACCAACATTAGGTGGTCATGCACCAACTCAAATTCAAACTGCATTAGGAATCATTTTAGCGAATGCTGCTAAAACCAAGCTAGCAGGAGTATTTGGCTCTTATGGTTGGAGCGGTGAGGCAATTGATATATTAGAGAATAAGCTCCATGATGCTCACTATAGTTTTGGTTTTGAACCCATCCGGGTGCGTTTTAGTCCCACTGCTACTAGTTTAGAAGAATGCGAACAAGCAGGAAGAGAATTTACTCAAATCCTGAAAAAAACTAAGAGACTGCGTACTCCTCGTCAAGCAGTAACAGAAACTCAGATTGATCGTACCGAACAAGCGGTCGGTAGAATTGTCGGTTCTATCTGCGTTCTAACGACTTGTAATCATAATGTTCATAGCGCTGTTCTTACCTCGTGGGTATCCCAAGCAACCTTTAATCCTCCTGGTGTGATGATTGCGCTATCTAAAGAACAAAATGCAAATTTCATTAATAATCCAGGGGATAAATTTGTCCTAAATATCCTCAATGAAGGTAGAAGTGTCAGAAAGAATTTTTCTTCTCAAAGTAGTAAAACATTTGATAATGTAACCACTAAAACCGCTAATAATGGCTGCTTAATTATTGAAGAGGCTTTAGCTTATTTAGAATGTACTGTCCAAACCTATGTAGAATTGGGCGACAAGTCTAACGGGACTGATATTAGCAATAGTACACTAGCGGACAATATAGGCAATGATACTTTAATTTACGCGGTAGTAGATCGAGGTGAAGTATCGGAAAAGGATGGAATTACCGCAATTCAACACCGTAGGTCTGGTAGTCATCATTAAAATGTTGAGTAAATAGCATAACACAAACTTTCCCATGTTAGTATCACGACAGCTTTGGTACTCAGAGCAAAAAATCGCAATGCACCAAAGCTAATCTACCCTTAAACTAAAAATAAATTATCCTCCTCAATTAAAAGAGAAGTTAGTATCTCGAATATCTACTTGACCACTAAACTTGAAAAATAATTGCTTATTTAGGAATTACTTGTAAAACGAACGAAATTAAAGATAAGAATGTAAAAAAGCCTATAGCATCTAGTGTTGTTGTCATCAGGGGACCGCAAATTAATGCAGGGTCTAAGTTTATCCTTTTAAAAGCCATTGGTAGCACTGTTCCTAAAGTAACAGCAATCAAAACATTTAATGACATTACGCTACCAGCCACGAAAGAAACCCAGTGTTCTCCTGTTGGTGCCCACATCAAAGATAATCCTATCATGGCACAACCTAATCCTATAGCAGTTCCTAAACCCGCTGTCAATTCCTTACGTAAAATTTTCCAGGTATCCTTAGGAGTAATTTCTCCCACACCTAAACCACGTACAGTTACAGACAATACTTGAAAAGCTACGTTGCCGCTACTATTAGCCAAGATTGGCATAATAATTGCTAGTACTGGAACTATTTTAATTACTCCCTGAAAAGGTGCAATCATTCCAGCAGCTGTGATATACAAAGCAATATTAGCTAAAAGCCAAGGTAGACGCTTGCGGACTGTTACATGGGGAGGAGACAAAGCTGCTTCATCACCACCACTGACTCCTGCAAGTTTTTGAATATCTTCAGTAGCTTCTTCTTCAAGGATGTCTACAACATCATCGATAGTTACTATTCCAACTAGTCTGTTTTCCCTATCCACCACCGGTAAAGCTAGTAAATCATAGCGTTTCATCAAACGTGCGACTTCTTCTTGAGGAGTTTCCGTACTGATTTTCACTACACGTTGATTAGCAATCTCCCGCAATAACATATGGGGAAATGAAAACAGTAGCTGTCTTAGGGAAACAACACTAATAAGCTTACGATTAGAATCTGTAACATAAGCATAATAAATAGTCTCTTTATCTTTGTCACAGCGACGAATTTTATCTAGCGCTTCTTCTGCTGTTAAACCTTCCTGAAGACGAACATATTCTGTGGTCATGACTCTTCCAGCAGTACCTTCATGATAACCAAGAATCGTTGCGGTTGCCTGTCTTTGCTCGGTACTAAGTTCTTGGAGAAGACGCTTTACTACTCCTGCTGGTAATTCATCAAACAATACAGCCCTTTCGTCTGGACTCATTGCTTCAATTATTTGCACAACCCTTGTGTCATGCAAAGATTTAATTAACTGCTGCTGTATTTCCGGTGGTAGATATTCAAAGACACTAATTGCTTGTCCTTTATTGAGGAGACGGAAAGCGATCGCTCTTTGTTTCTTGGGTACTGTCGCGATGTACTCCCCTGCATCAACTGGTTGCAAACTATTCAAGTTAGACTTTAGCTGGTTTAAGTCAGCAACATTTACCAATGATTTGCGAACATCTTGTGCAAGCATAATTCCTCCTATGATCTCCCTCTCGCTGGGAGACTAACTCACCAGCTTAAAGGAGTGTATTACTGCCATCTAGTGGACTCTTGTCCATAAAATTTCAAAAATCTGAATTTTGATAATTCAATCAAGACATCTTGAGTCATAATCTTAACCCGGAATTATCTAATCCGGTAGATGCACCATCTCAGTATTATAAAAATGTACTAATCAATACACCTGAAGATAAAATTGCCCTGATTTCGTTTACTTAGAGTAAATTTTACTACTAAGAGAATCTATGTCAAGGGGATATATTAATTTCAAGTCAAATTTTATAAAGTCAAAATATTTACAAGACTGATAATCGTACTTGTTCTTAGTAGACTTTTTTTTTATGTAATAACACTTAATTTTTTGGATAAATACGAATAGCAATTGTAATGGTTTGATTGCTAATGTCATCAAATATAAACTTCTATACCAATAAAGATACACGTAGAGAAAGTTAATATTTTAACAATTGTAATGTTTATGATACGTAGTAGCTTTTTTAAGCTAATAATAATTATTTTGATTAGTGCAGAGTTCAAAGAGGACTCATAGCTAAAAAGATAGAATTGTAGGATGAAGGTTGAGAATGAAGCTCATACTTACTAAATTAGTTGAGATTTTTGCTATTTAACAAACCTATAAAAAATCTATCATAGTTTTCAAAAGCATTATCATATAATCATTGTACAGCTTTAAATCGACCTGTATAACTTACGTCTTCCAGTATAAAAAGTCTCTAATTGTTAGACACGTCTGAAGTTTCAATCCAAGTAAGACCCTTAAAGGTATAGTTCTATTATTAAAAATAAAGCAATTCATAAATTATTTATGACTCCTAAATGATTATAAAAAAGAGAGTCATAATTAGTATATTTTTCTATTTAAAGGAAATTTAAATCAATTAATATGTAGTAATTAATACGACTAAAAACAAAAATATTTTTTGACTACAATAACATTTCAGAAGAATATTTTAGCTTACAGAAATTAGATGTCCTTGCTTGAAAGATAATTGACTTGAGCATGCAAAAATATCTTGTGACAAGATTTTCCCTAAATTTAATTAGAAAATAGTTAATCAATAAATAATGATTATCTGTAAAGACTAATTGCGCATTTAAGAGAATGTAATCAAGCAGCAAATATATTCATATCTGCTCAAAAAATCCAAGTAAAAGTTATTTTTATTGATTACGAATCAGATAATCTATAAAGATTACTGATTTATTTATATTTATAAAATATCGATAAATAATTTAGACATTCATCGAAGTAATTTTAGCAATAATTGAATAGATATTTGTTAACCGACAGAACTATTCTGACGAAACTATTTTAAAGAGCCTACTATAGATTTGCCAATTTGATATACAAAATTAGAATAGCTTATAATATTAAAATCATTTTATATTTTTTGGTATTTTCATACACATAATTTTGAACATATACATATATAATCCACTTCATCACTTTCAGGTTAAATCCGATAAACATCTTTAGAGCCAACTATGGAAAAAGATAATAAAGTGCAAAATTGCTTTGAATATTACTACCAGCAAATCAAAGCGATAATTTTAGCCCGTCAAAATCCGATTACAGGACTCCTTCCTGCAAGTACAGCAATCACCGAACACGGGGATTATACAGATGCATGGGTGCGAGATAACGTTTATAGCATTTTGGCAGTTTGGGGCTTAGCACTAGCATACCGCAAGCTTGATGAAGATAGCTCTCGCGCTTATGAATTAGAACATAGTGTGATCAAGTTGATGCGAGGATTGCTATTTTCCATGATGCGACAAGCTCATAAGGTTGAACGCTTCAAACATACTCAATTGCCTTTAGATGCGCTACATGCGAAATACAATACCACTACGGGAGATATTGTAGTTGGTGATGATGAGTGGGGACACTTACAACTAGATGCAACATCAATATTTTTGCTAATGTTGGCACAAATGACTGCATCGGGACTACAAATCACTTACACTTTAGACGAGGTTAACTTTATTCAAAATCTAGTTTACTATATAGGGCGGGCTTATAGAACCCCAGATTATGGTATTTGGGAGCGGGGTAATAAAATTAATCATGGTAGTGCCGAATTAAATGCTAGTTCTGTAGGAATGGCAAAAGCTGCATTAGAAGCCATAAATGGACTAGACCTATTTGGGGTTCATGGTAGTAAATTATCAGTTGTTCACGTTTTACCCGACGAAATTTCTCGCGCTAGAATTACTTTAGAATCTTTGCTACCAAGAGAATCTGCTTCTAAAGAAATTGATGCTGCACTGCTGAGTGTAATAGGTTTTCCAGCCTTTGCAGTCGAATCAGAAAAATTACGCGATCGCACTCGTAATGAAGTCATTAATAAACTTGCTGGTAAATATGGATGTAAGCGTTTTTTAAGGGATGGACATCAAACAGTTTTAGAAGATACCAAACGTCTGCATTACGAACCTGAAGAATTACAGCAGTTTGAGAATATAGAATGTGAATGGCCTTTATTTTTTACTTATTTGGTTTTAGATGGGTTATTTCGCAGCGATTTGGAGCAGGTTAAAAAATATCAGGAGCTCTTAGAAGGAGTTTTGGTAGAGCGTGATGGTTGGAAACTGTTACCAGAAGTATATTATGTCCCTCAAGAAAATATTGAAGCCGAGAAACTCAAACCCAAAACTCAATCACGTCTCCCCAATGAAAATGTTCCCTTAGTTTGGGCGCAAAGTCTATATTTACTTAGTCAATTAATTAGCGATGGATTTTTAGCTCCAGGAGATATTGATCCCCTAGGTAGACATATATCTATGACTAGAAGTCGCAATCCTTTAGTGCAGATTGCTTTACTCGCAGAAGATGAAAATTTGCAACAAAAACTAGGGATTTACGGAATTGCGACCCAAACACCAGAACAGGTAGCACCGATTCAAGTCAGAGATGCAGCAGATTTAATTAATATTTACGAAAGAATTGGATGTAACGAGAAATTAGAGTTAACAGGTCGTCCCCCCAGAAGACCACGTAGTTTAACTACATCCAGATTTTTCAATATTAGTGGAGAAAGGATAGTATTTTTACCTTCCTTTTTAGACTCGCAGCAATTTTATTTGACTTTAGATTATCATTTCTTAGTAGATAAATTAAAAAGCGAACTAGCCTACATTCAAAAATACTGGAGTGAATTGGGTAGACCCACTTTAACCCTAATGCTAACTCACACCATGTTAGAAACTGGGAGTGAAGCATTATTGCAATTAATGCAGGAATTCCAAGACGGGATTTGCAACGGGGTAAAAGTTCAACTCGGACACCTTAATCAATTTATCCTTACTTGTGCAATTGAAAGAATTAATTTTCTAGAAAACTTCTCCTTTCCTCAATCAGCTGTAAAAGACACTGTTTCTCGCTGCTACTATTTAGTCTCCAATCCTGAAAAACATTGGCAATTAGCCCATACCCAAGAATTTCAGATGGAGTGCGAAACTAACCTCGATTACTTACTTTCTTACCTACATTCTTCTGAAAATCTTTACGAACAAATAGAACTGTTACAAACTTTAACTAGATTACAAGGACTCAAATTTAAAACCAGTTTTGGAGTTCCAGGATACTCAGCCACCGTCGAAGACCTACTAGAAGAAGTTTACACCAAAGCTAGTAAACTTGGACTTTGGGCAATAGTAAGACGCGCTGCTGGTTTATTAAAAATGGCTGACATTAGCTTATCTGATGTCGTCACTATCCTGATAGTACGTGGAAAACAGATAGCTGTAGGCAAATCCTACAGCGAAGACTCATTAATTACCTCACCCTTATCCCATAAAGAAATCGTTGAAAAAATCAATCACTTCTGTCGTGAAGATATCCGCGATCGCGTAATTAGCCAAGAAGTACTGATTTATCTAAGTAACCTAATTATCACCGAGCCGGAACTATTTGAAGATTTATTAACTTTAAGAGTCGGATATTTTATATTACTCCTTACTAGTGAAATAGCAGAAGAGCAAAAAATTCCTCAAGATGAAGCTTATGAGTTACTAATGCAGTTTTCACCATTTGAAGTCAAAAATCGTTTGCGTCAGGTATTAGTTGAATACGCTGATATGAATAAGATATTAAAAGAACAAGAAGCCCTTCATCTCAAACAGCAAGGACAGGATATAGACTGGACAATTCAACCAATTAGTATAGAAGAATTGGAAATGCCATCTGGAGGATGGAGACGTTTCCGTCAAGCTGAAGGAACTACAGGTAGAGTCCCTCCCAACTTCTTCAAACAAGTTTGGCTATTAATGAAGCAATGTAAAGGTATCATAATTGGGGACAAATTAGAAAGGCGTAACCGTTTAGAAAGCGAATCTATTCTCTCAGAAATGACCCCCGAAGAAAAGAACTTTGCTTTAAGGATAGAACATTTACTCAATAAAATAGAAGCACCAGAATACCGTCAAGTAAACATTGAAGCACTAATGGAACTTGCAGCGATCGCAAACCAAAATCCTAGTTTACAGGTAACAGAGTATATAGTAATGGATGTCTTAATTGGTCATGCCGTCCGTCTAGCCTGGTTAGAAAAGAATCCCCATCGTATCAGTAGATATGATGAAGATAAAGCCAAGGCATGGCAAGCATTTTACGCTACTTCACCCAGAGAATGTACAGCCAGTATAGTTGATGCATTCAAATTCCTGACTAGATTTGAGTAATATTTCACGAATATTTTTGTGGTTAAGCTTTTAAGTAGTCAAGCAAAATTATTTATATGCTTACTTCTGTGATTATATAACCGTTCCCTATTCACCATTGACTATTCACTTACCATAGGAAATGTTTAATTAATCCAGCAAGCCCTACTTAACCGCTTCCTATTCACCATTGACTATTCATAAACTATAGGAAATATCTAAATTAATCCAGATAAAAGTACTTATTGCATTTGTGTTAACTTCAATCTTTAGCAAAATCGCGCACAGCTTTCACTAAATCTTTTGGGGTACCTATATCCAAATAGCTACCATCCTTAAAAATCTCAGATTCTACACGTAAACCTGTATTAATAGCAGCTTGAATGATATCTCCAATAGGTACTTCCGGTATTTGCGCTAAATCGCTATTAATTTCTAAATCTATCAAATACTGATTTAGAAATTCCGTGAATGCTGGTGTCCAAACAGCAATACCCCACATATAACGTAAATTAGTTGATTGTGGCTTTTCTACAATCAGTCTTACCTTACCAATCTCATCAAAATCAACCATTCCTGCTTTTTGTGGTTGTAGAGTAGGAAATAAACCTAAAACTACATCAGCTTTACCTGCGTCTAAACGTGTCAATATTTTTGCATATGCATTTTCTGGCTGAAATAAAATATCAGGAAAACCTAATGCAACTATGGCATCCTTAACAAAAGGGTACGCTTGATTAAGAGTAAAAGGTACCCCGTAAGGTAACCCCATAATCAAATATCCCAAGTTCATAGATAACCTTGCACCATCGCCAAAATACGCTGGAATATCCCACTTTCCAGGACGTAAAATAAAGTATGCTTTAGCAATACCAGCCGAACACATTTTTTCTAGCAGGTAGTGGGATACAACTTTTGGTCTACAATGGGAATCATCGCTTAAAGAATGAAAACCTATAGGGTAAAGTTCTTTGCTTAAAGGTAAAGGGGAAATTCGAGTAGCCTGCCCACCAGCCGGAAGTAAACCAATAACTTGGCGCTTAGTCATCGTTAATTAACAAATTAATTTATAAATGTTATGTGCGATTGTATACGCTTAATTATGGTTAATTTATCTCTAAAAACTACAAAAACTATTTTTTTTAAGATTCTTTCTAAATACATTCTGAATATAAAAATCTGAATATAACAAATTTTTTCCCCCTCCTAAATTAGAAAAGTTATTATAGCAAGGAAGGGAAGCTTTAATGATAGTTATTTCAGATATATTTTAGGTATATTTCAGATATTAATGTTTAACACTACTTAACCCTAACAGCGTCAACGTCAATACTATCAGTCTCAGAAGAATTTACATCTTGTGAATCTGATCTTGTTTCTTCTACTCCCCCTTTACGGGCTTTCACTTTGTCAATAGCCATTGAAGATAACTCAGTTACTAATAGTGTTACCAAAAAGACATCATCTAACTGACCAACAATAGGAATTACATCAGGGGAGATATCAAAGGGGCTAACAAAATAAACTATCGTCCCTAAAATCACCCACCAACGATACTTCGGATTACGTATCAGATTACGATACCAGGAATACACTGACTGAATAGAAAAATTCATACTTTTCTCCTTTAATTACCTTTAATTTTGACAAATTATGTCCTAAACTTCCTGTGGGAATAACCGTCCAAAATAGGTAAGGTTGATGCGACAAGTATTTTTAACATATACATACCTGTCCTAAGACACTTACATATAGTATGTAATTTATGGATTAATTGCCCTCACTTGGGGTGTTTCTTACTTAGTTGGTATGAGAGGATGAACGGAGGAGAATTAAAGCAGTGGACATTGTAAGAGATTGGTTTTTAAAAGGTGGACCTGTGATGTGGCCTCTGTTGGCTTTATCATTTCTATCTTTGAGTGTAACTCTAGAACGCTTATGGTTCTGGTTACGCATTTTAACTCAGGAAAAACAAATTGTCGGACGCGTTTTAGAAGCAGCAAGCGAAAGCTGGACAATAGCAGCAGATATTGCCAGGAAAGCAACCGACCAACCAATCGGTAGATTTCTTTATGCCCCATTAAGCTTACCAAAAGCAGACCCAGAGACATTCCGCTTAGCCTTAGAAGCAAGTGCGGAAGATGAATTAGCTGGAATGCGTCGTGGAGAGAAATTTCTAGAAGTTATTATTGCTCTATCGCCGATTTTAGGGCTTTTAGGTACAGTCCTTGGTTTGATTCAATCTCTCGGTGAAATTAGATTAGGAGATATAGGGACTGATGCTGTACAGGGAGTAACCCAAGGTATTGGTGAGTCTTTAATTAGTACAGCTACGGGTTTGGTTATTGCGATGGCTTCTCAGGTTTTCTATCGCTTTTTCCAAGCTTTAGTATTAAATCAAGTGAAAATTTTTCGCAAAGCGGGTAATGAGTTAGAGTTACTTTATCGTCAGTATCCACCTGATTTTGGCGATATTCCTACTGAGAAAGTTTTAACGGGAAGAATTCAACCCCAAAGAGATAATTTTAATTCGACTACCCAAAGAGGCAAAAAAAATTTAATGGATGAATCTGAATCTTCATTGGACACTTATTCTGATGATTCAAGTTCTTAAATTAGTAAGAGAATAAGAATTTTTACAAGTTATGAATTTTGAGTGATATTGACGATAATTTATCAAGTTGTTGGATAATAAACCCATAAGACATATTAAGCCTAGTTCTCACTAAACCTATAATAACTTAGAGAGTTTAGTTGGAGATGTGATAAGGTCTAATTTTTACGTTTAATTGTCCTTACAAGCTTAATATTGATAATTCAGTATTTAACTATCAACTTGAATTTCTCAATTTCATTGAGAGTCATAAAAAACTCTCTTTCATACTCTGAATCTTAATTTTTGACTTATCAATTGGTTTATTTGATTAGATGTATTGGATTAATATATTTTAATTCCAATGCATCTCATAATTAAACAGCTATTTATTATCCTTCATTTACATAGAAAACTATGAAAATAAACATAAATTCTTTGGGAGAAGACACCCAAATTCAAATTCTTCCTCTCATTGACGTTGTATTTTGTATTTTGACATTTTTTTTACTAGCAGCAACTCAGTTTACTCGTCCCCAAGGAATCAACATTGATTTACCAAAAGCCAAATCAGGAACATCTGCAAGTGCTTCTCAATTAAGAAATAGAAATATATTACCTATTACTATTGATGCTGTAGGTCTAACTTACGTAGAAAAAGAGCAAATAAATAAAGAGCAATTAACTACTGTACTGAAAAAGTATCTTGAAGAAAATCCCGAAGGAACCCTAGTACTGAATGCTTCACGCGCAGCTACTTATAATGATGTGATCGGACTTTTAGATCTACTGCGTCAAGTGGGAGGCGATCGCGTTTCTTTAGGTATTATTCCTGGTTCACCTCAAGCACCTACTGGAACTGATGTAGTTCCGACTTTACCTGGTTCAACTCCATTACCAAATACAAATCCCAATATACCTACAACTCCACAAAACATACCTCTACCAGGTGCACCAAATCCAACCCAGCCCCAACCAAGAACGGAGACATTTCCACTCAATCCTAATGCTGTTCCTCCAAATCCTAATGTCCCTCGAGTAGTTCCTACAGCCCCTGCTTCAGGAAATCAATCATCTCCACCCAGTAGATAAGATAAGCTTAGGTATAAGGGATTTCCAGACAATAAAATAATCATCTCAAAGTACGTATAAAAATAGGTATCAATGAGGATATATTTCTGAGAATATTTTTAGAAATAAAAATACTAGAACTTACGCACTCGTAACGAGGAATAAAACTTTGCTTAAAGCTGTTATGGCATAGCTAAACCTTGGGAGCATCCCAGTTTTTTGAACGTCATTGCGAGCGAAGCGTTCGTGTCTCCGTCAGGTGAAGCAATCGCAAAATTTCTAAGTAACAACGAGTCCATGGGATTGCTTTGTCGTTCCTCCTGGCAATGACAGTTATTTGCTTGTTAAAAAATAAAAACTGGGATGCATCCCTAAACCTTAAGGTATAGTGTAGCCTGTCTGTTAAAACTTATAATTCCCTATGATTATTGGACGTAGATACTACCTAGTCTTTACGTAATTTATAGATATTTTTAAACATACTGTTACATCAAATTTTTACATTAAAGTGTAACCTCTAATAACTTTTAATTTCCAGTCACAAATATTCATGATTTAGTATTGATTATAGAGAGTAAATTAATTAAAATCACATCTTTTGAAGCCTTTCTCTAAGTATTTGAAAATCTTCAAAATATAAAATATGAAAATATCTATAAAAAACCTTTAATAAATAAGATATTTCTGATAACTTACAGATTATCAGTCAATGCTTGATGAGTATTTAAATATTCATCAAGTATCTATCTACTTGTTAGTTTAAACTAGAAGATAAGGGTTTGTGGTAATGAACTTAGTTTCACTTTTAATTGCTTGGTTAGTAACTTCTTTAAGCTTTTATATCATTAGTAAATTACCAATTGGAGTTGAAATTGATACACCACAACAAACTTTCATTTGTGCTGCGGTATTAGGTATAGTTACTGCTTTGGTAAAGCCTATACTCAAATTTGTTTTTATCATCCCAAATGCTATTACTTTCAATCTATTGCCAGAAGCTTTCACTTTTATCATTGCCGTTATTTGCTTCGGAATAGCTGCATATTTAGTACAGGGATTTCGTTTACGCTTCGGAATTATCAGTGCAATATTTGGAGCATTAACGCTTTCAATAGTCTCTAATTTAATTTACCTACTTCTACCTCTATAAACTCAGGAAATACATCCTTTTCGTAGAAGCGTTAGATACCTTTATGTCACTGCATCAGTAGATGGTAAAGGTCAGTAGGTAAGAGAATATACCTCATTTAAATATAATCTGCTGTATAGCTTAAAAATACGAATTCTCCCGAAGAGAGTTGATCTTTATCGTCTTCCTCAGAAATCATACCGGATTCCTATAGTGAGGTTTAATAAACACCAGGTATCTACTCGATGGATTAGCAATTCATTAATCAATATTTCAACCAACAGTTATAGTTAGTCAATCGTAATTTTAAGCTTTACGTTAGAATAACTTCTACCTGATGAAAATTCTATGTATTCATGAAAATCGACTACAAATAAAGTGCCTTTATTAGATCCAGGTAGTATTTTTATGAAATTGAACTATTTGACAAAACAGATTAAAGCGATCACTCGTTTTACTGTTACAACTGCAATTTGTTTATCAGCGATCGCCTTTGTATGGCAAGGTGGATTTCTGAGCGATAATAGTGCAAATGCATCTGTACATAGCTCAGTGTATAGTTCCAACTTAATCGCAGCTGGTATGGGTCGAGAAGTAAAAGATAAAGCAATGGAAGATGCTGGAGCAACCAAGGGTTTTATTAGAGATGCAGCACGTACTCAAAATGCAGTAGATGAAACTAAAGACGCTGTTAAAGGTACTGTTAATAACATCAAGGATGTTTTTAATTAGAGCATTGAGTGAAGACAATTCTGAGCTTTTCTGAAAGGCTTTTATAATAAATTGGTATTGAATACTGGGATGATTTAGACTGTTTGAAATCATCCCATTTTCAATTTCTACTAAGTAAGTCGGCGTTAAAAATTAAAGGTATGTCCGTAGCGAGTGGAAAGTAGTATAAGCTCTATCGAGCAGACTACGTCAACACAAAGTCTTGAGTCCTGTTTATAATTCGTTACATAGTTTGATTTATTTGTGCCAACTTACTTATATCTTTAATAGATTTAGAATTTAAATATTCGTAACGAGGAATACCTAGTATATGATGAGAGAATTTTTCCTCTCTCATTGTCACTTAAAATCTCGACTTCATCGAAGGAGAAGCCGAGATTTCAGTCCTTTAAATGTTGTAAATGGACAGTATCTCAATGGAGAAAATATATTAACATGAAAAAATAACTACTTATTCTTCATCTGTACTAGAAGGAGTAGCTGTTTGAGAATCTTGAGTTGATGAACTTTGAGCACGCTCCTCACGCTTTTTGCGATCTGCTGCGACTAAATCAGCCATAACTACCAAAGCTTGAGCCATTTTATCAAGATTGGAGCGATAGAGTTCTAAATCTTTAATTAACTTATCGTCGGAAATATTTAAACCACCAGCGATCGCTTTTAGTGCATCATTAAGCTTTTTCTCATCTTTAACTGATTCAGGGTTAGATGATTCAAGTAAAGAAAATAAACCAATAGCAAATAAACGATTATATTTGAACTTGGAATCACCAGCGATCGCGCTAAGTTGCGATTGCAGTTCAGTATCTTTATTAGAGTGATTTGTTTGACTCAACCACCCTGCTAAATCATCAAATCTAAAATCTTTAGCTAACGCTTCTAACCTTTGTGCGTCTTGTCTATAATGCTGTGGTTCATCCTCAACTGCTGTAACAAGTGCATTAAAAATTGATTCTTTATCCTTTTCGGGCTGATAGCCTTCCATAAAGCGGTCGAAAGTGGTAACGACCCCCAAGGCGTATATTGGATTATAGCTAAAATCTACATTCACTGATAGGAGATGCATTTCTACCATCAACTCTTCCACTACTCGTCTGTAGATTGTATTTACTGGACGAGCGTGCAAAGTATAGAATGTTCGCTTTGTGTCAGAAACTGTACGGACGTTATTCACAAAAATAAAGTTAAGAATCTAAGGACTTGGGGTAAATTTATTCTCTCTTGTCAAGGCAACTTTGCCAAGCTAATAATAACAAGCTAATACTAATCTAATACTAATGAGGTAGCACTGGCAGTAATATTACTTTAATTTAAATTGAGTGGGAATGGATGAGTTCCACAGAGTGACTCTAGACTCAAGCATCTCTGTTCATCCCTGATTGAAAAACACAGGGCTTTCATGCTGCCGTTAAAATCTTGTAATATTTTTAAATTACTTGCAGTTATACATCAGTCGTAGATGATCGACTGAATTTAAGTTTCAATTGAAGTCTTAATTTTATTTTATTTTATGAATTTTTCACCACAGTTAACTGCCTTAGCTAAATATTTGACCGGTGAATTTGATAATCGAGAACAAGCTTTTGCAGAACCAGCTTGGTATGTTCATTTACGGATGTGGCAAAGACCTATACCTTTATTTGAAAAAGACAGTTTCACCCTCTTCGCGGAGCAATCTAGTGTTGTTAATTTTGATAAACCTTATCGTCAGAGGATTGTGAGAATAACTCAAAATCCAGAGTGCGATCGCAATTACTTGAAAGCTCAATATTATATGCCTTCAAACCCAAGCAGTATAGCCGGTGGTGGACAAGATCCTTCTATACTAAACGATTTAACATCTGAGGATTTGGAGTTATTATCAGGATGTGTTCTAAATATCATCGTCGAGCAGCTAGCTCCAAATAGCTATAGATTTAGTACTCAAACACCTCCAAATACCTTATGTACCTTCAATTATCTCAACAAAACAGTTCAAGTATCGTTAGGCTTTGAAGCTACTCAAGAAGAATTCCTCAGCTATGATAAAGGTATAGACCCACAGACAGGAAGAGCTACTTGGGGAGCTATTTTAGGACCGTTTCGTTACACAAAAATCAAGCAGTACTAGTATTCTTCTTATGGGAGAATAAGTATGATAATAATATTAAGCTATAAGCTTTTGTTTTTGAGTCAAAATCAAAAAAATCAAAAAATAAAAAGCCTAAACAGTTGAATTCTCACCATTCACTCTTTTCGTACAATCTTTTTGTGAGATATTTTCTCAAGTTAAATTATTCTCGAGTTAAATTATTCTCAAGTTAAATATCAACTGAGTAACCGAGTCAATTAAAGATTGGAGATGATGACGAAACTTACGATTCAGCAAATAATTGAATATTTTTGCCTGTATAGTTTATGATATCTCAATCAATCTTCACTACTAACTTTCAATAAAGACTTAAGTTGCAATACTACGAGGTACACCTTCGAGAGCTTCTTCCTCGGTGTCAAAAATTTCAAAAACTGTATCCATCATAGTAACTTCAAATACTAACTTCGCTTCTGGATGAACGTTACAAATACGGAAACTTCCCTTAATTTTATCAGCATCCCTCATCCCAGCGACCAGAGAAGTTAAGCCAGAACTATCAATAAAGTTAACTTGACCTAAATTGACTACAACATGAGAACTAAGTTTGGATATACACTCTTGCAACTTTAGACGGAACTGCCAAGCTGTTGTAATATCTAAGCGACCAGCAGGAGTTAAAACAATGACAGTTTTATCATCTTGGGTAGTATAGGTTTTTTGCTCAATTTGAATCACGCTTTATTCCCCGTTTTTTCTTTCACTCATTAACTACTAAAGTCTCAATACCCCTGAGAATTAATTAAGATCAATACTTATAATCTATGTCCTCTAGGGTAAGCCAAAAAGAAATATTTGTTACTGTAACTTGATTTATCTACTCACAGCAACAAATATCACTATCTTAGCTAAGTACTTATATTCAGTAGTTTAACTCACACCTGCTTAGTATGGCTTGGTGTCCAATTTATCCAATCTTGAGGCTTTAAAAAAGTTTCATATAACTGTGCTTCTGGAGAGTTAGCTTCGGGTTGATACCCATATTCCCAACGCACCAAGGGAGGTAAAGACATCAAAATAGATTCGGTACGTCCATTGGTTTGCAGTCCAAAAATTGTACCTCTGTCATAAACCAAATTAAATTCTACATATCTACCGCGACGATAAAGCTGAAAATCACGCTGGCGATCGCTATATTCTATATCTTTTCTTTTCTCTACTATTGGTAGATAAGCATCTAAAAAGGCATCTCCACAATCATTTATAAAAGAAAACAGTTCTTCCCAACTACGATTTTTCGGCTCTCCCACGCGATCGCTGTAACTTGCAGCATCACCATCCGGTGAAGGTCCTTTATATAAACTACCTTTACCATCCTGATAGTCAAAAAATAAGCCCCCTATACCTCTGGTTTCTTGTCGATGCTTTAAATAAAAATATTCATCACACCATCGCTTAAACACTGGATAATATTCACTGTGATGTCTATCGCAAGCTTTTTTAAAAGCTTTATGAAAATGGGTTGCGTCTTCCGCAAAAGGGTAGTACGGAGTTAAATCGGCACCACCACCAAACCACCATACAGGACCTGCTTCAAAGTAGCGATAATTCAGGTGGACTGTAGGTACATAAGGGTTGCGGGGATGTAGCACCATAGAGGTACCAGTTGCATAAAACCCATGTCCCTTAGCTTCAGGACGCTGGGCTAAAATAGAAGGCGGTAATTGTTTTCCCCACACTTCGGAAAAATTTACACCACCCTGCTCAAAGATTTTACCTTCACGAATAACACGCGATCGCCCTCCACCTCCTTCGGGACGTTCCCACGCATCCTCACGAAATTTAGATTCACCATCTAGTGTTTCCAGAGATTTCGTTATGCTATCTTGCAGTTGCTTCATAAAGCCACTTACTCTAGTTTTTGCATCTGCTGGTGGCAGAAACTCAGATGATTTGTTTGGCGATGTAGTAGGGTGTGAATTTGTCAACATAAATTAAATATAGATAGCCTAAATCCCGATTTTGAGAAAGCAACAAAGAATTTTAAACTTGAGCAATTATCGCCAGGTGATGGATTTTAGTAGCAGATTTTAAACTATTGTTTAAATTACTGGGATGATTAAATCCTCAGGATACTGAACCATCTGTGTGTGATCTCTTGCTCAAATTTACCGTCACTAGGAGCTTTTAGCTTGTCCGCTTCTAAAGGTCTAAAACCCAACAAATACATCAGCGATCTAAATGTTTGGGTTCTGAGATTCCTGTTCAATTAATTTAAGCTAACAGCTAATAGCTAACAGCTTTTAAACATTCATGCCTGTTACTGACACGGATAAAGTTATTTTCCCTCAAATGTGTATTTGCTCCTACATTAGTTAATTTTTTGTGACGTATTTATGTAACAATTTCTTTACTAAAAATTATCAATACGGCTAAATCCGTGTAAATATGACAACAATTTTGATATTTATTAACACAGGTAGTGTAATGAATGAAGTCTAAACCCATGCTATATATTTTTTGTAATGCTTTGCGAATAACTATTTGAGCAATTAGTGTATAGCTAAGTATTCCCACTCTGTCTAAAAACCTAAGGTTTAAGAAAGGAAACAATAAAGTCTATCGAGTTCATATTTCTTAGAATTTTATATTTTCCGGGCTTTACTGTGAAGCGATATAGTAAATATAAATAATTCCTTATCAAGGATATCAAAATCAAAAAAATATCAAATATTATTCATAGAAAAATTAATTATCATTTGCAGAAAAAATATTTTTCTTTATATGAATCACCTTTTAAATAGAAACAAACTGGAAGTATACGTAAATCACTTACTGATATCGCTAGTATATATTCAAGATGGCACAAATGATCTATATTCGATATCACTATCTACCAAAATATCTGTCTAGACCATCACAGGAGAGATAAAAATCTCAACTAAAGAATCTCAACTAAAAATAAAATTAGTAAAAATACCCACCGTACCAGAATTACTTAGAGCAAATGCGAGGAGGACTCTGGAAAATGCAAAATTGGCTACCTAAATTCGTCCACCGCAAACGTCGTCGGTTTTGTGTTTCTCTAGTACGGACATATCGAGAAATTAGTTCAGCTTCAGTTGATGATTTGTGGCAAAAAGTTGTTGACTTAGGAGATGTTTCTTGGCATCCCTTATTTAAAAGTACTAATGTACCATCAGGATTAGTGCCTAAACCAGGATTGATTTTTCAAGCAGTTACTCGCTTATCTCCTATTCCTATAAGAATTTTCGTCGAAAGAGTCAGCCCAGGTGAGTTACTCAGTATTAGAGTCATGGCAATTCCTGGGATAGAAGAACGCCTTACTTACAAGGTTGAATCAACTGTTTGCGGTACCTGTGTATCATATTCAGTCACCTTACGTGGCTGGCTATCACCACTCATTTGGTCTTTCTCTAGACCTTATGCTGACCGTGTAGCCAAAGCTTTAGTTGATGCTGTAGAGCAAACCACGTTAAATTCTGTATCAGGAAAAAGAACATCTCTTAACAATAACTGTTTTGATTTTTAGTTCAGACAGGATGTACAAAGTCGCAACCATAAATTAAGCATTCGTGATGCTGAAGTTTCTTCAAATAATTTTGTTCTGGTGGGATTTTACCTAATACCATTCCTATGTGAGGCTGCATTGAATTTAAAGCTTGAAAAGCTTGATTTCACTTATTTTAAAACAAATAATTTGGCGCATCTTCATAAATAATTGGTATAAGTCTTGTGAAAATTAATAAAATTAATAATTTAGAAATATTATTATATCTCAATTACCTTTGAGCAATTACATATCCCAAGTACCGCATAACGTTAAGATGCAGGTAGATAAAAACTAATTTGTTACAAAATGTTGCGGTTCGAGGGGTAAAAACACTATGAATGATGTTCTAGATACCAAATCAGTATTAGAAGTTTTGCGACCTGTGGAAGACCCAGAACTTCGTAAAAGTCTGGTGGAATTAAACATGATTCGCAATATAAAAATAGATGGTTCTCAAGTTAGCTTTACTCTAGTGTTAACTACTCCTGCTTGTCCTTTACGAGAGTTTATTGTAGAAGATTGTCAAAGAGCCGTAAAAAAACTACCTGGAGTGACTGATGTTTCTGTAGAAGTGACAGCAGAGACACCTCATCAAAAAAATAGTTTGCCAGACCGCAACAATGTTCCTGGAGTAAAAAATATTATTGCTGTTTCTAGCGGTAAAGGTGGTGTAGGAAAAAGTACAGTTGCAGTTAATATTGCTGTAGCCCTTGCTCAAACTGGTGCTGCGGTAGGTTTGTTAGATGCAGATATTTACGGTCCTAACGACCCTACCATGCTAGGTCTGGCAGATGCGCAAATTGTAGTTGATTCTACGGATAAAGGAGAAGTACTGCATCCAGCCTTTAATCATGGTGTGAAATTAGTATCAATGGGATTTCTCATCGACCGAGACCAGCCAGTTATTTGGCGTGGTCCCATGCTCAATGGTGTTATTCGTCAATTTCTCTATCAAGTGCAGTGGGGAGAATTAGACTATCTGATAGTAGATATGCCTCCTGGAACTGGAGATGCTCAGTTAACTCTTACACAAGCAGTTCCAATGGCAGGCGCTATCATTGTTACAACACCACAAAATGTAGCGCTGCTAGATTCTCGGAAGGGTCTGCGAATGTTTCAGCAGATGCAAGTTCCCGTATTGGGTATTGTCGAGAACATGAGTTATTTTATCCCGCCGGATATGCCAGATAAAAAATATGACATCTTTGGTTCTGGTGGTGGTTCTAAAACAGCATCAGAATTGGGGATACCTTTACTTGGCTGTATACCTCTAGAAATTTCAGCCCGTAAAGGTGGAGATGAAGGTATACCGATAGTAGTTGCTCAACAAGACTCTGCTTGTGCAAAAGCTCTCAAAGAAATTGCTGCTTCTGTAGCTGCGAAAGTATCTGTTGCAGCTTTGACATAAAAAATATATATCCATTTTTGTCTGGTTCCTGGACTTATACCCAAGAAGAAAGATGTTGAGATAAAGACATTTACTATAGGGCTGGCTACAAAATTGAGGGCATATTTAATACTTGAAGCTGTTGTATACAAGTAGTTGTCCTCTATTTTACATTTCTTTAATTGTAAATTCTGCTATAACTCTTTACATCAATTTTTCTGTGTATATACCTAGGAATACAGACGATTATTAGCTCTTAAATTTAAAATCTAAAAACTAAAATCTAAAATCTAAAATCTAAAATCTAAAATCTATAATTTCCAATGTTGTTAAAAAGTTCACGTTCTTCAACAGCCAAAATTTTCTGGAAAAAATGGTTTAAACCTTGGCATCAAGTAGACTTATTACTTTTCATTCTACCCATTGGTTTGACTATTTTTAGCGGTGTGATGATTCGCAGTGTAGAACTCAATCAGGGTCTAAATGACTGGATGTGGCACCTAATTACAGGTGCTATCGGTTTAGCGATCGCTCTAATCATTTCGTGCATTCGTTATGAAAATCTAATTAGATGGCACTGGTTTACCTACGTACTAACTAATATCAGTCTAGTGGTAGTAATGATAGCTGGAACTCGTGCAAAGGGTGCCCAAAGATGGATTAGTGTTCTAGGATTTAACATCCAGCCTTCAGAATTTGCCAAAATCGCAATTATCATTACTTTGGCAGCTTTATTACATAAACGCACAGCATCAACAATTCCTAGTTTTCTTCGAGCTTTAGGATTTACTGCCATTCCTTGGGCTTTAGTATTTATTCAACCAGACTTGGCTACATCTTTAGTATTCGGTGCTGTTGTTTTAGCAATGCTTTACTGGGCAAACGCGAATCCAGGATGGTTAATATTATTAATATCACCTATAGTTTCAGCTATTTTATTTGGGATTAACTGGCCATTCCCAATAGTTTTATTTGATACAATTTCTATTGGACCGTTAGCCATAGTATGGTCTATTCTCATGGGTTTTATTGGCTGGCGGACTTTACCTTGGAAAAAGTTCGGCATTACGGCTATTACTCCTCTAGCTCTTAACTTATTATGTGGGGAATTAGGAGTTTTTGCTTGGAATAATGTACTCCAAGAGTATCAAAAAGGTAGAATTACCTCATTTCTGAATCCAGAGCAAGACCCACTCGGAACAGGTTATCACCTGATTCAATCTCGTATTGCTATTGGAGCTGGAGGAATTTGGGGATGGGGACTCAACAATGGTCCCATGACTCAGTTAAACTTTGTTCCAGAGCAGCATACGGATTTCATTTTCTCGGCAGTTGCAGAAGAGTTTGGTTTAATAGGTAGTCTACTAATGCTGTTAACTTTTTTCGTTATTTGCATGCGTTTGCTACACGTTGCCTTAACTGCTAAAGATAATTTTGGCTCTCTATTAGCAATTGGCGTTTTGGCAATGATTGTCTTCCAAATGACTGTTAATATTGGAATGACCATTGGTTTAGCTCCTGTAGCTGGTATTCCTCTCCCTTGGATGAGTTATGGTCGTTCAGCAATGCTGAAAAATTTCATTGCCCTGGGAATAGTAGAATCTGTTGCTAATTTCCGGCAATTTAAAAAGTACTAAATAAAATAGATAGGTAATAATGCCTTCACTTATCTATGTAAGTAAATCCTAATCGAGATTAAGCTAGTAATAGGTAAATTTAGAGAGTAAAGAATTATGATTTTGCCAGGAGCAACTGTTTGGGTAAAAAACCCCGCAGATACATATTATCGCTATGAAGGGCTTGTACAAAGAGTTAGCGATGGTAAAGTTGCTGTTCTGTTTGAAGGTGGTAACTGGGATAAGTTAGTTACTTTCCGTCTTTCTGAATTAGAACTTGTTGATACGAAAGCAGGACGTAAAAAATAGTACCGCGAACATCTTATCTTTTTACAAGACTAGCTAATGGGAGGATATTGCGACAAAATAGTCAGTAATTAAGGATTTTTCTAAGAAAAATGTTATTCGTAAGCTTGAATAGTAATGTGTTACCTCATATAACAAATCATCTTATTAGTCATTTTCCCAGAAATTTTCGATTAGAATATAGTCGCAATATCCTTCATACTGCCAACGTCAAATATCGACACCAAAAAACTTAAGTTTTTATAGCTTCGCCAACTACTACTTTCCCGCAAATATAAGAACGGGTTATGATAGCTTAACTCAATCCGTAATAAATCATTCTCAGTTGCATTATGCGCCTTCCTTTACCACAGTTTGATAGGAGCGATCGCCACCCTAATCATATTGCGGAGGTAATTGCAACCTCTACAACTGAATTTCACGCTCAGTGTCTTGAACCAGAAGATCTAAGTTTTCCCTCTATGCCTCCTTTTGGTAGCTGGGTATGCTGTACAGATGAAGAATCAGGTAACAATGTTTATGGTGTAGTATATTATGTAACAACAATGCCCATAGATTCTGTACATAGACCAGTAGCTTTGGGATTATCCTTACAGGATCTGCGAGAGGAACAACCGCAAATATTTGCGATGTTGAAAACCGAATTTCGCGCTGGAATTGTAGGATTTGAACAAGTATCGGATAGTATAGGAGGTAACCATAACAGTGTGTTTCAGTATTTACCACCTCGTCCACCGCAAATTCACCAAGCTGTATATAATTGCGATTCAGAAGCTATCATTAGATTTACTGAGGAGTTAGATTTCTTACGGACACTACTTTCAGTAAATGCTGCACCAGTTGATTCCCTTGCAGCAGCAGCAATTCGAGAAGTATATCGATTGCGCAAAGCAGATAGACAATGGTTAGTAAAGGCTGGAAGAACGTTAAGCGTTTTACTCAAAGATGACTACGATCGACTACGTTTTATTCTTGGGCAAATTAATCCATAGTTTAGGGGATAATTTAAGGTTTTACTCTTAATTACAAAGGTTAAAATTTGAAGATATTACTTATAAATAATCATTAACAAAAATTATCAACGCAAATTTTCTAGTAAAAATATAAAAATCTATACCTAAATTTATTAAAATTGATTCTCAAAAGCAATTTAATTATAATCAATTTAAATAAATTAGCAGCAAATGTTTAACTTACATTCTCAACAAAGTAAATACATTGATTTATTAATGAATAATAAGAAAATATAAATATTACTTTTTTCCCAATCACTTTCTTTATCCTCAGAATCTTTTTTGCAGTATAACAATAAAGCACTGGGTATATTAGACCCCAAATATTTATCTTAGTCTTCCATTCAACTTATGGAATTTCTATCTTTATTTATTCCCTTCAGAACAATAGCTATAGTAAATGTTCAAGAACCAATTGTATTATTTGCTATTTTACTAGCAGTTATCTTAATTGTACCTATTCTTTTTGAAAGGCTAAAGATGCCTGGATTAGTAGGTTTAGTATTAACAGGAACAATATTGGGACAGTCGGGATTAAATCTTTTTGATGCCCAATTAGATATCATGCAACTTCTAGCTAATATAGGATTAGTTTATTTAGTATTTGTTGCCGGTTTAGAAGTCGATACTAGTATATTTCGACGCTATCCTCATCGTTGTTTAGGCTTTGGGTGTTTGAGTTTTAATATCCCGCTACTTGCAGGAACTTTTTTAGCTAGATTCATGGGTATGGAATGGAAGGAAGCAATTTTAGTTGGTTCTTTGCTGTCCTCCTACAATTTAATTGCATATCCAATTATGAATAGGCTGGGAGTAGTGAAAAATGAAGCAGTTATTATTTCTATTGGTGCAAATATATTTAATGAAATAGGTGCATTACTAGTTTTAGTAATATGTCTAGCAATTCATAATCAAGGCTTGAATATATTTCAAATTATTACTTTATTAGGCTGGTTAACTATTTATGCCACATTAATTATTGCTGGCTTTGACTGGGCAGGGAAAGAGTTTTTTCGTCATTGCGGTAATGACGAAGGAAATCAATTTCTATTTATGTTATTAGCAGTATTTATTGCTTCCGTAGGTGCACAAATACTACAAATAGAAAATATTTTTGGAGCTTTTTTAGCTGGTTTATCAGTAAATGAACTGTTAGGGAAAGGTGCAGTCAAAGAGAAACTAGTTTTTGCAGGTAGTGTACTTTTTATTCCTATTTTCTTTATCTATGTTGGCTTATTAATTAAATTGCCAGGTTTTATAGAAAATATCGGCTTATTTAAATTAACTTTAATTTTTACTGCTGCGACTATTGCGAGCAAAGCTATTGCGGTACTTTTAATCAAGTTGCTATACCGCTACAGTTCAAAAGAAGCATTGACTGTATTATCTATCCTCATACCCCAACTAAGTATTGCACTAGCAATAAGTGTAGTAGGTTATCAGACGAAATTATTTGAACAAAATACATTTAATAGTCTGATTTTTCTTATACTTATCACCTCTACATGTGGACCAATTCTTACTAAACGAGTCGCAGTTGGTTTAAAAACTCACACAACATCCCAAGCAGATACACCTACTCTTTCCTATCCTCGTCAAGCAACAACAGAAAATAAATTTAAAATTGTTGTACCTATTTACAATCCTCAAACTCAGCAGCATCTTATAGAAATGGCTGCTTTAATAGCAAAACAAAATTCTGGAAAGATTATACCTCTGGCGATCGCTACTGCTTCTACTCATATGGATGCACCTCAGTTAGAAAATTCTTTACAGCGTACTCAAAAGTTATTATCAAAAGCTGTCAGATTAAGTCAATTACTTAATGTGCAAGTAGAACCACTCCTGAGAATAGACGATGCTTTTGCTCAAGGAATTAGTCGTGCAGCAAAAGAGCAGAAAGCTAACTTAATCGTTATGGGATGGGGAAAACGCACGGGTCTAAAAGTACGCTTGTTCGGTAGCGTAATTGATAGCGTAGTTCGTTCATCTCATTGTCCTGTAGCAGTTTCACGCTTAGGTGAATCCCCCACCAAAATCCAAAGAATTTTAGTCCCTATAGAAAACTTAGCAGCACCAACCTTACAGCCAATACAATTTGCTCATATTTTAGCTGAAGCCAACCAAGGACAAGTAACTGTATTAAATGTATGCGATCGCCGTACAAGTTCAAGTAAAATTGCCTGGAGACGATCGCAAATTGCTTTAATAGTTTCCCACTTAGGTTTAGCAAATCCTCCAGAGATTCAGATTATTGCTCACGAAAATACTACTCAAGCAATTCTACAAGCTTCCCGCTTATATGATTTAGTAATTCTACCGTTTACACACAATCGCACAATCCCTGGTGGTCTTTCTATTACCGACGTAACAGATAGTTTAGCCAGACAACTTACTTGTTCTCTAGTTATGCTAGGAGAACCCCAACGTAATGATGCACCAATACTATCTCCTAATAGAAGTGGTGCGACTGCTTTTGCAAGTTAGTTCTGATAAAAATATATGTTACCGCTCATAAAAAATTTTGACACATTTACTAATGTATAGGTTTATGTGACAAGCCTCAGTATTTTTACTGTCTAATAAAAGAAATTTTAACTCTCTAGCTTTGGAGGACAGGTCCATCTTGCCAATATTAATATTGGCAAAAGTCCCCATTCTTACACCATATTTACGAATCAATGATCCTGTAGAAAATTTACATCCATTTATCCAAATTTTAGTATGAATAATTACTAAAATTTATTTTTCTATGCTACGGAATATTTTTACTATTTCTTCATATTTATATTTTAACTTCGTAAAGATTTCATGAAATTTAGAAGTAAATGTATGCTTACTCTTTAACTTTTGTTATTTTTCTAGATGACTTGATACAAAATTATCTTACAAAAATTTGTGTAAAACTTTTAGAATACTTGCAGTTGAATTTTACAGTTACTCAAAATTGATGGTATTGACCAGGAAATACCAGTCATCACCAGCATTTTTGTCGCACGGCGATGTACCTACTGCCTCTAATTAACAGAACCCAGGGTAAGTACAAGAAAAATCACGCAGAGCCATGCTAGGGGATAATTCAAATTTTCAATATTTAGGAGTAAATTCTCAATAATATCCCAAGCTTTTCATTATTTCTAATAATTAAGAGTTGTGATTAATATAACATTATTCCTGAGATATTTGAGTTAAACGAATTATCATTCAAATTAATTATAAATATTGATTTCTCTAGGTTTGTGCTATTTTACATGGACAAATTACTGAGATAGCTGCTGAATTTTTCTGACAAGTATGGGTAAGCTAAGAAAAGACGTAATAGATATTGTTAATATTTTGTAGGCAATAAATAAATTATGAGAATTTTGGTGACGGGTGGGGCTGGATTTATTGGTTCCCATCTAATCGATAGGTTAATGACCGATAATCATGAAGTTATTTGTCTAGATAATTTCTATACAGGACATAAGCGAAATCTTCTTAAATGGATGGATAATCCATATTTCGATCTTATTCGTCACGATATTACAGAACCAATTCGATTAGAAGTAGACCAAATTTATCATTTAGCTTGTCCTGCTTCCCCAGTTCACTATCAGTATAACCCAGTGAAAACCGTGAAAACGAACGTAATGGGTACGCTGAATATGTTGGGATTAGCTAAACGTGTAAAAGCTAGATTTCTACTTGCTTCAACTAGCGAAGTTTATGGAGATCCAGAAGTACATCCCCAAAGTGAAGAGTACCGGGGTAACGTTAATACTATCGGAATTCGCTCTTGCTATGACGAGGGTAAGAGAATTGCTGAGACCTTAGCCTTCGACTATTATCGACAGAATAAAGTTGACATTAGAGTGGCAAGAATTTTTAACACTTACGGTCCTCGAATGTTGGAAAATGACGGAAGAGTTGTTAGTAATTTCGTAGTTCAGGCTTTGAAAGGAATCCCTTTAACCGTTTACGGAGATGGTTCTCAAACTCGTAGCTTCTGCTATGTTTCAGACTTGGTAGATGGTCTTATGAAGCTGATGAATGGGGATTATACTGGTCCAGTGAATCTAGGTAATCCTGACGAATACACTATTCTCGAACTAGCTCAAACTGTACAGGATATGATCAATCCAGATGCAGAAGTTCAGTTTAAACCATTACCTGCTGACGATCCTCGTCGTCGTCGTCCTGATATCACCAAGGCAAACAACTGGTTAAATTGGAACCCTACCATTCCATTAAAAGAAGGGTTAAAACTAACAATAGAGGATTTTCGTGCTCGGATAGAAGGCAACCAGTAGTTTGGGTTAAACCATAATAAAAATACTGGTCTCTGAGGTTTATGAGTTTTATTCGGTCATTATTACTGATGGTATTAAACCTTAGATACGTTATTTATCCCAGTTTAAGTTGCTATTAGTAATATTGCTGGTTTTGTGTAATCAAAAAGCTCTAGTTAGAGAGGAGTAAAAGGAAATGCGTGTTTGCGTAATTGGTACAGGTTATGTAGGTTTGGTAACAGGTGCTTGTCTAGCTCATATTGGGCATGATGTGATCTGTGTAGACAACAACGAAGAAAAAGTCAAATTAATGAAAGCAGGGCGATCGCCAATTTTTGAACCTGGGCTTTCAGAAATTATGCAAGGCGCAATTGATGCTGGTAAAATTCATTTTACAACCGATATAGCAGGCGGTGTTGCTCATGGAGAAATTTTATTTATTGCTGTTGGAACCCCTCCATTACCAACAGGTGAGAGCGATACTCGTTATGTAGAGGCTGTAGCTCGTAGTATTGGAACCAACCTCAATGATGGTTATAAAGTTATTGTTAACAAATCAACAGTTCCCATCGGTTCTGGTGACTGGGTAAGAATGATTGTTCTAGATGGCATTGCAGAACGTCAAAAGACTCTAGTAACTGCTGGTGGAGCAGGTAAAGAAGATAAGTTACCTGTAGATGCTAATTTTGATGTAGTTAGTAATCCTGAGTTTTTAAGAGAAGGTTCTGCTGTATACGATACCTTTAATCCAGATAGGATTGTTCTAGGTGGTAACAGTGAGAAAGCTACCGACATGATGAAACAGCTATATGCTCCCATCGTAGAACGTCAGTTTGCTGAGGATAAGTCTTTACCTGAAGTTCCTGTTTTAGTTACAGACCTTAGTTCTGCAGAAATGATTAAGTATGCAGCAAACGCTTTCTTGGCAACTAAAATCAGTTTTATCAACGAAGTCGCGAATATTTGCGATCGCGTAGGTGCTGATGTAACTCAGGTAGCTAAAGGTATTGGTTTAGATTCTAGAATCGGCAATAAGTTTCTACAAGCTGGTATTGGTTGGGGTGGTTCTTGTTTCCCTAAAGATGTGTCAGCTTTAGTTCATACTGCTGATGATTACGGTTATGAAGCTCAATTGTTAAAGTCTGCTGTTAGCGTCAACCAACGTCAGCGTTTAATTGCTCTAGAGAAGCTACAGCAAGTATTAAAGATTCTTAAAGGTAAAACTGTGGGTCTACTTGGTTTAACCTTTAAACCCGATACCGATGATATGCGTGATGCTCCCTCACTCAATTTAATTGAGCAATTAAATCGTTTGGGAGCGAAGGTGAAAGCGTACGACCCAATCGTTTCCCAATCAGGAATGCGTGATGGTTTGTCTGGTGTAATGGTAGAGACTGATCCCGAAAGACTAGCTGATGGTTGTGATGCTTTGGTATTGGTAACTGACTGGAAGCAATTTATAAGCTTAGATTACTTGAAAATGGCTAAGCTGATGAATAGTCCAGTGATGATTGATGGTCGTAATTTCCTAGACCCGGAAGTTATGGTCAGAGCAGGTTTCCAATACTACGGTGTAGGACGTTCTTTTAAGTAAGTCAAAAGTAGAAACTTTTACCTGTGATTTTCACTTTTTATAATAATTTAAGAATTTTTATATAGTAGGGGTGTAAAGTGCACTTCTACTATTTTTTATATAGCACTTTGCCTATATATGAGGATTTTTTTTGAATACAGCATTTAAACAACAATAAAGAGTCTCAGATTCACCCTACTATTGTTTAATCCGATTTTCGATTATCTACAGATCATATCAGACTAGATAAGTGGTTACAAAAAACCCACTCCCACTATATAAAGCAATCAATAATAGTTGCTTTCTTTCATATAAAGTACTTGTATATTATAGAAAAATAGTATGTATAGAAGATAGAAACTATTATTTCAACGTTAATTAATGGAAGCAATATAGATTCTTATAATAACTATAAGCTATTAATCAGAAAAATTTAGAGAGAAATCTAGAAATATCTTTTAAAGAAATATCTTTTAGATATATCCATCTCTCCAAGCTTTCCTAAATTATTGACTGCTATTTGGTATGCGGTGAATTTCTGCGTATCCACTAAAAATTAATTTTTTTCCTTGAGTCTCTAAACGATTAAGTCGCATTTTCACACCATCTAAATCGAATTTGTCCAAATCCACCATATTATCAAGGATGGATGCAAGGGAAACACCCAGAGTGTAAGACTTATCTTTTTGATCCTCTGGAACTACATCCAATTCGATTTGAGGGTCTTTAAAAGAAACTTTTCTGCGTCTTTCAATACCAATGGTTACGCTCATAACTATTGGTACTAAATCCTCATCACCTAAATCTGCTTTAGCCAGAATTCGCATCTGATTATTTGGCAGGAGTTCCACCTCCACATCAGTAAATGAAACTGGTTTACCATCAGACAATTCCAATAGTGAGGGGGCAGAAATATTCAGCAAACGCTTTTCTACTAATTCTGCTTTAAAAGCCTGATTTATACCAGCTTCTGTCAAAATTACTTGAGCGATCGCTTGAGTAGGTTGCTTTAAACGTAATTTGCCACTTAGTACAGAACTAAAATCGATAGAGACAGCATCTGTTTCAAAAGACATTTCCTCTACGAAAAAGTCTTTACGAATAATTAAGCCAGAGCCATTCATCTTGAAGCTGTCTATACTACCTTGTAGCAACTTGCTAGAAGGATAGCAACGAACAACGACTTCTACCGACTCACTCTTAGTAAACAAGTGGCGAATAGTCTGACTCGCGACCGTATTGAGCATTTGCTCTCCCCAGTCCGTACCTTTTTGATTGGTTAAACCACTTAGTCCGCCAAACATGAAGTATCAAGTGTTAAGTATATAGAAGTTATTTGTCTTTTTGTAACAAATTGTGAATAATGGAGCAAGCTTTTAGTGATTATTTGTCCTAATAGGTACTCATAAGAATCATTGATATGAAGGGCTTACACGTACATTTTAGCTACACTTATCATTTAAAAAATAGTAAAGGCAGGCACGTAAATTTTTATAAACCCATTTAAAGCCTAGCAGAATTTTGAGTGAAAGTGCCACCTGTAAATTCCATGTCAAAAAAATAAGTATCTATAAATTAATAAAATCCATAAAAAAGTATATTTTTTATTTCTGAAGACTGATGACTATGAAAAAAAATGTAATTGATATACTTAGGCTCTGGAGTATGAAAAACCTGTAAGGATTTACATGGCTAGACAAAAATACAAGCAATTAGACAATGTTTTAACAAGTCTGTGCTTGAATAAATAATTATTTAAGTAAATATATAATTTTTTTATACAGTTGTGTGACCCTTATAAAGTTTTTAATGTGATAAATTCATTACTTAATATTAGGAAGATAAGATAAAAAATATTTAAGTATCTCAAGCAAAATGTATTTAAACTTGAACTTGTAATAGAGAATTAATCAATTTTGCACCAACCTGCGTCTCAATTTATCTAAAGCAGTGCAAATACTTGCATGACGAGTTAAAGCTCTACCCCGAGTTGCACCAAAACAATATTCATAACTTTCCACTTGCTCATTGGGTCCAGCTAAACCAATATAAACTAGACCAACTGGCTTTTCTTCCGTTCCCCCTGTTGGTCCTGCAATACCTGTAATGCTGATTCCCCAAGTGGTTTGTAAATGAGTTTTCACACCTAATGCCATTTGTTCGGCAACTATAGCGCTGACCGCTCCAAATTTTTCTATATCTTGAGAATTGACTCCTAATACTCTTTCTTTCACAGAATTATCGTAAGATATTATACCACCCCAGAAGTAATCTGAACTACCAGATACTTCCGTGAGCATCTGTCCTAAACCGCCACCAGTACAAGATTCAGCAACACCGAGGGTCTGCTGTTTACTTCGCAGTAGTTCACCAACTACAGAGGCTAAAGTATCATTATCAGCACCAAAGTAATCTAAACCAGCAATTTCCTGTAATTGGTTTGCAACTGGTGCAATTAATTTTTCAGCTTCCGCTTCAGAGGATGCTTTTGCAGAAACTCTTAACTTAACTTCTCCCTTACTGGCATAAGGAGCTACTGTTGGGTTAACTAAATTAAAATAGGATGCAACTTTCTCCGCTAAAGCCGACTCAGGAATTCCCCAAAATCTGAGAGTATGACTGTGAATAATCTCTCTACCCCATCCCTGACTTTTGAGGAACGGTACTGCCGTTTCTGACCACATCCTGTGCATTTCACTAGGTACACCAGGAAAAGTGAAAATTGTTAATCCTTCACGAGGTTCCCAGATAATACCTGGTGCTGTACCTGTAGGGTTTGGTAATATTTGGGCACCTTCAGGGATTAAAGCTTGCTTCCGGTTGCTGGGGGTCATTTTTCTACCCCGTGCTCCATACTTTTTATTAATATCCTCAATAATCTCTGGACGTTCGACTAATGCTGCACCAAAAAAACTAGCAATAGTTTCGCAAGTTAAATCATCAGGTGTAGGTCCTAGTCCACCAGTAAAAATTAGGATTTGCGACCTTTGAGCGGCTATATCAATAATTTTAGCTAATCTATCAGGATTATCTCCCACAACTGTTTGATAAAAGTGAGGAATTCCTAGTTGGGCTAATTCTGTAGCTAAGTACTGGGAGTTACTGTTGAGGATATCCCCTAATAGTAATTCAGTTCCAACACAAATAATTTCGGCGCTCATAAAACTTGATTGATATTTCTTGCTGAGTAGCTCTGTTATCTTACAGATTTATCCTTTAGCCTAACAACTATCCTATTCCTATTGATTAAACAACCACTGAAAATCTCTAAAAAATCCCAAGGTGATGAATAATCAACCTTGGGAAAAACTGAAGAGACACTAAGAAATAGTATCTACAGGGTGATCAAATTAACTCAGTACCCATAAAGGAGAAAAACTTAAAGATACAAAATTCTAAACTATCGCTGGCACAGGAATCTCTATATGAGGATAAAGTGGGAAGCGATCGCATAATGCTTTAACTCTTTGCTTACACTCTTTGGCAATTTCCTCTGAGTCCGGAGATAATAATTTATCTGCAATAATATTTGCAATCTCTGTAAACTCTTCTACTCCCATTCCTCTAGTAGTCATTGCAGGAGAACCTAAGCGCAAACCGCTAGTAACAAATGGTGACTCTGGGTCAAAAGGTACGGTGTTTTTGTTAGCAGTAATATTTACTTCACTCATTAATGCATCGGCTCTTTTACCGGTCATGCTAATGCATCTTAAATCAACTAAATTTAAGTGATTATCAGTACCGTTAGATACCAACTTAAAATCACGTTTTTGCAACTGAGTAGCTAAAGCACGAGCATTATCAATAACCATGCGAGAGTAAGTTTTAAACTCCGGTTTAAGAGCTTCACCAAAAGCTACTGCTTTACCTGCAATTACGTGTTCCAAAGGTCCACCTTGAGTTCCAGGAAATACAGCTTTATTGAATTTTTTACCCAGTTCTGGATCATTGGTCATAATCAGACCACCACGAGGTCCTCGTAAGGTTTTATGGGTGGTAGTTGTTACAACATGACAATGAGGAATTGGGTTTGGATGTAAACCACTCGCAACTAAACCAGCAATGTGAGCAATATCTGCCATTAAGTAAGCGCCAATTTCGTCAGCAATACTACGAAACTTAGCAAAATCAATGGTTCTTGGATAAGCAGAGTAACCACAAATCAACAGCTTAGGACGCTCCCTAAGCGCCAGCTGTCGAATTTCTTCATAGTCTAATTCTTCGGTTTCCTGACTCACACCATAATGTACTACTTCAAACCACTTACCCGAAACATTAACGGGTGAACCGTGAGTTAGGTGTCCCCCGTGAGATAAATCCATTCCCATGATTTTATCCCCAGGTTGGAGTAGGGTAAGAAATACCGCAAAGTTAGCTTGCGCTCCGGAGTGTGGTTGAACATTAGCAGCTTCAGCACCGAAAAGCTCTTTGACTCTATCAATAGCCAGCTGCTCGATTTTATCTATGAATTCACAACCGCCATAATAACGTTTACCAGGTAGACCTTCTGCATATTTGTTAGTGAGAACAGAACCCTGAGCAGCCAAAACAGCAGCGGAGGTAAAGTTTTCACTTGCAATCAGTTCTAAATGGTCGCGTTGACGCTGTAACTCTTGATTAATAAACTCTGCAACTACAGAATCAGATGATTTAAGTAAGTCTGAGTTAGTCAAAGTCACAAGATCTGTCCTTAAAGATTTTGATTGACATGGAAGAGATGATGTCAGATTAGAGCACTTATGCAATGAATGCCGACATTTCCCTACTCAAAAGTATATAGTTAAGAACCCTAGTTATGCACGGTCAACAGTTATTTAATTTTCATTGAAATCATCACCCTTGATAAAAATTTTCGAGTTTAATTTCGAGTTTAATATTTATCAGACTTTATCAAAGTTAGTAATCAAAAGAAGATAGATTTAAGATATGCTGGATAACTGTAATCCTTTAATAAGGGAAAATATTGATTCTAAAGATTTACTTGTTCTCTATCTTGTTCTCTATATTTGTCAGATCATTAATTGTCGATTAGTTGATTTATATAAAAAGCTTGATGATCCTATTTTTTGCCTTTATGCCAATTGCTAATACAACTAAACTTTGGCTTAACTTTCAGTAGATTGATCTTTTTAAGGCAAGCAGCTTGTATTGCAGTATAACCTCAAACAACTATGATTCTCGCTTAAATAGATAGCCTTGACTTCATTCACATCTTTTTATTTCTTGACAAAATAAAAAAGATAATATTTTAGTAAACATATTTTTATGTAAATTACTAAATTTAATTTATATCGTTTATCTATACTTTTCAATTCATTCAGATAAATAAATTTATGTATCTCTTTTTACCTGAAAATTAAATAACTATTTACAATAATAGTATAAAACAAAGTTCACAATATCTTAAAAAGGGTTATTGAATTTCTAGTCAGAATTTGAATAATAACTTGTTTTAATTTTTACAATTATTAGCATAAATACTGTTAGAGACTTTGAACTAAGATATGTAATTAAAACTTAGAACAAGCACTTAAGGATTCATATTTGATTATTGTTGGCGTAGCCTGCACTGATGCATGTGAAACACCAGTAAATAAAAGGATATATTAATATAACCCACATTCTGCACTAAAGTTTTACTTAGAATACACCAACTTAACCTAGGAGTCGGTATGCTAGCGATTATAGTTAACGACCAAGTCCTAAAACCACAGAGAGTTTGTCAGAACTGTTTACTCGCTGACAATAGGGGAGAACCTCGTTGGAAAAGTGGAAAATTGTACTGCGGGCAGGCAATACGCAAACCCGGGGAACAGCGAGTCGAGCAATATGAATGCTTAATGGGTTTTAAAGTAGTTAATATAGAGTAGATGAAACCAAGTTTATAAAACTGGATTTGATTTGAGAATTTTTCAATTTTAGAATTTAAATTTCCAAAACTTCAAGGGACATTCATTATTTATTCATTTACAGACAAGGAGATTCTTGCATGGCTTGGCGCGGACGTACTGAAATACAGGATCGTTTACTGTCCTGTTTGCCGTATCTGTTACCGTTAATAAAAGTTCAGTTACTTGGCGCTCCTTTATTTGCATTAGTACCTTTTCTTAGTTACTTATACTTGCCGCTATTGCCTTTTATATATGTGTATGGTTTTCTAGCTAATTTAATCAGATTACCTTTTCTATCTCTAGATTTCATCATCTTTTTTGCCTTGTTCTTAGGAGTTGTGAGAAACGAGAAGCTCATACACTTTCTTCGCTTCCATACAATGCAAGCTCTTTTGTTTGGAATATTTACTTCTTTATGTATTGCAGTGCTTCAATTCGCAGGATTTTTGACAGTAGCGGGAGCTCCTGCTTTACCTGTAGCAATATTGTTGGGTGCAATTTTCCTAGTGGTATTCGTTGCCAGTGTATATTCAATAATTCAAGCATTAAGAGGGATTTACGCCGAAATTCCTTTTATATCGGAAGCTGCTTATGCTCAGATTCGTTAAATTCCAACCTTTAATCAGAATAAAAATTCTTCCCCCGTATGATTGCTATGAAATTTGTATAATTGGGACAAAGGCAATTGGTGAAGAGATTTTTAAATTTCTTTCAAGATTTAGGTAGCACTAACATCTCAAGTACTACTGCAAAACATTTATTTATCGATTCAGGAGGTTTGTCAATACCAACTGAATAAATGTTAGAAAATTAGAAAATTTTGGAAATCAACCAACCCCAAAATTTACTATCCTCTCACCACGGTATTTTCTAAACGACCAATACCTTCAATTGCGATTCGGACGCGATCGCCTATCTGCATAGGACCAACTCCTAATGGAGTACCAGTTAAGATAATATCTCCTGGTAGCAAAGTCATGATTTTGCTAATATAAGAGACTAGAAAATCTGGAGAATATACCATGCCATCAATACAGTCAGATTGTACTGGCTGGTCATCATCATTCAAAAAAGTTTGTAATCTGGCTCCAGGATTTAATTCTCTAACGACCCAGGGTCCTAAAGGACAAAAAGTATCAAAGCTTTTAGCACGAGTCCATTGTCCATCTTTCTTTTGCAAATCTCTGGCGGTAACATCATTTGCGATGGTGTAACCCCAAATTTTATTAGGAGCATCTTTAAGAGTACAATTATGAACGCGATCGCCAATTATCAATGCTAATTCCCCTTCATAGTCTACTCTGTGAGATGCCTCTGGATATCTAATTTCTGATTCGGAAGCAATGACTGATGTGGGTGGTTTAAGAAAAATCAAAGGTTCCGGAGGAACCTGAGTTCCCATTTCTGCTGCATGGTCTGCATAATTTTTACCAACCGCAACAATTTTTGATGGAGAACACGGAGCCAATATCTGATAGCTATTCGGCTCTAAATTCAAACTGGTGGGTTGTCCATCTAACCAGGGTGGTGCATCCAGAACTGTAACCTCTAAGGACAATTGTAATAAACCGTAGTAAATTTGCCCTTGCTGATTTTGAACTCGCACATAACGTTGTGCCATAACTTGAGTAAACGTCCTTTTTATCTACATCTTAAAGCCAAAGAATTTGTATTTTTGGGTAAAGTCACACTCAATCAAATCTTTGCTTCGCTCACAATATTAAACAAAAAATTAAACAAAAAAAATTCATTTCACACAAGACGTTATTATCAGGACTAATTTGACTCCAATTTAGAAGTTGGAAAAATTAAATCTGAAAAAACTTACTTTCCTTAAATAAATTCAATTAAAATAGAAAGCTGGTAAAATTATAGTTCCTTGTTGCTCAAGATGCCGATAGATTATTTAATCGCTACGAGCAGCCCAATTAGTCCATAGGGAGGTTATCAATTATGGCAACAGCTTACGAAACAATGTACATACTGCGACCCGATCTTAATGAAGAGCAGGTAACGCAGATAGTAAGTAAATACGAAGCTTTAATCCGCGAGCAGGGAGCAGAAGGTGTCGAAATTCAAAATCGTGGCAAACGTCGTTTAGCTTACGAAATCGATCGACATCGGGATGGAGTTTATGTACAAATGAATTACCAGGGTCCAGGAACTATCATTAATGCAATGGAACGTTCTATGCGATTGAGTGAAGAAGTAATTCGCTATTTGACTATTAAACAGGAACTTACTGTTGTAACTGACGAAGAAGTAGAAACTACAGATGTAGAGTAAATTTTATTCTACGCAAAAGCAATTGCACAAGGAAACAGTACTTTGTGCAGTTGTTTTGTTTAGATAAGCAGTGACACAAAATTATCGGAAAGTTCTCATAGGTACTTCCCTGAACTAACTAAAATCATCATAAGAATATTTTTAAGAATAACTTTTAACGCAATCTAGTATATGGCAGTGTAAATAATGCAAATAATTTCCAATCGATAAGACGCTTATTACACTTGAATTTTGAATTTTTAATTACTTTGCCTGATACTAGTACTTGGTAATTATGAAAGTAATTATGAATTTTTTTTAATTTTTTGCAATATTTATGAGTGCTAAGTAATTTAGCATCAAATACAGGAATTACCTACAGACTAAGTGTTTACTCCATTACGACTGTAGACAAGTATTACCGAGACAGTATAGCTAGGATCTTAATTAGTTATATCATCAGGCTTTACGCAAAACCTTATTTATAATTAATAGTGTACAAGTCCTAATCTTAAAATAGTTAAATTAAAAAATTATAATATACACTCATAATTGCTGCACCTTTACTTAGAACGGGATACAATCAGAAGAAAGTTGGAAAAATTTAATTTTTTACTTTATATATTTCTGCGTAAGCTCACTTAGAGGTGTTAAGTTAACAGTAATACCCAAAAGATATTTGCCAAAAGCAATACAATCGCAGTTATACATAATAGGGTCATATATTTGTTATTTGAGTACTAGAAAACTGTGAGCCAAACTGAAAACTCTACAATCCAAGCCTTATCTACAGAAGTCTCGAAGTTGCGTCAAGAGTTGCAGCTTCGCGACCAGTTAGTACAACAACTTTCACAAGAGCTTTTTCGATTAGTCAAAGGCAATACTGACTTTATGCCTCAAGCAGAATTTTCTGAGCGTCACATGGCTCAGTTGCAAGAGTTGCGAGAACAATTGCAGACCCTTGAGGAGCAAGTAACCTTTTATCAAGAACAGATTACAGATCGCGATGCCGAAATTTATCAGTTGCGACAATCAGTTCAAGAATTAAGCGATCGCAGTCGGATGTTAGAGCAAGTGGTCCAAGAGTTACCACAAATTTATCGCCATAAATTTGAAGAAAGAATGGCTCCAGTTAGAGATAAGATAGCAGCTTTACAGCAAGAAAATCGCCAGTTACAAGCAGAGTTGCAAAGTGTGAGTTATCGCTTAGCACTGAAAACTCGCGGTACAAGTCACAGTGGTATAGACCTACCTAGCTTCCCTCGTTCTGCATCTCCCCAGGGAGATATTTCACCTATACCGAACAATTAAGGTGATTTCTATGAAAAATTTACCATCGTTAACCAAGGTATGGAGAGTTGAGCGAAGTCGAAACTCATCAACCTGGATATAATATTGGTCAGAAATCACCTAAGCACACAATAAATCTATCTGTTGGAGTATGTATAATCCTTAGTATCGTTGGGTGTATTTTGTAATACCCGTTTCGTGCAGCTATTGTTACAAAATTCCGAATGCTTATGTAGTAAGCTTTTTATCTATACGGATTGGGTAATTAATTTAAAGAATCATCTAATCGTCTCTATAAATTTTTGAAGTTCAAGTTTATTAAATATATTTTTTTAGATATGGGTAATAAACTTATTTCTGTACAATGTAGATTTAATACCTGATTTATATAGCTTTATCTCGCTAAAGTGATTAACAAATAATGCGACAATATTGATATAAATTTATTTGTGATAGTTATATTGGCTGAATTAATAGAAGTTAATCAGCTGTTTCAGAGGTTTGGATGATATCCAAGGATTATAAGTTTTAAAGACTTTGAACGAAAGTGTTTTATTGATATAAAACAATTTTTAATTAATCAATTTGATGACTGCAAAGTTAATATGTAGACAGGTACTGTAAGTTTGTCTTTAATAGGATGATTTTTCTGCCAAGGACTTTGTGCAAATTCAGGCTTAGTTAATTCATTTCCTCCAAGTTGATTTATATTTAGCAAATGAGGAAATGCCAGTCAACTTATTTAAAGTCAAAAGTTTCTTATACATTAGGATGTACGAAAATCATTATTCTAACGAGCATAACTGTCTGAAACAAAAGCTTAACTTTTTTAGCTTGAATAATTGATTTTATAACTAATAATTATCATAATTATTAGTTATAAGACAGAAAAACTAAATCCGATATCAACTTATAAATTCCTTACAGTACCCAAATATTTAAAGATTGTTTAGGTTAATACTACTTAGCTAACAGTACTGATAATATCTTCATAAGAACTAAAAACTTCAAACACAGAATCAAGTTGAGTTAGCTCTAAAACTAACCGAACTGGAGTTGGAACATTACATAGAACTAAGCGGCAATTTCTATTACGGGCTGATTTTAGTCCATTGACAAGAAACACCAATCCAGCACTGTCCATAAAATCGACCTTTGCTAAATCTAAAATCCAAAGTTGTTCAGACTGTGCTTCTACTAAAGCTATCTTTTCACTCAAACTTTTTCCACCCTCCAAATCTATACGTCCTTCGGGTCTAAATAAGATTAGCTGGCATTTCTGTGTGATAGTCATGAATTTACTGGGTAGTTGAAATAGTTAACAGAAAAAACAAAAAGACACAAATACAACTTTATCCTTGACCGTAATTCTCAATGCTCCATAAAAACTAGAACATTAATAAAAAATACGGTTAAATCAAGGATGTTCAGTATTTATGCCGTACAATTTATACTATCCATTTTCAATATACGCATAAGCGGATAGCTAATTCAGTAACAACCGTATCTTTTACTGAATTTTTATAATTTACTGGTAGTTTTATAAAATTTTGATAAATAATTTGCCTATTCAGGTAAATTAATCCATATTGAAGATTTACTTGGTTTTTTATCTTATTTTGACTACCATCATAGGATGAAAATATTACTTTATTGTCATTATTTTTATGTTATGAAAGCAATTTTATTTACTACCAATTAATTTAAAAAATATTTTGGAGATTTTGAAAATACCTTAAATATTGAATTTAGTTTTAAATCATACGTATTAATACTTTTTAAGGTGTAACTAAAATCACTAATTATAATCTTTATTTTCACAAAGATTAATTTGATTTCATGGTTGAAAATTTAAGAATAAAGTTAAGCCTTAAAATTTAACACTAATATTTTTCAGCAATTTTATCTTGATAAGTTTATCGAATTATAAAAATAGAATATTCTTATCTTGATTTACTTATATTTGTGATCAGTAGATTGACACTCAAATGAAAAAGTAGTCAGAATATAAGAAAAATGAAGAATTGTAAAGATGGTGGTGCCCGATGTCCCTTGAATTTATCTCACTGGAAAACATCCAGGAAGTAGCTCATAGCTATGGGTATTGGGCAATTTTTTTAGGAATTTTGTTTGAAAATTTAGGTCTTCCCCTTCCTGGTGAAACTGTAACTTTAGTTGGAGGATTTCTTGCTGGTAGTGATGAACTTAATTACTGGTTAGTTTTAAGTGATGCTGCTGCTGGAGCAATTTTAGGCGGTACTTGTGGTTACTGGATTGGTAGAATAGGTGGTTGGTCTGTATTATTAAAAATTGGTCACCTATTTCGAGTCTCTGATGAGAAAATGCTCAGTATTAAAGAGCAATTTAGTGACAATGCTGCTAAAGCTGTGTTTTTTGGTCGTTTTTTCGCATTATTGAGAATTTTTATGGCACCTTTAGCAGGTATTGCTCAAATGCCGTTTTGGAAATTCTGCATATATAACTTCGCAGGTGCAGTAACTTGGGCTAGCGTAATGGTATCGCTTTCTTTCTTTGCTGGGAAAGTAGTGCCCCTAGAAACACTAGTTACATGGGTCAGTCAGTTCGCGATCGCGGCTTTACTAATTTTGGCTGCAATCATAGCAGTACCAATTTGGTTAGAGTACCGTCAAACAAAAAAAATAAGCAGTTAGTTTGACCGGAGAACACCGATCATTGCAGACGCTATTTTGCTACGGTGGTGTATCGATAACTTTAATTAGACAACTTATTTGAAAAATTAATAGCTATGGGGAGAAAGTAAAAGGTGAGGAGTTAAAGGAAATCAGGAGGTGTTGAGTAATTTTCCCTTTAACTCTTCACCGGAGAACACCGTTCATCCCAGGGACAGCACACAGATACCGGCTCTGGTAAGTCGGTATCAATAACCAAATTAAGGGTTAGAGCAAGACACAGAAATAAAACTAAAATCAAACTAAAATCAAACTATAATCAACACCAAATGATGTTAATGAACTTCATTTGCTATTTTCTAGTCTGTTCAGACCAAATACGCGTAGGTAATCCCCAAACGTAAATAAATCCTTCCGCAGCTTTATGGTCAAACTGGTCGTTAGAACCATAAGTCGCTAAATCTGGAGTGTATAAAGAATTTTCTGAACTACGTCCGACAATTGTTGCATTACCTTTCAATAACTTTATTTTTACTGTACCGTTAACTCTTTCCTGAGTTTTATCAAGAAAAGCATCTAAAGCAGCTTTTAAGGGACTATACCAAAGACCATTGTAAATTATTTGACTATAAGTTTCTTCTATTCCTCGCTTATATTGAGTGATATCTGCCGTCAAAGTTAAACTTTCCAAATCGCGATGAGCTTGAATTAAAGCAATCATTGCTGGAGATTCGTATATTTCTCGCGATTTAATTCCCACTAAGCGATTCTCCATCATATCAATGCGACCGACACCATGTTTACCCACTAACTGATTGAGCTTCGCAACCAACTCTATCGGTTCTTCAAGTTTTCCATTTAAAGCAGAAGGAATACCACAGTTGAAAGTAATGTCAATATATTCTGGTTCTTCTGGAGTATCAGCGATCGCCTTTGTCATTTCATAGACTTCTTCTGGTGGTTCTACCATCGGGTCTTCTAAAATCCCTGCTTCAATGCTGCGACCTAGCAAATTTTTGTCAATACTATAAGGAGAAGATTTTTTCACTGGTGCAGGGATACCAAACTTTTCTCCATAAGAAATTGCTTCTTCCCGACTCATTCCCCATTCCCTGGCTGGGGCTAGAATTTTTAGATCTGGATTAAGAGCTGCGATCGCTACATCAAAACGCACTTGGTCATTACCTTTACCAGTACAACCATGAGCGATCGCGTCTGCACCATGTTCTTGGGCAGCTTCTACCAGTATCTTAGCTATCAGAGGACGAGCTAAGGCTGTTGCTAAAGGATAACGATTTTCATACAAGGCATTGGCTTTAATGGCTTTAAATGCGTAATCTTTAATAAAGCTGTCTTGAACGTTGACAACTAAAGATTTGCTAGCACCAGATTTTAAAGCTTTCTCGCGAATAGGTTCTAATTCATCGCCTTGTCCCAAATCTGCAGCTAAAGTAATAACTTCTTCAACACCCCATTCTTCCTTTAGATAGGGGATACATACTGATGTATCAACTCCCCCAGAATATGCTAGAACAACCTTTTTAGCGCGACCCATTAGTATATTTATTTATGCTGCAATACAACAACCTATCATTATCCATCTAATGTAAGTATATTCTCTTCGGTAATAGTACTAGTTGATTTGCATATTAATGTTTATATTATACTTTTAAGTATTAGTGTTTTAAATTTACTAAGTATAAATATTTAGGTAATATGGGGGTTTAAGTAGAATATTTAGTTGTATAAATTACTATTAAATGCTGGCTTTATCGAATTGTAGGAAACTAAAATCGCTAACTAATTAGTAGAAGAAATTTATCTGTTTTATATAGTACTTACACACTCGTAACGAAAAATAAGGCTTTGAGATTACTTCCCTAGGGTCGTAATGACTTGAATACATAGTCCGTGCGTAAGTCCTGTTATATTAAAGGTGAATTAATTAAAAATGAAAAATTAGTAACATTCTCAGGACTTACGCAAAATCAATGTAGTTCCGTTATTACGAGCGATAGCGACGTAATCGCAATAAACCCTGCGATTGCTTCCCTGCACTACGTTCCGGTCGCAATGACAAATCTTCGTTGCGTAAGTCCTGAATTAGTAACATTCTGATTATACAGACGAATAATAAAAATATTGACACAAAGTGAAAGTAGGAAATTCTGTATTTTAATCAAAGGTGTATTAAAAAGGAACAGTATTCTTTCTTTGAATGTCCTATCCTGAAGATGGGCATTGTTTGGGGGTGAGATAGTGTTTTTAAGTGTTGTTATTCCGACTTATAATCGCAAAGCAATTTTAGAAAAGTGTTTGTTAGCTCTAGAAGCACAAGAACTATCAACAGATTCTGTTGTAGAGGGTTATGAAGTCATAATTGTGGATGATGGTTCCACAGATGGAACTTTAGAATGGTTAAAAGAGAATCGGAAAGAATTTCCCCACGTTTACCCGTTTCAACAAAATCATTTGGGACCAGCAGCTGCTAGAAACTTGGGTGTCGAAAAAGCACGGGGAGACATAATCATTTTCATTGATAGCGATTTAGTGGTAACTCCCAGTTTTCTTAAATCCCACATAGAAGCGCTACAAAAAGGCAAAGAAAGACTAGGTAGCGATCGCTTTTTTACCTATGGTGCTGTAGTCAATACCTGTAATTTTGACAATCCCACCTCTGAACCCTATAAAATTACAGATTTTTCTGCTGCTTTCTTTGCGACGGGAAATGTTGCTATTCCTAAACACTGGTTAGAGAAAGTGGGATTGTTTGACACCAGTTTTCAGCTTTATGGATGGGAAGACCTAGAACTTGGTGTCAGGTTGAAAAATTTGGGTCTCAAGTTGATTAAATGTCCTGAAGCTGTTGGTTATCATTGGCACCCAGCTTTTAGTTTAGAACAAATACCGAACCTCGTTGATAAAGAAATTCAGCGCGGGAGGATGGGAGTTTTATTTTATCAGAAGCATCCAACCTGGGAAGTACGGATGATGATTCAGATGACTTGGTTACACAAGTTATTGTGGGGGATTTTATCCCTCAATGGTAATCTGAATGAGCGTACCATGGCACCTTTATTACAATGGTTGATTGATATTGGTAAACCACAGTTAGCATTAGAAATAGCCAGAATTTTTCTGAACTGGTATAACGTTCAGGGTGTTTATTCTGCTTATAGTGAAGGGATGGAGTTTAGTAACTGAGGATATCAAAATTACAATTGATTCAAAATATAAGAATCTAAAAATCTAAAATATCCAAAGACGCTTCTATCTCTAATTCTAAAATCTTTTCCCGCACTTCTTTATATTTTGAGATATTTCCTTGCTTTTTATACAATTCTGCTGCAATTTGAAAATCTTCGATTGCACTTGCTTTATCAGCTAAATCGTAGAAAGCACAACCGCGTTGATAATAAGCGATCGCATGTTGTGAGTTAATGCTAATGGCTTGAGTGTAGTCTTCGATTGCTTTCTCTTTATTACCTGCATCATAATATGCATCCCCACGAAGATGATAAATCTCAATATCTTGGGGCTGATTTTGGGAATTACCTCTACTAGAATTAATATTTCCAGAATTAATATTTATTGCTTGAGTATAATCTTTAATCGCTCCAATGTAATCTCCTACATCGTAACGATATTTTCCACGCTGTTTGTAAGCATTGCAATCGGTAATGGTTTCTGGTGTAATTCGGGAAATAAATTGATGATTTTCCCTGGATTTAGAATCTTCAAGCAAATTTGTAGTCAAATTTGTATAAGTATCACTATCAAAAGGATTAATTTTTATCGCTTGTGCATAATCTTCAATTGCTCCTTGCTTATCTCCTAAATCATAACGAGCATCTGCACGGTTCCTGTATGCATCACCATTTAAAGGATTCAGTCTAATGACTTGAGTGTAGTTGAAAATTGCTTGTTGATACTGGGTTAATTGATAGTAGGCTTGAGCTATAAGGTTGTAAGCCTGGATATGATTAGGATTTGTTGAAATTAGAAAGCTACAGTCATCTACTGTTCCTTGGTAATCTTCTAATTGATAGCGGGCAAAAGCCCGTTTGTAATACAATTCATCTTTCTTATAATTATGCTTATGATTATCTATAATTTTGCTGTAATACTCTATAGCAGTAGCAAAATTACCTAAATTTAATTGCTTGTTAGCTAATTCTATATAAAAATATTCTGATTCTTTCCTCAAAACAGAATCATTTTGCCTTTGATTATTTATCCGATTTATTTGATTTAAGTGAGAATTTGCATGATTATTTTGCCTTAATTCTTGCTCAGAAAATGGATAATTATCAATATCATGTTGATTTGTCTTTTTAAGACTTTGCCAGGAATTTTCTTGCTTCTCTGAATTACGATAAAAAATAATCGATTTATCCTGTATTTTACCTGCTTGTGCCTCTTCTAAAAAGAACCGTAGTCCTCCTCCATAGAGCAATTGCTCTATGCCAAAATATATTTTGCCAGTTTTCAGCTTGATCATTTCTGTCGGCAAAAACCCGGCAAAAATTAAATGATATTCTGACTGAGCTTCATTCACTTCTTCTTGAATTAACACACAGGCTACAACACTATTTTTCCTAACTTCCTCTACAGTTAAAGACCATTTCACCTTATTGAAAAAACCGCAGCGCGATTTTACCTCTATACCCACATCTGTGTCGGAATTAAGAGTAAAATCTATCCCACCGTCACCACCTAATTTCTTTTCATAATCAACTTCCGTAATAAAGTCCGCCAGTCTTTCTTTTACAACTTCTTCCCCTAATTTTCCTTTCAAATTACTAATAAAAACATCTCGGACAGTACCTGCACGCTTATACTTCTCTGCCATTTCCCAACAAAAATCTCTTAGCTGCCTTAATCTTTCTCCAGAGATTATTGTTAACTCACTATGTTCACCTTGCTTTTGAGTATGAAGCAAATGACCAGAACTTAAACGTTTCAGAAAATCAGACTGTAGCGATCGCAGTACTTTAGTCCAGTCCATCTATGGCTTATGCGAGTCTGAGGATGGGCTAATTCTATTGAGAAATCGAGTAATTGGCAAATTTTTCTTAAATCTACTTAATAATATTGACTGTTGAGTCATATATGTGTAAAAACATAAGACGGTAACACAATTGGGAAAATCAAGTTCTTAAAGCCATTATATTCGTAAAAAAATCAGAAATTAAGCGGATATAATTTAGTTAAAAAGATACAATACATGTACGTATGTAAAAAATGCTAGTATTTACCGTTGCTTAATGTGAATATCTTGGAGTTCTCCTTAGACAATTTTAAATTAAGTGATTGACAATAATCTTAGGATATAGAGCTTAATTTCTGAAAAAGCTGAATGTATACCAAGTCTCTAGAATGGTGGCATTACCATCCAAATTTTATAAACTAACGGGGGATAGCTAGATTAAAAGTAGGGGTATTTTGTGCGCCTGTTAACGACCACAACAGCTTTAGGTAGCTACATTGCTTTAGCACGACGACGCGCTCAAGAGGAAAATTCATCGCCAATATCAGAATTGCCAATATCAGAATTGTTTCCGGACGGGTCTAGCAGCCGAATTCAAAGTGATATTGGTTTAGTCCCCACAATGGGTTCTTTACATCAAGGTCATCTGAGCTTAATAGAAAGAGCGCGTGAAGAAAATTTTATAGTAATTGTCAGTATCTTTGTAAATCCTTTGCAGTTCGGGATAAATGAAGATTTTGAGCAATATCCCCGAAATTTGAAGCAGGATATGGTATCTTGCCAAAGAGCTGGAGTAGATGCAATTTTTGCCCCTGCTCCGGAAGAGATGGGAATTCTACTGAAGAATAAACAAGAGTCACTAGTTACGCAAGTTATTCCCCCATCTGCTATGATATCAGGCTTGTGTGGTCGTTCTCGGCTAGGTCATTTTGAGGGTGTAGCTACAATTGTTACCAAACTTTTTAATTTGGTACAACCCGACCGAGCTTATTTTGGGCAAAAAGATGGTCAGCAACTAGCTATTATCAAAAAGTTGGTTGCGGATCTGAATTTACCAATAGAAATAGTTGCTTGTCCCATAGTGCGGGAAGCATCCGGTCTGGCACTTAGTTCCCGTAATCAATACCTTAGTGCAACACAAAAGCAAAAGGCAACGGTTTTATATCGTAGCCTGCAAACAGCACAGAAAGCATTCCGTGCTGGAGAGCGTAGGTGCAGTAAATTAATTGCACTTGCCAAGCAGGAACTGATAGAAATTAGTAATTTATCTGTGGAATATATTGAATTGGTTGAACCGAGTACTCTAATGCCAATAGAACAAATCAAGGAGGAAGGAATGCTGGCGATCGCATCTAGAATTGGTCCTACTCGCCTGATTGACAATGTCATTTTGCGCGATCGCAAACCAATTATCGCCATTGATGGACCTGCTGGTGCGGGGAAATCTACTGTAGCTCGACAGGTTGCAGCAAAACTAGGGTTAATTTACTTAGATACTGGAGCAATGTATCGGGCTGTCACTTGGTTAGTTATGGAAAAGAAAATAGCCATTGATGATGAATGTGCAGTGGCTGAATTAGTTGATGAGTATGAAGTTGAGTTAACTCCTTCCCATGATTTAAAAGCTCCTGTGAGAGTTTGGATTAATGGTAGTGATATTACGCAAATTATTCGTACTCCTCAAGTAACTGCAAATGTGTCAGCGATCGCAGCACAAAAAGCTGTACGCTCTGCTTTGGTTAAACAACAGCAAAAGTGGGGAAAAAAAGGTGGCTTAGTTGCTGAGGGTAGAGATATCGGTACTCATGTTTTTCCAGATGCTGAAGTCAAAATATTTTTGACAGCTTCTGTAGAAGAAAGAGCACGCCGTCGTCAGCAAGATTTTCAGAGACAAGGTTTGTCTATAATGAGTTTAGAGCAACTTGAGAGAGACATTGCTGAGCGTGACTGGAAAGATAGTACTAGAAAAGTATCTCCTTTGCGTAAAGCAAAAGATGCTATTGAACTTCCTAGTGATGGCCTGGATATTTCTGAAGTTACAGAAAATATTGTATCCCAGTACCAACAGTATCTAACTCGGCAGTAAGAATAATCAACGGCAAGCACACAAGTTGTTTTGCCTCAGCACATAGTTTCTTCACTACTTCCTTCCCTGGGAGAAATATTTGTATTATATTTTTTGCTCTGGGGGTAATCATCTTGCATAGGGTGCATAACAAACTAAATCTAGGAATAGGGGGAAATAACTTCGATTAGATTAATATCGTTAATTCTATATCTAAGAATTCAATTATATAGCTGTCAAACAATTGTAAAAAATAGGTAAATTTGAGAGCAGATGCGATGGTATTTTAGTACTAACCATCCACTAAAGGGAGCTAAGCTCAGATAAGGTTCAATTAAATAAAGTTCAAATCAGGTTTGAAGTTAAAAATCAGAGTGAAGTACAAAAAACTTGACTAAAATTTTTCATAACTGAAAATAATAAAGTTCTGTTCAATATCTGGAACTATGCTAGGCAACTTATGATGTCTCGGTAAATAAATGTCTTGGTAGATAGGAATTCTCTAGAATCAGAATTTTCTGCTATCTAATAACAGCTAAGAGTTTGGACTGGACATTTTTCTCGCTTCATTTCCTTGCTTCATAAGTTAATTGCTTCAGAATATATAAACTAGCCCCCGACTCTATCCTGCTCAAAATAAATGATACCGACTTTATGGATATATGTATATATGGATGCATCATGAAATCCAGACAATAGGTTTAGAGTTATGTAGAAGTAATTGCTCAAACCTTTATGTATATAAGGTTGTGTAGGAAGGTTGTCCGTTGAAAATTCTCAAAAATTTTTTACAGATAATTGCAAATATTCTTAATAAGATCTGAGTAAAACAGTTAGAACTGATGAGATTATGAAGTAAATAGGATTAAGAGGGGATGTCAATAGACAGCAATCACCTACTCATGGGCAAAATAAATTGGTAGAAGCTTGTCAGAAAAATTAGTAGAAAACAATATTACCTATTACCTATAAGTAATGTAACTATTAAAAACTGCTTCAGAATCTATTTAATGATCCAGATGAATGATAAAAAGATTATTATCACTTACGAATGTCGGTTAACTAAAAACTTAGTCATTAAGTAGATTTAGTTTAAAAGCCCCATTTGAGTAATCATATTTATATCAACCCCCGCTCTTAGCCTGCACTAAATTGATGTGCAATCCCTGGTGTCTACAAAAATGAAAACATCTGCGAAATTCGACTTCGAGGACGAAAAGTTTAATGCACTGCCCTCTCAAGTCATTCCCTGGTGCCAGATGATTAATCCTCGCTATAGTCAAGATGGCATTCAACCCCATGGTTTAGCAATTAAGCTAGAAAATGCCCGTGCTGTTGGCTTCCTGCCAGATAATACTTGGCAGCAGGTGGATTATGAATTTAGCTCTGGAATTGAAACGGTTTTAATTACTACAACACCACGTATAGTTATTGTGCGTCGGGGACCTTTATCTGTAAAAAATCGAGAAACCGGAGTTAAATTAGGGACATTAAAAGAAAATTATGATGCATTCTTAGCAGACAAGCTTAAGTTCAAAACTTTTACTCGTTACCTTATATTTTTAGTAGGGCAAAATAAGAAATTTTTACACGAGTTACCATTGCAAATGACCTTACATGGGGCAGCAGGAGCTAGCTTTAGTAAATCTTACTGCGACTACCAACAGGGAAGAGCAGTTGGTGGTTTTACAGCAGAACTTGAACAAGCTTACGCTGAATTTCGTAAACAGGCATGGATGCCGAAAGGACCGCTTTTCCATGCTCACGGTATCTTTTGTCCAATTATTGAATGTGAAGAAAGAGGAATAGCATCTAATACAGTTTTAGTTGCTTCAACTGTAGACTATGTGCACCCTACATTAACAACTTTAACTCAACATTTAATTGCATCAGATTCCCCAGAGTCTTCAAAAATTGCCGCAACTTTTGAAGAATATAAAGAGTTTGCCAAAGTTCCGGCAAAACAAGAAACGCCAAAGGTTCCAGTCGCAGCTGTTTCTAGTTCTTACATGTATCCTGAAGAAGACGAATTTGGATATCCACCTTATTAATCAGTTAATAATTGTCAAAAAACTTAACTTAAAGATGTTTCCCTACTATTGTGACTTATTCGCGACATCGCCGAAGGCAGGTACTACGTACCATCGCAAGTAGGTAGGTGCTATACATCATTGTGACTATACTAATCTTCAATTCCGTCCTCATACGGAAAATGCAGTAACCGGTTTCCCGGTCAACCTTCAATAGTTACTCGTTACCAATTACCAATCAAGCAAAGTATGAATTATCAGGATGCAGGTGTTGATGTTGAAGCAGGAAGAGCATTTGTTGGTCAGATTAAGGATTTAGTACGCAGTACTTACCGCTCAGAAGTTATTGGTGGTTATGGTGGTTTTGGTGGTTGTTTTCAGTTACCAGTCGGTTATCAAGAACCTGTTTTAGTGTCTGGTACTGATGGAGTCGGAACCAAGCTCAAAATTGCAAATGTACTGAATATTCACAATACTGTTGGTGTTGACTTGGTGGCAATGTGTGTTAATGATGTTCTCACTTGTGGGGCAGAACCAATGTTTTTCTTGGATTATTTAGCAACAGGGAAACTTAACCAAGAACAGCTTAAAAATGTGGTGTCAGGAGTAGTTGCTGGGTGTAAAATTTCTGGATGTGCCCTTTTAGGAGGTGAAACGGCAGAAATGCCAGGTTTTTATCAAGCTGATGAATACGATCTAGCCGGTTTTTGTGTGGGAATTGTAGAAAAAAGCCAGATGCTTGATACTTCACAAGTTAAAGTCGGAGATTCTGCGATCGCTCTTGCTAGTTCTGGAATACACAGCAACGGGTTGAGCTTAGTCAGAAAAATTATTAGTGACAATCAATTTTCTTGGAGCGATCGCCCAAAATTATTAGCAGAAAGAACATTAGGTGAAGTATTTCTCACACCAACACGTATATATGTTAAACCCATTTTAGAAGCACGGAAAAATGGTTTAGAAATTCGAGGAATGGCTCATATTACTGGTGGTGGTTTACCTGAAAATTTACCTCGTTGTTTAAGGGAGGATTTAGGTATAGAAATTTATGCAAGTAGCTGGCAAATACCTTCTGAGTTTAAATGGTTAGCGGAAGCTGGTTCCCTTGACGATGAAGCTATGTACAACACTTTTAATATGGGTATTGGGTTTGTAATCTTAGTGCCTCCTCAGCAAGCAGATTCGGCAATCAAATACTTTACTGACAGAGATATTCTTGCTTGTAAGATTGGTCAGGTTATCGAGGGTTCTCAGGAAGTGGTTGGCTTGTTTAAGTAGTCATTAATAATATTGGGAAATTTGAAAAGAATTTGGGGGATAATTCCCCAATATAGATTTTTCCTAATAAAAGCTATTGAATCGCAGTACGGGAATTAATGGGACTATAAACTAAATTTTTAAATTCCTATTTTGGAACAAGCATAAGAATTAAAAAGTCTTATTATATACAGTAAGATTATTTATAATATTTTTGTAACAAATAATTTTTTACTGTCAATATATTTACTACATACTTAAATTCAGTATTTACATGTAATCTACTTAAAATGAGATAGACAATTATTACAATTATTATCTTCATCTTGATTGATTTTATACAAGATATACGACTAATAAAGTAGTGAAAAGAAAAGAAAATAGAAGGCAGAGCAACATCCACTTTCGGCAGATATATATTGTTAGAGCAAGGATACAAAGCCGATTTTTATTAAGGATATCTGAGTAAAAATAAGTATATTTTTAAAATACTGACTCAGCCACTGCATTTATTTGAACGATTTGGAATATAAGTATAATTGATAGTAATATTTATTATTTTCTAAATACTTGATTTTACACAAGTCCAAACATATATCTACAACAAGTTTTTTCTAATATCTAACTATCTCAATCGAAAATACTCATGACTACGAGGGTTTTAATTTGCTAAGTTATTCTTAATATATTATTGCAAAACTTGCTCAATATACCGATAAATATAAACACTAGGATTGGGTAAATACTAACCTTGAGATAACAGTGGTGGTAGCTTTTGTATATCGCTACTCAATTTTGTTAGAAATCGCGTAGCTTAATTTAATACAAAGAGGGGGTTATGACTGTAGACTGTGCTAAAGTTTGCACCGAAAAAGAACTTTTCGAGCAAGTATTACAAAATATAGATTATGAAAGTTGTCCAAAGTTATTCAACTTTCATATGCATACCGTTAACTCAGACGGTAAATTGAAACCAAATCAAATAATGGAACAAGCGATCGCAATAAATTTACATGGACTTGCGATTACCGACCATCATAGTGTTGCTGGTTACGAAGCTGCAAAAATTTGGCTAGAAGACTGGAAATGGAATCATCCTACAGCAAGCTTACCTAAGCTATGGAGTGGTGTAGAAATCAATGCCAATCTTTTAGATGTAGAAGTGCATATACTTGGTTATGCTTTCAATACTGAGCATATTAGGATCAAGCCTTATATCCAAAGAAAAATTGTTACAGGAGAAATTTATCAAGCTAGTAACGTGATTTCTGCAATTCAAGCAGCTGGGGGAGTAGCAGTACTTGCTCATCCTGCTCGCTACAAGCGATCGCATTTTGATTTGATTAGGGCAGCAGCAAAACTTGGTATAAATGGGGTAGAAACCTTTTATGCTTATAACAATCCTACACCTTGGAAACCAAGCTTGCAGCAATCACGACAAATAGGAGAATTAGCTTCTGAGTATAATCTTCTTAGCAGTTGTGGTACAGATACTCACGGCTTAAGTTTGTTAAAGAGATTATAATTATTAGTATGATTTGGATGCATTCTTAAGAACTCCTGGTTTATTTAACCAGGGGAAAATTAACTTTTTCATTATCATTTTATCAAATTGATATAATTTTGTATTTACTACTAATCCCTATTTCAGTAGAATTTTCTGGAAAATAACTAATATCAGAAGAATAAAAGTATAAATATTAAAGAATCATAATTTCACAACAAAAGCAGAAATTGAATGATGATAATATTAATTATATCGTTAACTATTGGTAGATACCGAACTAATAATTAATAGATCTACTTTTACCTTTGTCTCTATTTACTCAAAATTAATTAGATAATTAGAGAAATCATTAAAAACAATCTGGGTTAGATTTTTTTACAATTATCCACTTCAGAATTAATTTTGATATATTTTTCTCTATTTAAATATAAAGTTGATTTTAGCGTTGTTGTCGATTTCTCTGGATACCAACTAATTGCTTATAAATCTTCCTTTTAAGGCTCTCATCTTTTAAGACAGCCTCTGTTATTTTATTAAAGCGATCTACTGAGAAACCATTACTTTCAACAATCTTTTTAGAACGTTTGCAATATTTAATAGCAATGTCTTTTGCATTTCGAGGTAAGTTACTAAAGCTTTTTGGCTTATTACAAACAATATTAGGTACATTTCCAACTACCTTTTTGATTTCTCCATAAGCTTCTTGACGTGCTGGTTCCATCGCAAGTACAGCTTTTGCGTAATTGGTAACCTCTGATGATTTGATTTGAAAATTTTGAGCGTAAACTTTTCCACTAGAGAAAAAGATAACTCCACCGGAAACTGTGCTTACAAGAGTAGAAAATAATAAGGTTCGAGAAACTATCTGCTTGACGCTTTTATAAGAAAAAGAATCGAATAATTTGTTCATTTTTTTCTAGAAAATACTATTTAATTGAGTATGATAATCACTTTGAATAATTTTATAAGCAAGAAGTTCCATAAAGAATTAGATATATAAAGTTTTTGGATTTAACAATATCACTACTTTTACTTTATAAGGCAAAGTTCAATTACAGTAGTTTGTAATTTACTCATTGGTGTCGCTCCTTTTTTCAAAGCTACTTCCAAGTCTAGAAGTATTGGTAAAACACGAACCAGTTGTTCTACAGAAAACGATCTAACCTCTTGTTCTAAAAAGTAAACTCTTTTGGGATTACCTACCTCAGCAAATTGAGCGATCGCCTTTTGATTACGTTCCCCGCTATCAACCATCACTTTGACCTGTAACCAAGTACGATATTGAGCAACTAATGTCGCAACTATCCTTAAAGCAGGTTCGTGAGCATTAATTAAATCCGCTACTAATTTTAAAGCTTTAGCGGTATCCCCACTATTAATAGCTGCTGCAAGCTGTAAGCTACTTTGAGTAGTATTTCTAACTAGTTTACTTACTATATCTGTATCTAAAAATTCATTACTCTCACCTGTAAACAATCGTAATTTCTCTAATTCATTGTAAAGCAGGCGTGTATTATTACCTACAGATGAGGCAATCATTTTTACGCTTTTTGAGGTCAGCTTCAAATTAATTTTTCGTGCTTCTTGAATTACGTTTTGTTCTATAATCTCTATTTTCCAAGGAGGTATCAGAGGAAATTCCTGAAATTGTGCAGCATTTTCTTTGAGCAGTTTAGTAGACTTTAGACGAGCATCTAACTTTTTTTTGCTAGTAATGAGAAGAAATGAATCTTCAGGAATTACACAGAGAGTACGTTTTAATTCTGCCAATACTTTTTCTGAACATTGCTGAGCTAGGGTAGTATCAATTAACCATACTAAGCGTCCTCCAGCACCAAATTTAGGGGTCATTACTTGATTCAAACCCGTTGTCACAGCATCCTGCTCATCAGGTGAAATCGCTGTATAGTTAAAGCTTGCCCATTGTTCATCAATGATGCGATCGCGCAAATTGCTAACAGCTTTTTCGATGGCAAAATCATCTTCACCCCAATAAACATAAACTGGCATGGCTTTACTCTGTGATCACAATGGAATTTGAAGCTGCAACATAAAAAGTTTACAAAGTTTACAAATTCAGATAACTCGAAACACGATGCTGGTCACTATACCAATCAACATAAGGAAATTTATCATCCTTAAAACTGAATCTTTATAAAAAATTAATTATTCAAATCAAAAGGTCTACCAACCGAAAAAGCTAAGTAGACCTTTTTAAACTATAAATTCTAGTGGAACCGGGCAGAATCGAACTGCCGTCCGCAATGGGTATTCACTTACCGCTCATTCACAGGTTTAGCCTGTTTAACCCTCAAGGCGGGGAACGTTCATTATCCCGAACGCTAGGATGCTCTGGTGAGTTCTTTGCTGATAAGTAAACCAGAGGTTACTTAAAAGCGCATCCGTTGGGGTTTGCCTCTAATCCTTAACGGAGTCAAATTAGAAGCGCTCGAACCTATAAGAGGCTATTTTTTCAATTAAGCTACTGCTAGTGCAGGCTTACGAGCAAAAGATACAATGTTGTTAGCATTTATATTTAAAGTTTGAGTCTTTTATTTACGAGAGGAGACCCTCTCTCGACCTGAATCACAGTTCAGCTTTCACCACCACGTCGAAACCTTTGCGGCCCCATGCATGGCTAATAAGCTTGACTATCACAATTATAATACATTTTTCCAGAATAGAGAATTAGTAGATTTAGAGAACAGTGAGTAGCTATCAGTTATCAGCCAAGGATGCATTTGTTGCGATCGCTAGTGAGAATATCGATATTTTAGTTGATTTTTATCGTCAGTTTTTCGACCAGCAGCCGAGTAAGTTTATTCCGAAGATTTACGCTGAGTTTCATCTGCAAGGTTTGAAGATAGGCATTTTTAAGCCATCATCTGCTCATTTATCTGAGTTTCAAAGTTCGAGTAAAAGTAAAATGAGTCTATGTTTAGAGGTTGACAATTTGGAAAATGCGATCGCTCACGTCATGGATTTAGGCTATCCCCCATCAGGAGAAATTATTACAGCTTCCCACGGTCGAGAAGTTTATGCTTTTGATCCCGAAGGTAATCGCATCATTTTACATCAGTCTCACAAATGAAAAGAAACGAACTAAAATCCCAAACAAAGCTACTTACTTATAAAACTTAATTAGATAATGGCATTAAATAGTAACTATAAACTTAGCCTGATTCAATGGTATCCAGGTCACATAGCTAAAGCAGAAAAAAAACTTCAAGAGCAGTTGAAGTTGGTCGATGTAGTTTTAGAAGTTAGAGATACCCGTATTCCTTTAGCGACTCATCATCCCCATTTAGATAAATGGATAGGAAGTAAGAAAAAAATTGTCATACTCAATCGGGTAGATATGATATTCCCTGAAGTCAGACAACAATGGCAAGATTGGTTTAAGAGTCAGGGACAGACAGTTTACTTTAGCAATGCTAAACAAGGAATTGGTGCTGCAAGTATTTTAAAAGCAGCTCAATCTGCTGCTGGGGACGTAAATAAAAGAAGACGCAAACGGGGAATGCTACCTCGTCCAATTCGCGCTGTTGTAATTGGTTTTCCTAATGTGGGGAAATCAGCACTTATTAACCGCTTGTTAAAAAGGAAAATTGTCGAAAGTGCAGCTCGTCCTGGAGTAACCCGTCAATTAAGATGGGTCAGAATATCTCAAGAAGTAGAATTATTAGATGCTCCTGGTGTAATTCCATTAAAATTGGAAGACCAAGAAGCAGCTTTAAAATTAGCTATCTGTGATGATATTGGTCAAGCCTCATATGATAAACAAATAGCAGCAGCAGCATTCGTAGATTTACTCACCCAGATGGAAGTTACGCACGGACATCTGTTACCACAGGAAGCTTTAAAATCCCGCTATGGAGTCGATACAACTTCTTTATCAGGAGAGGAATATATTCGTGTTTTAGCTGATAACCGCTACCAGGGTAATATAGACCGCAGTACAAGCCACATACTAACTGATTTTCGCAAGGGTAATCTAGGTCAAATACCCTTGGAATTACCACCATTGGAGAATCAATAATTTAGCTTTAAATTCCTGTATCGAAATTTTCACGCGATCGCCGAAGGTGGGTCTTCGACCATCGCATTTTTAGGATTAGCATTGTACCAGTTGTGAATAATATACCTATGAATAAGGTTTTCCAACTGATAGTTTTGCCGTTATTAATCACTAATATAGATTCCAAAATTAATGAAGGTAGTAAGATTCCTGTAGGCAATAAATATCTATAGAATCTATCTTTTTTCTTAGCTAAACTTATCACAAAAATAAGACATAATCCCATAGGAATAAATGTAATGCCATAGTAGAAAAATATTTGCTCTTTAGGAATTAGGTCTAACAGATTAAGGATATGATAATTTTGTATATCATCTATATAAACTTCTAAAGCAGCCTTAGAATAAGTAATAATTATATGATGCTCTCTTTGGTCTGTAAAAACTTTCGGAATATTTAATTTTATATCTGAACCATTAGCTCCTGTAATTGGGGTTCTTAATCTGAAAACTAAATTATCTTTTTCCTGAGCTAATGTAAAATTACGACGATGAGCATCAGCAGATAGGGAAATAATTCGTGCAGGTCCAGTCTGAGTGATGTTATTACTCTGAATTGTGGAAATTAATGTGAATTCAGAAGTTTCTCTGATTCTTTCTGTTAGATTCGATATTGGTGAAGTACTCTGAAGCCAATTTTCATTATTAAATGTTGTTCTTTTTTGTTGAAAATGAGCAGGATTTAGACTATCTTTAGTCCATATTAAGTCTGGTTGCTGTTGAGCTAAATCTGGGTAAGATTGACTGTTTAATGAGTTACTTAAATCATAAAATACTAATAATGAAGTATTTTTATCTAATGGTTCTAAGTATGTATTTTCTGAGTTTTTATTCTGATAGGAAAAAATATTTTGCACTTCTAATTTGGAATAGGATTTATCTAGAATAGCTAGATTTTTCATACTTCCTTCCCAAGGTCTTCCTCCATTAAATTCATTTCCTAATATTAGAGAAAATCTGTTATCCCAATCGCTTAAACTGACTGCATTTTGCCAAGGGATCGAAATTAATATAATCAAACATAAATAAGCAATAAAAAATAGGCTAATTTTATAAATAGAATTGCTTGCTCTACTATTTTCTACACGCTTTAAAGTATATTTAAAACTGCGAGAAGCAAATATATATACACATAATAATCCTAAAAAACCACCAAAAGTATTATTATAAATATCCGATGGTGTCGGTGCCCTCGAAGGAACAAATATTTGAATGATTTCAACTGTTAGGGACAAGAAGCAACTAGCAATCACAACAATTAAAATCTGATAAGCGAATTTAATTTTTGATTGTTTTAGAAAATTAGAAATGCTAAACCCAAAAGGTAAAAATAGTAAGACATTATTTACTTGGTCTTTGAAAAAAGTTGCATTGTTAAAATTATTGACTAAGTGAAATAATGAAAAATTTTCAGGAATCGCAAATTTAAATGGATATAGGGTTGCTATTAATATAGCAAGAGTACTGATAATAAAGAAGGTGAAATTAATCATAAAAATTTTATATAGACGGAGTTTATATTTTCTATTCAATAATTTATTAATCATTTTACATAGGTATATTTTTTAAGTACTATTAATTTTAATTAGTAAGTATATCAATTAAATTTGAGTTATTCTGTTAAATATTCATGGTCAATAAAGATAAAAAATAATCCAATATTATGTTTTTAAAAATCATTGACGCCTATAGTTAAACTAAATCAAATAATAAAATTACTTTATTATAGAACTACGCTACGCCTTTGCGTAGCTTGCTCGTGCTTAGTTTATACTTCCTTACGATCTTAATAACAAATTTACGTTATTGTTGCGTAAGTCCTGTATTAAACATTTTCGCTTTCAAATACTTTCATGTGCTTGTAGTAGCCTGATAATTTTTTGTCTATATTACTCTGGTTTTAGGACTCCGATTTTATGATTGAATAATTAGTGAGTTTAGGTGTATTAGACGAAAGTTTAAATACAATAAAACCCTTCATAAAATGTGAATTAAGCTATAATTCAATTCACGTTCCCCTAACCCTAGGGATGAAGATAATCGTAAGTTTATACAGCACTCTATTATTTTTCAGAATTCCAATCAATAATATTTTTATATAGTCAGTACTAATTTTAAATTATATTTTAGTAATAAATATTTATTATTAAAATTTTAACATGCAAATTATAGTAACTTTAAAAATAAAATATATTATACGTATTTGATACTTTTGGAGGAGATTTAGAGAATCATTTTTTACCCTGATTTATATGATGAAATATATTCAATATTAATACGTAAATTAATTAGATTCACTATATTTAGCAAATAAGATCAGGAAGTAAAGTACTGAATAGACTTAACTATAGGTACTTATAAGTTCAGTCTGTAATTATTTTGGCTTATTTAATAATAAAATTATCAGTATTATCATCACTTAATAATTGGCATATTAAACGTATACAATTTAAAATAATTTTACTATGCTCTTAAAATGATTTTCATCAAATATATAGGAAAAATACTTTATTAATAATAATAGGTTAATTTACTTACAGGACTTACGCAAGGAAGATTTGTCATTGCGACCGAAACGAAGTTTCGGGTTCCCTGAAAGGGTTGTCGTAGAGTAGTAATCTCAAGAACTATGGGTAAAACCTGACGCATAGCTAACGCTTAAGACGGAGTCTGCTCGAAAGAGCTTATACGTCGCCTGTCGGAAAGTCAAGCGCGGACATGCGATCGCCTATGGTGGGGGTCTTTGACCATCGCTTACGGTCTCGGACGGAATTACGTTGCTTTTGCGTAAGTCCTGACTTAGAAGAATAAAGCAAACAGATTGGAGAAAATTGAATTTTTATGAATTACCTCTAAGGATTCAGAATAAATCTCTACTGAGATTGAATTTAGTTGGTCTTGAGATGTGCGGTCATTTAGAGTCATAAGCTAATTATTCCTAGGATTATTCCTAGGACTCACATAACACCAATGAAATTGGGGAATTAAGGAAATTTCAACATCCCGAATGCTAACCTATTCCCGCAACTACATAAGTCCTAATTACTTTAAATGTTGAGCATCCATAAATGAGTAACAGCTACTACATACTTTTGTTGTTAATAACCAAAGCTATACTGTGCTTGCAATAGTTCTTAATCTTTCTCTTAGTTTTCAGTAACCTTTACTCCACTGTGTAGAGACGGAGTAACATTGACTGAAGTTCCCTGGTCAAACATAACAGATATATTTGCTGCACCTAATTTGCTGCACTTAGTTGTCGAAATAGCTCTAATGATGGCATAAAAAGAGTTGATACAGTCTAAAACAATATCTACAAATGCAACTTTACTTTAAATCTCTTGTCATTGTATACAGAGTTTTTTGGTTATTGCTGGATTTGGTTATGAATTTAGATTTTCAGACGTAGCAATGCTCGCGTCTCTAAAAAGGTTTCGGTTATCCAACCAATCAAATTTATACATCAAATCAGTAACTCCGTTTTTTGTATTGTACCTCTGTATTCTTAGAAGAAAGGCTTGTATAAGCTGATTATCTTGTAAGAAAAGAGTTAATTTTTAGAGATTGTGAAGTACAATAAAATACTTTTTAAATAATCTCTCACTCAAATCTCTCACTCAGCAAAAGCTGCTTTTATTCCCTGCTAACAGGAAAATTTGTAGGGTCATGACTGAATTAAAACTAAGCTTCAAACAGGAAAATGTAGAAAAAACTATAGAAGTAAATCAAGATGTATTTACTATTGGTCGTTTACCTGAATGCGATTTGTGCTTACCTTTCGGGGGAGTATCTCGTTGTCATGCTCGAATAGTTAAGATAGAACTTGACGTGTGGACTATCGAGGATTTAGCCAGTAAAAATGGTACAAAATTGAATAAAAACTATATCTCTTCCCCCCAAAGGTTGCACCATAGTGACATTCTGTGTGTAGGAGAAGCTAGCTTAACAGTTATCATACCTGCTTCAAAGGAATTAGACTGGGGAGAAATAGAAACTAAAGAAGAAAGAGTCACCGAAGGTAAAGTTATTTTTCGGAATGTCAAACAATTACAGCAACGCTGGATACAAGCTGGTAGTAAAGGTGATGATGTTCAGGTTAAAGATAAAACTATAGCTCGTCTTAAAGACTTGGTGGATATTGCCAAAAACTTAAGTGCAGCAGCATCAATAGAAGAGATTTTTTCCCAAGTACAGCAGGTAGTATTTCGTTACCTTAAAAGTATTGACCGCTTGGCTTTATTGATTGATTTTAATAATGATGGCAAGCTAGAATTAACTAATTCTGCCATGAGAAAAACATTTGAGCACAAAGACTTAGCTTCTGATGGTAGCTGGATTAGCCGGAGTATTTGTCAGAGAGTATATGATGACAAGATAGCAGTTCAAACCGCAGATGCTCAGAAAGATGAGAGATTTGCTGGAGAACACAGTATCCTAATTAAGGGTATTCGCAGCGCGATGGCAGTACCTTTATGGGACGAAACTAAAGTTGTAGGTGTACTTTATGCTGATGCACATCTCTCTTCTTACCATTGGGAGTCAGAAGGAGAGGAAGAATTAAGCTTTTTTTCTGCATTAGCAAATCTTGTTGCTTCTAGCGTACAGCGTTGGTTGCTGGCTGAAAGGTTAAAAACTCAGGAATTAATTCGCAAGAGACTAGAACGCTATCACTCTCCTGCTGTAGTACATCAATTAATTGAAGTGGGTGGGACATTACCTGATGGACGTTTAACCCCACAAGAAACAGAAATTAGCATATTATTTGCTGACCTCGTAGGTTTTACTGCAATGTCAGAGAGATTTACTCCTACTGAAATTTCTCAATTGCTGAATAATTTATTTGAAGAAATGTTGCAAGAAGTATTCGCCAATGGTGGTACTTTAGATAAATATATTGGTGATTGCATTATGGCATTTTTCGGCGCTCCAGAAATCCAAGAAGACCATGCAGATAGGGCTGTGATTGCAGCAAAGGGTATGTTGAGTCGTTTAGATGATTTGAATATTCATCAGTTTTGGCAAGAACCACTGAAATTAAGGATTGCTATTAACAGTGGTAAAGCAGTTGTTGGAGATGTCGGAAGCTCTCAACGGGTTGATTATACTGCATTAGGAGCTACGATAAATTTAGCTGCAAGAATGGAAGGTATTTGCTCTCCGGGTAAATGCGTTGTTAGCGAAGCAACTTATGACATGTTGTCTCTACCGGGAGATTTCGAGGAAATCGGAGATTATCGCTTCAAAGGTATTGATAGATTAGTAAAGGTTTATCAAAATAAAGTTTTCTGATTAATTGTGGGAATATTCTATTTGTAGCAATTTTTAATTTGATTGCGATCGCCGTTCGCTCAACGTCTCGGAGAGAAGGCAATTATTCATGTACCATCTTATCTATGTGATAATAGTTGTTCTGTTATATTTCTGGGTAAAAACTTCTTTATCTCAGTTTCAATAAGTTAAATATTAAGTATCAGTAATAATACTAATAATCTCATCTATCTATTTAGATATTACTTCAGAATAATCAGTGATTTTACTAATAAGCAATAAAATATACTTAGCTAAAATCTAATGAATGGGTTCAAAATTCAAACCATAATTAAATTTTGAATTTATATAAGAATCTTTTGCAGGTTTTTAAAAATACACCTAGGATATTTTAGTGGTAGCACAAATTCTAAATCCTTACTCTGGGAGTATATCAAGCTCTCCAGAGATTACTTTGCTTAAAAATTTGGTGCAACATACCCTATAAAAACCTAATATGAATCAATAACCAAATCAGATCACTATATTAGTTATGAGATTAAAAATACAGTATAAATAACATCTAATTGCAAAAGAAAATCTTTAGAAAAATAAGGATATAAAGCTCTATAAGTAGAATGATTGACTTAGGATATAGTTAGTAGTAAAAAGTTTAGTAGTAAAAAGTAAATTATTCATAAACTTTTACTGTGACTTTTACTATTATTAAGTACGTATAAATTTTGATAGATTTAAAAAGGGAGGTCAGTAAATGGCTATCTCAACTGTTAATCCTACAACTGGCGAACTGTTACAAACTTTTGAAGCCCTAAGTAATCAAGAAATAGTCGTAAAAATTGATAAAGCACAAAAAACATTTTGTAGCTATAGACAAACCAGCTTCCAAGAGCGATCGCGATGGTTGAATGCAGCAGCGGAAATTTTGGAACAACATAAAGAAGAGTTTGCTTCTTCGATGACCTTGGCTATGGGAAAGACACTTAGTAGCGCGATCGCTGAAGTGCAAAAGTGTGCTTTGGTATGTCGTTACTATGCTGAGAATGCAGAAAAATTCTTAGCTGATGTTGATGTCAAGACTGATGCTAGCCACAGTTTTGTAAGCTATTATCCCTTGGGAATAATTTTGGCTGTTATGCCTTGGAATTTCCCATTTTGGCAAGTATTTCGATTTGCTGCACCGGCGTTAATGGCAGGAAATGTTGGGTTACTCAAGCACGCTTCTAATGTACCCCAGTGCGCTCTAGCTATTGAAAATATCTTTCAAAGAGCAGGTTTCCCTGATGGTGCATTTCAAACTCTACTGATTGGTGCAAGTCAAGTTGAAGAAGTAATTGCTGATGAGCGGGTAAAAGCAGCGACTTTAACAGGTAGCGAACCAGCAGGTGCAGCTTTAGCTATTGCTGCTGGTAAACGTATTAAAAAAACTGTACTAGAGTTAGGTGGTAGCGACCCGTTTATTGTTCTAGAAAGTGCCGATTTAGCTAGTGCTGCAAGTATCGGGACTAAGGCAAGAATGCTCAATAATGGTCAATCCTGCATAGCAGCTAAACGCTTTATTATTCAAGAAAGCATTGCAGATAAGTTTGAAAAATTATTAATAGAAGAGTTCCAAAAATTGCAAATCGGCGACCCTATGCAAGGAAATGTAGACATTGGACCTCTTGCAACTCCTGGTATTTTGCAAGAGTTGGACAAGCAGGTACAAACTTGTATCAAGCAAGGAGCCAAAGTCTTGTTAGGGGGAAAACCTTTATCTGAGAAATCTGGCAACTTTTATCCTCCCACAATAATCACCGATATACCTTTAGATCATCCTATAGCTCAAGAAGAATTTTTTGGTCCTGTAGCTTTGTTATTCAAGGTCAAAGATATTGGTCAGGCAATTGAGCTAGCAAATGCTACACCGTTTGGTTTAGGTGCTAGTGCTTGGACAAATGATAGCAAGGAACAAAAACATTTAATTAATCAAGTGGAAGCCGGTGCTGTTTTTATTAACGGTCTAGTTAAATCAGACCCCAGAATACCTTTTGGAGGAATCAAACGCTCCGGATATGGAAGAGAACTCAGTATTCAAGGTATACACGAGTTTACGAATGTGAAAACAGTCTGGGTAAAGTAGAAATTAGCAGACAACAGAGAAGATATATGGGATTTGGGAGCTATTTTCCTCCCCTTCACCCCTTCCTCTAAAGCCGAACTAATACTGGAAGCTTAGAGAGGAAAAAGCAGTATTTTAGTAAGAGTTTACTAATTACTCGTCCTGTATTCATCACTATGAGTATACGTAATTATACTTGTGAGAGATAAATTACTCTCAGGTAAGGCTAAAAGCTTTTGACAAGATAAAAACTCTCAACACTGCAAATGCAAATAGGATAAAAAAATTCAAATGAATACCGCAGAACTACTAGTACAGTGCTTAGAAAATGAGGGGGTAGAATATGTTTTTGGTCTACCTGGAGAAGAAAATTTACACGTTTTAGAAGCCTTAAAAAATTCTTCTATTCGATTCATTACCACCCGTCACGAACAAGGTGCTGCATTTATGGCAGATGTGTATGGACGACTAACAGGTAAAGCTGGAGTCTGTTTATCTACCCTTGGTCCTGGAGCAACTAATTTAATGACGGGGGTTGCAGATGCAAACCTTGATGGTGCTCCCTTAGTAGCAATTACTGGGCAGGTGGGTACAGATAGAATGCATATTGAGTCCCATCAATATCTAGATTTAGTCGCAATGTTTGCCCCCGTAACTAAGTGGAGCAAACAAATTGTTCGTCCTAGCATTACTCCTGAATTAGTCCGCAAAGCATTCAAGCGATCGCAAAGTGAAAAACCTGGTGCAGTTCATATTGATTTACCAGAAAATATTGCTGCAATGCCAGTAGATGGTAAGCCTTTGTATAAAGATAATATCAAAAGAACCTTTGCTGCTTTTTCAACCATTAGAGCTGCTGCTGCTGCTGTCTCTCAAGCAACTAATCCAATTATTTTAGTTGGAAATGGTGCTATTCGTGCTCATGCTAGCGATGCAGTAACTCAGTTTGCAACTCAATTAAATATACCTGTTGCTAACACTTTTATGGGAAAAGGTGTAATTCCTTACACTCATCCCTTGGCTTTATGGTCTGTGGGTTTACAGCAAAAAGACTTTATTACCTGTGGGTTTGATAATACAGATTTAGTAATTGCTATTGGCTATGATTTAATCGAATTTTCTCCGAAAAAGTGGAATCCTAAGGGTGAAATAAATATTATTCATATTGCAGCTACTCCAGCAGAGGTCGATAGCAGCTATATTCCAGGAGTGGAAGTTGTTGGAGATATCTCTGACTCGCTCAATGAAATTCTGAAAGTTGCAGATAGGGAAAAGAAACCGTCACCTTATGCTCTGAGTTTAAGAGCAAATATTAGATCGGAGTATGAAGAGTATGCTAAAGCTGAAGATTTTCCCATCAAACCTCAAAAACTGATTTATGACTTGCGTCAGGTAATGGGACCAGATGACATCGTCATTTCTGATGTAGGAGCGCATAAAATGTGGATTGCTCGTCATTATCATTGTCACAGTCCTAACACTTGCTTGATTTCTAATGGTTTTGCAGCAATGGGAATTGCAATACCAGGTGCTTTAGCTGCAAAAATGGTTTATCCAAAGCGTAAAGTTGTAGCAGCAACAGGGGATGGTGGATTCATGATGAACTGTCAAGAACTCGAAACTGCACTACGAGTGGGAACACCTTTTGTAACTCTGATTTTTAATGATGGCGGCTATGGTCTAATTGAATGGAAACAAGAAAATCAATTTGGTCAAGGAAATTCTTCTTTTGTACATTTTACCAATCCAGATTTTGTCAAATTAGCAGAAAGTATGGGACTCAAAGGCTATAAAGTTGAATCTGCTACAGATTTGGTACCAATTCTCAAAGAGGCTTTAAATCAGGATGTACCAGCAGTAATTGATTGTCCTGTAGATTACCGAGAAAACATTCGTTTTTCTCAAAGATTAAGTAAATTGAATTGTGCTATTTAATTTCTGTTACTTTGTTATTATTATTTGCATTTTTTAATAAATATTTTAAGGGTACAGATTATCTAATCTGTACCTTTAATCATTTGGCTGGTAATTTAATTTACGCGAATAGAATAAGATGTATTATTTAAGACTGGATATATTGGAGAATAACTGATTATTACTCCCATTGAGTTCAAAAAATCCCTAAGTATAACTGGCGCAAATGCTTGATAAATCGTAAAAATAAATAGGTAAGTAAAGGTAGTAGCCCTGCAAGTTTATGTAAATTGGTATGCTTTCCCTGTTGTTATACTGAAAATAAACAAAAATTCAGTATAATCTCTTATAAAGTAATCACTAATTCTTTTTAAAGATTTAAAATCTAGAAAATATAAAGATAACAACAAGTTACTTTCATAAAGTTACAAAAATCGTTTCGGTTTGGAATTAACTAAGAGTACTATGAACATCTTAGTTAACATAATAAATCAAAATAATAGATAAAAATACTGAATAAAAATAAAGTATATTCAAAAGGTGAATTCTGCAATGAATAACCAAGATAAGTCAAATCAAATACAGTCAAGTTGGTGGCGTGGATTAGTTGAGTTTTTATTTCCAGACAAAAAATTTGATGGTCAATTACAGAATCCTGGTAGCGAAAAGCTTTTTGATTTTGATGATGTAATTGAGAGGGAACATCCAATTGCTATAGTTCGTGAAGAAATTGCCTACTATCCCGAAGGAGACGATAAAAAACTATTTGCAGTCTTTATCCCTGGGTTGGGACAAAGAGAAAATGAATCTTCTAAGAGGAGTCGCAGATATGCAGCAACTTTGAAAACTGGGGTTGCAAATCTGAATAATTCTTCTTATCTCAAGGAAAATCCTATGTTAGGTATGATTAATCCTTATTTAGACTGGTTAGATGCTGCTATACATCGGCTAGGTTTTTCTGATAGTCCTGCAATTGAAAATGCTGCTTATTTGATTCTCAATGCAATCAAGGATGAGGAAATTTTGAATCTTTCTGGTGATAGTCATGGCACAATTTTATTGGCTAGAGCAATAAATCGTGCAAAAAGATATTTTATTGATAATCATGCGGCTATTTGGGATTTTAAGAAAAGACGGATTAAAGAGGTGATGTGGGAACAACGTACTAAAAATCTGATTAATGTCTTGGTTTTTGGTAATGGTTATCGAAAATGGGTGAAAGGACCAAAATATATTATGGTTTCTATCGATGGAGATCCATTACCTCGAAACTTTGGAATGACTCCGCAAAGAGCTATTAAGCAAGGAAGAACAGATATTAAATTTATCATATTTGCAGCTTTATTTCCTGAAGGTAGCTTTGAAGCTCATAACATGATGTTTACTACCGAACTACTACGTCAAACTTTTCTGAAAAACGGTATGCAGGTTGGCGATTTCAATGGTCTTTACGAACAGCTGAGTAAGGAAATGTTGAAACTTGTTGATCCAAAAAAGGTGAGATGGCCAAGTGATATAGAAGAGTATGCCTGGAGCCAAGATAGCCTCAGTTCAATTACTCAATTACTCTGACAACATTTTGAAATATTGTTTTGAAATATCGTTTTCAAATATCGTTTTCAAATATCTTTTTCAAGTATATCGCTTTGATAGTGTATTACTTTGATAGTGTATTGCCTGGAAAATGTAATTTTTTGACTAATACTACGAGTAATGTAATAAGTAGTTTTTCTTGATGTTAGTTTTGATTTTCCTTTGAATGATTATCTAATATTATCTTATTTACATGGCATCTTATACCAATTCTATGTGAAACTGCATATAAGCATTCTTAAAGTAGAAGGGTGGGACTACAGAGAAAGAAAGCTCAACTTGTTTGGGCTAATAATGTGCAACTTTACACAAAAAATACGACTTTGCTGACCTTTCTCTCTGAGATGATACTTTGAGGGATGAGAATATTCCTAATATTTACTTAATTAACTTCTCAAATTTAGTAATTTTAATTTCTTTCTTCTTAAGCAGAAAAACTTAAATAATAATTCGGTTAGTAATTATTTCATTTTTAGAAGACTACCCAGATATATATAAAACTCTGTATGCTGAAGTTAATAGTTCTTAACATTTTTTATTAAAAATAAAATTGTGCAAGAAGATTTTAGATTAATAATCGACTTAGTTTCAGTATTGGCAGTAGCTGCTTGTGGTGGACTTTTAGCATCGCTACTACGACAACCTGTACTTTTGGGTTATCTCATTGGTGGAATGGTTGTTGGTCCATCTGGTCTGGGTTTAATAAAAGAAGTTATTCAGGTAGAGACATTAGCACAGTTCGGAGTAGCATTTTTATTGTTCGCTCTGGGTGTAGAGTTTTCCTTTGCCGAGTTGAAGAAAGTACAAACCATCAGTCTAGGTGGTGGGGGATTACAAATTGTTTTAACGATTTTAATCACTGCTCTGATATCTCTGGGTGTAGGGTGGGTAAATTCACCAGCACAGGGTATCTTTTTAGGGGCAATTTTGTCACTTTCCTCAACTGCAGTGGTACTTAAATGCTTGATGGAGCGTAATGAAACGGAAACGCCTCACGGACAGGTAATGTTAGGGATTTTGGTAGTACAGGATTTAGCTCTGGGGTTAATGCTAGCTGTGCTACCAGTACTCAATCAGCCGGGGGAAACCATTATTTTGGGAGTACTAATGGCACTATTGCGTTTGGCTTTATTTGCCGGAGGTGCTGTTGCTGCTGGGATATGGCTAATACCACCCCTACTACGTTTATTAGCTCGCACGGAGAGTCGGGAGTTATTTTTGCTGGGTGTGGTTACTCTGTGTTTAGGTATCGCTCTACTTACTGAATATCTAGGGCTTTCTATTGAAATGGGAGCCTTCGTCGCGGGATTAATGATTTCTGAGGTAGAGTATGCTGACCAGACCTTAACATATGTGGAGCCGTTACGAGATATATTTGCTAGTCTATTTTTTGCTGCTATCGGAATGTTGATAGACCCGATGTTTTTGTGGCAAAATCTAGAATTAATTCTGGGACTAGTAACTCTAGTATTTATTGGTAAATTTTTAATCATCACCCCTTTAGTAAAACTGTTTCGTTACCCATTAAAAACAGCTCTGATTGCTGGATTAGGATTAGCTCAAATTGGTGAATTTTCTTTCGTTTTAGCAAGTTCGGGACAAGCACTAGGTTTAGTATCTAGAAGAGTATATTTACTAATTTTGGGAACAACCGCAGTAACACTAGTCTTAACACCTTTCGTGTTACAGTTAATACCCTTATTCTTTGAATTCATAGAATCAATACCGTGGCTTAAACCCTATCTTGATGGGGATGGAATGCCGCGAGAAATATCAGAAGATTTACCTTTTAAAGACCATATTATTATCTGTGGTTATGGAAAAGTAGGCAAGAATTTAGTCCAATTAGTGCGATCGCATAATTTATCGGTGCTGGTAATTGACCAGTCCGAAAGACGAATTCAACAACTACGAGAAGCCAATATTCCTTATATTTACGGTAATTGTGTTAGCTTTCATGTATTGGAAACAGCTGGAATAAGTGCAGCTAAAGGCTTAGCGATCGCTCTTCCAGACCCAATGAGTATTCGTCTGTGTTTAAAACGTTCCTTGGAGTTGTTTCCTGAGCTAGATGTGGTGGTACGCTCTAATAATGATAAAAACATTGAGGTATTTTATCAGTTAGGAGCCAAAGAAGTTGTACAGCCAGAATTTGAAGCAAGTCTGGAAATGGTTGCGCATCTATTAAGGAATTTGGGTTTATCACCAAGTTTAGTACAGCGAGAAATGCAGCAAATACGAGATACCCATTACCTAGACCTGCGTCCGGAACAATCCAAATCACAAATATCGCGGGACTTGCGTCAGGCTGCCCAGGAGATGAATAGTAAATGGTATCCTTTACCCACAGGATCGCCTTTAATCGGCATGACATTAGAGCAGACAGATATGCGCTATATTACCGGTGTTAGTTTGATGACTATTCGCCGGAAAAATGGCGAAGAAATTAATTATCCTCACACTGAAACTATACTAAAAGCAGGCGATCGCTTACTTGTAGTCGGTTCTGACTTAGAGATGGCAGCATTAAATGAATTTGCCAAGGGACAAGCTGCTATTCCTGTAGAAAACAGCGCTTGTCAGTGGTTAATGGTTAGTGAGAACTGCGAAATTATCGATAAAAGTCTTCAGGATTTGCAATTACGACATCAATATGGGGTAGAGATACAAGCAATGCGTCGGAATAGTAAGTTTATCCGTTTCCCTGAAAATGCTACCCAGATACAAGTTCATGACCAGTTCCTATTATGCGGTAGTTTGACTAATCTGACACAGCTAGAAACACTGCTCTCACCTACCACCGTACAATTACAATCTATACCCGTTGTCACAGCTGCAGAAGCAAAGGGATTACGGGAATATTTACCTCTTGATGATTTACGGGAGTGAGTTAATGGGTGGAATAATGAGGAGTGAGTGGTGAGGAGTGAGTTAATGAGTCTTCATAGTGAGTGTTAGCAGTAAACTATCCTTGTATAGTGCTTACTATTCATCATTCAACCTTTACCCTTTACCCTTCACCACTCAACCTTTACTAATTAAACTAAACTTGTTTTATATAAGCGATCGCCTGTTTCCAAATAGTAGTTTTTTGGTCGCTACCATCAACTAAAAGCATACAATGTTGGTCTTGCCATACAATTCTCCCGGAGATGATATCTCCAGTTACTAGTTTTAACTCTAACTGTTGGGTTTGTTGAATAAAAGTTTGAAATTGCTTGGTACTAGGTAAGGAAGTGTCAAATTCAGTAAGCATTTTAAATAAGTGTCAAATGAAAGGAAAAATGATTAATTATTAGTTAGTGTGTTTTTACTGACGGTCAATTTAAACGTAAATTTAAACTACCGAGAATCACAAAACTAAGATTACTTCATCCGTGATAATTTATTTACAGGGAAAATGGCAATAGATTTTACTAAGTATCAAGGCTTAGGCAATGATTTTATTTTGATAGATAATCGCTCAAGTACAGAACCATTAGTGACTACAGGGGATGCAATTAAATTATGCGATCGCCATTTTGGCATTGGTGCTGATGGTGTAATTTTTGCTTTGCCAGGTGATGATGATACTGATTACACTATGCGGATTTTTAACTCTGATGGTTCTGAACCGGAGATGTGTGGTAATGGTATTCGTTGTTTAGCTCGGTTTTTGGTTGACTTGGAGGGTAATAATCGTAAAAGTGATATTTATCGCATTAATACTTTAGCAGGGGTTATTACACCCGAAATCATGCCTGATGGTCAGGTAAAGGTAGATATGGGTGCACCCCGTTTGCTGGCAAAAGAAATCCCAACTAAGCTGGTAGCAGAGGACGAAAAAGTTATTAATCAACCCTTGGAAGTTGTAGGAAAATCCTGGAATGTGACCTGTGTCAGTATGGGTAATCCCCACTGTATAACTTTTGTAGATGATGTGGAAGCGATCGCTTTAGAAAGCATTGGTCCTGAGTTTGAAAATCACCAAGTATTCCCCCAAAGAATTAATACTGAGTTTATTCAAGTTGTGAATCGTAATTACTTAAAAATGCGGGTTTGGGAACGAGGCGCTGGTATAACTTTAGCCTGCGGTACTGGTGCTTGTGCATCTTTGGTTGCAGGTGTATTAACTGATAAGTGTGACCCAAAAGCAACTATAGAACTTCCTGGTGGTCCTTTACAGATTGAATGGTTACAAGCAGAACAAAAAGTTTATATGACTGGTCCTGCGGAGCTTTCTTTTACTGGAACAGTATAAGGAATATTTGAGGGGAACAGTGACTAGTTACGCTCGTTTCCAGTTTATAGCTGGAAATGAGTCCCAGAGTCTACCTCTACTACTTTCAACAGAAGGTGGAGTAGTTTAGGGTTTTGAGTATGTGAATCTGTTGTTTTTATAGATAAATAGATCTACGGCTTATAAAGCGAATATTTGATGAGAAAATAATAAAAAGAATAAAAAAAGGAGAGCCGCTTAGGCAACTCTCCAGATCATCAGGGTGCATCTACTGAACATAATATATCATTAATGGGGTGAGGGGTGTCACCCATCAAATAGTCTTTTTGTGTAAATTTTTTATGAAGATTGCTCGTAAAAGTACTATTTGCAGTATAAGTACTTAGTAAATAGTACTTTTTGGGCACATTACTTCATCATCATTTACCCATTAAGTTTTTTCGCAACCAACTGGTTAGTAAGTTTAGGATCTGCACGTCCTGATGTTTGTTTGAGAACTTTTCCGACGAAGAAACCTAGAAGTTTAGTTTTACCAGCACGATATTTTTCCAGTTCGCTGGGGTTAGCTGCAATTACCTCATCGATAATTGGTTCGAGGATTGAGGGGTCTGATATTTGTTCTTGTCCTTTAAAAGCGTCATCAGGAGAAGTTCCAGTTAATAAATCTGGTAATTTATCTTTAGCTTTTTTGTTACTGATAGTACCTTTTTCAATTAAGCTGATGACTTTCGCTAGATTTTCGGGTGTTAATGCAAGTTCAGTGATATTGAGCTTTTGTTTATTCAGATAAGCTGCAATATCTCCCATGATCCAGTTTGCTGCTAATTTAGAATTACCACCAGCACAAATAGTTGCTTCTAGATATTCTGCTGTGGCTTTTTCTTCCGTCAGCACTCTGGTATCGTAGGCAGAAAGTCCTAAATCTGTCTGATAACGATGACGCTTTTCTCTGGGAAGTTCTGGAAGTTGACCTTTCCAGTTATCAAGTTCTTTCTGGGAAACTTGAATTGGACCTAAATCTGGTTCAGGGAAGTAGCGGTAATCACTCGAACCTTCTTTGACCCGCATACTAATAGTACGTTGGGAACCTTCTTCCCATAGACGGGTCTCTTGGATTATTGGTTCACCTGCTTCTACAGCTGCTATTTGACGTTCAATTTCGTGTTCAATAGCTTTTTGGATAGCACTAAAGGAATTCATATTCTTGATTTCGACTTTAGTACCAAATTCTTCTTGTCCTACAGGACGAACCGAAATATTCACATCACAACGCAAAGAACCTTCTTGCATATTGCCATCACTAACACCTAAATAGCGTACAATACGACGTATTTCTTGTGCGTATTCAGCAGCTTCCTGTCCAGAGCGTAAATCGGGTTCTGAGACAATTTCTATAAGCGGTACACCAGCACGATTGTAATCTACCAGAGAATAAGTAGAACCAGACAAGCGATCGCTTCCTGCATGGACTAATTTACCAGCATCTTCTTCCATGTGTAGACGGGTAACACCAATTTTTTTTCGTTCTGGGTTACCATCAGCATCTAATACTTCGATTTCTAACCAACCATGTTCAGCGATTGGTAAATCGTACTGAGAGATTTGATAATTTTTAGGTAAGTCAGGATAAAAATACTGTTTGCGGTCAAATTTACTATACTTGGCAATTTGACTATTTAAAGCCAAACCAGCCTTTACGGCATATTCTAATACTTTTTCATTCAGCACAGGTAAAACACCAGGCATACCCATACAAATTGGGTCAATATTAGTATTAGGTTCAGCACCAAACTCTGTGGAACTGTCAGAAAATATCTTGGTTTGAGTACTCAACTGACAGTGAGTTTCCAAACCGATAATCGCTTCATATTTAGTTTTTGCTGGAGCAGCAGAAGTCATAACATCACAAATTGTGGTTTATTTCTCATTCAGGCTACTATTTTAAACTGCTATTGCCTTGAACTGAATACGGTTATTTAGGTAGGGAGTCTAAAAGAATTCAAAATTCAAAATTCAAAACTCAAAATTCAAAATTTCTGGATTACTGAACAAGACACAGAGATAGGGAGCGAAATAATTAACTTGAGCAGCAATTATCAATTACAGATTACCTAAGTACGTGGTTAGGAGATATTGTTATGACAAGTGAGTGGTGACAAATTAGTATGAAGAAGGTTTTGAGGCTAATTATAATCATTTTGGATTTTATATTTAATTGTGCCTAACTACTTATTTAGATAATAATGCCACAATAATCGCGTAGCAATGCTTCTATAGGGTTTCCAACTATCACTTATTTCTTCAATCTCTTGTGGTGTTGGTTTTTTGTCTAAGTTCTTGATTTCTTGAATAGCTAAAATTAAACCCAAATCTCCTTTTGGTAGAGCATCTAATCTTTTGAGTACCATTAATAAATATATATCTACAGTCCAATCACCAATACCTTTATATTTTTTGAGTGTTTTACGTACCTCTTCATCACTCATGGTGTTAAGACTATTTAAATCCAATTCACCTGCAATAATGGATTCTGCTAATAAATGAACGTAACGAGATTTTTGACGACTAAAACCAATTGATTTTAATTGAATATCATCAAGTTTGATTAATTTCTCTGGAGTAATTGGTGATATTGCTGTTTGTAAGCGTTCAAAAACAGCTTTAGCTGAAGCGAGTGAAACTTGCTGTTCTAAAATTATCTGTACGAGAGTAGAAAATCCAGGTTCCCTTATCCATAAAGGTGGTTTACCTAAGTTTTTAAAAACCTCTGCTAAATCGCGATCGCGCGATATCAGTATATTCAAACCTTGGTCAAAGTTTTCTGGAGTTAGTATTTCTCCCACTGGGTATATTTTTGCTATTTTTATTTATAAATGAATAATACTCTAAATAGAAAGCAAGCGATCGCGAATTTGAAGCTTTACAAATATGGCGTTTGGAATGTTTTGAAGATGCTGAAGAGATAAGATAGTAATTACGAAGCTACAGTCTTATACTGTTTCACCAGAATAATTTGTAGTCAGATTTTCGTTCAATGATATTTTATTTATTAGTAAAATACGTGTATGGAAGCTTTAACAGTTGATTTTAAACCCATCATTGACTTAACAGACGAGCAATTTTTTCAGCTTTGTCAGACAAATAAAGGTATCAAATTTGAACGTAATGCAACCGGGGAATTAGTTATTATGCCACCAGTTGGGGGAGAAAGCAGCAACCGTAACGGTAGACTGAATCAGCAATTATTCAACTGGTCAGATGTAGATGGTAGTGGAATCGCTTTTGATTCTTCCGGTGGTTTTAAGCTTCCTAACGGTGCAGACCGTTCTCCCGACGCTTCTTGGATAAAAATCGAAAGGTGGAATAACTTAACTGATGAGCAAAAAACGAGATTTTTACCCCTTTGTCCAGATTTTGCAATCGAGTTACTTTTTCCTAGTGATAGTTTGAAAGCAACTAGGAGAAAAATGCAGGAGTACATAGAAAACGGTTTGCGTTTGGGTTGGTTAATAAATCGTAAGAATCGACAGGTGGAAATTTATCGCAAAGGACAGGATGTTGAAATTTTGGATAATCCAGTTAGTCTTTCAGGTGAGGATGTCTTACCTGATTTTACGTTAAATTTGGAAACGATTTGGTAGATTCATCAATCACACATATAGTACAGCACGGTGGTAGTAAGCCTAGTACCCCCTGTGCGGGAGTAAGAAGTAAGGAGTAATAAGTATTATAGGATAAGGATTTCAATCGTTGGTAATGGTTGCCAAATTTACGCCGAACTGTACTAGCATTTTCCTTACCCCCTTTGCCCTTTTGCCCTTTGCCCTTTTGCCCTTTGCCCAATATTATAAAAGGAAGGTTTATTTACGCACTACTTATTATCCTTAGTAATCTGAATTAAATTATTTAAATCATCTGGATCAACCTTAAAAACATTACCAAACCCAACTACAAAGCGACCACCATAAGGTTGAAATTGAAAGATGCGAAAATCGGGTAAATCTTGAAGTAATTTAATTAGTTCTCCAAAACGCTCTTCAAAATGATTAATAATATTTAACCAAGTTTGAGTATCTCGTTCTAGAAGATTTGCTCTACACTCATAGTTTAAACGACGGCGAGCAAAGATTTGCTTGGTTTCAGATTCATCTTCAATGAAGAGTAAACTTGCTTGGGGATTTATAAGTAAGTTTTGTGTATGAAGAGAAAGACCGCTTACATATATGTAAATATTTTTACTTTCATCCACAAGACAGGGAGCATAACTAGCGTTCGGAATTCCATCTTTACTGATAGTTCCAATAACAACACTTTGAAATTTGTCAGGAAAGCTTTGATAAGCATTCTTAATTTCTGCAAATTCGGACATAATTAATTATTGTTTTCTTAATCTTAGTAAATCTATAAAAAAATATGGGGAATTAGCATTATAAAGTTTGTAGAGTAGTAAAAGCAAAGACTCACAGCCTGCGATTGAATCATACTATATGCCTATTTTGAAGCGAATTTTATTTTTACTGGCTTGTCTTCTTGTTGGTTTTGCTGGAGTTACCTTTTTCTTATGGCAGCAAGCGACTTATTTGCCATCATGGTATACCAATTCCTCTACAAGTAAAAATTCTTTGAACTCCGAGGCTGATGTTTCCCCTGAAATTCGACAAAAACAGGTACTGCAAAAACTTTCCAACTCTAAAGGTGAAGTAGAACTTAATGCAGAAGAAGTAAATTCGTTAATGCTTTTTGCACTAAGTAAGGTCGGTGAAACACACAAATCTGCATCACCAGATAATAGTAGTTTAACTGAGTTGGTTAAAGGTACAAATACTCAAATTAAAGATGGTAAAATTTTTACTGGCTTAATAATTGATTTAGAAGGACTTTCCGATGATAAATTACCAGCAAATGAGAAAGCTGGTATCAAAAAGCTATTAAAAACATTTCCTCCTATTCAGAATCGTTCTGTATATCTACAAGTCCAGGGTAAACCCAGCATCAAAAATAAAAAGATCATTTTAGATGACGAAACTCGCGTCTCATTGGGTAACATCACTATGACAGTCCCCCAGTTGTCTCGACGTTTAGGTATTACCCAAGAAAAACTCAGTAAAGAGTTATCACAAGAATTGCTAAAACTACCAGTCGCTGTTCAAGATGTGGAAATTATAGGCGATCGCTTAATTTTACGTGGTTTACAAAATGCTTCTTAGGTAAATTTAATCATCTAAAATTGAAGATTAAGCTTGGAATAGTTCATTATCCTAGATAAAATGGTGCCATATCTTTCAAAGATTGATTATACAGAACTTAATTTTACACTTTATCTAATCTACATTCCTGATAATTTCAATTAATTAGCCATTTTAAGCCAGTTGATAACGGTGATGAATTCGATGGTGTTTCAATACTTTAATTAGATGTATCACTTTATCAAAGCTATCATTATCACCTTTATAATAAAAATAGCTTGCTGCTTGAAATAAATTTTCTCGACTCGATTGTAGTTTGCCCATAAAATGAAGTGCAAACCCCTTACCTAGATAAGCTTCACCTTGGTTGGGTTTAATTTTTATAGAGCTATTAAAATCTATAATTGCTAAATGATATTTTCCTTGTTTTTGCCAAGCAGAAGCTCGATTACAGTAAAATTTAGCGTTGTTTTGATTCAATGCGATCGCTTGTGAAAAGTCGGATACCGCATTTGCATTCATTTTTAATTTTAAATAAGCTATTCCTCTATCATTGTAAATAGCTCCCATCTTTCTTCTATTGGTTTGGGGAATCAGATTTAATGCATGGTTATAATCAGCGATCGCTAAGTGATATTTATTTTGTTTGCAACGTACTAAACCCCTATCATAATAAATTCTATAATCATTAGGATTGATATTTAGTAAGTAGTTATAATCAATTAGTGCAGCTTTCAAGAGTCCTAATTTATAGTAAGCTACTCCCCGATTTAAGTGAGCTTCAAAGTTATGAGGATGATTTTCAATTGTTTGATTACAATCAGCTAGGGCTAGTTCATAGCTTGATTTATACAAGTAAGCTAAACATCTATGATAACGAGCTGTGGCAAAATCTGGATTAATATTAATTATTTGTGTAAAATCATTTACAGCTTCGGAATATTTTCCACTGTGAATATTATCTATACCTGATAGTAAAATTTTTTGTAATGTTGAGATATCTGTAGATATTTTAGTCGGTAAATTGCTGGGTAAGTTAGTAGATGGATTAGTAGATAAATTTAAATTTTGCTCAACTACGGCTAACGATTCCTTTGACACAGGTAAAATTAATAATCCCAACACAATCAACAAACATAAAAAGATACGATAAAAATATTTCATATCTGTAAAAATTATTTATTAATTAATTTAGGTAATGTTGTTACCATGAATAACATTACAACTTAATATGAGTTGTATGAATTGTTTCTAATTCGTAGAATTTATTATTAATAATTTACTAAATAGATTATGTGATTTATTTTAATGAAGAGATACTCTTAATAAGTAAAACTACTTTATTTAATATCAACCACCTCTACTTTGAGAACCCTAGTTTTCTATCAATTTTTCTATCAATTTTGAATTTCGCTTTTTGAAAATGTTGCCGCAGTGTATGTAGAAATTTTGAATTGGAGCATAGCGACTGATAACATTTTTATGTGAGGCTGCATTGAATTCAAAGCTTGAAAAGCTTGATCTAATTTACATTGAAACAAATAATTTGGCGCATCTTCATAAAGAATTGGTATGACACATCGGGAGAATTAGAAACTCCAAGTTTCAACATGGACGTAGTTTAATAATCACTATACATCCAGCAAGATTATGGATTTAGCACTGCTAAACCCGCAAAAAATAAATGATAATAGCTATAGTCAGCTTTAAAAAAATAAATTCCTAAATAAAAATTATTTTCTAGTCTCAGGTGGGAAAAATGAGAAGAGTTTCCCACCCTATCTTTAATTTAGAGCTAATAATTCAGCTAATATAATTAGCGAATCTTATCAGTTTAAGTATGGTAGTGAAATCTGTCAATATCAGCTTAGCTATCAGACCAATTATTGTCAGCCTGATTTAAGACATATGCAGCGATATTCTGAATCTGTTCAGGTTCTAAACGTCCCTTAAAAGCAGGCATTGCATTCTTACCATTCGTGATTTGATAAGCGATCGCGTCTTGGGAATACATGTCATATTCTATCAAAGCATCTTTTTTCAAAGACTTACTTGCTACGACACGATTTACACCACCAGCATGACAAGCTGCACAATTAGCATTAAATAAGCTTTTACCTTCATCTAAGGAAGAAATCTGTACAACTTCTTCTACTTCAGAAGCAGAGGAAACTTCTGGTAAAACTTCCTGAGTTGTTTCTTCTTTTACAACTTCATCAACTTTATCAGCTTCATCTGCTGGCTTCTCTGATACTATTGCCGCTGATGATGGTTTTAATACCTCCCCAACATGAGAAATATTATCAATCATAGAAGAGACAGAAGGAACATCGATTTCTGAAACAGATGAAACTATACTTTCACTCTGAGAACAAGCATAAGTAAAAATCATCAAAGGTAGTAAGACGAATACCACTAGCAAAGCTTTCTTCATAAGTATTAATTACTCAGTAAAACTGTAGAACTATATGTTTATGCCTATTGATATTATGGGTAGCAAATAATTACTGTCAAAATCACAGAAAACATTTTTGATAGTTTTTTATAAAGTTATTATGAGTAAAAATTGTTCAATATTTTTTTGTGGTTTATTGAAAAATTACTATTGTCAAAGTAAAAAATATTAAATAATATATAAATAATATTTAATATTTTTTATATTTAACTTGAAAAATAGATGATTAAAATGATAAATAAAAAATTAGTTTTTTTAATCTGTTTTAAACTTGTAACTTAACTTACATCTTCTAAAAAGAATTTTAAATATAATTTAATAGCTTAGTATTAATCTATACAACAAGTCTAATTTTTAAGTAAAAAGTTGAACTAATTAATGTAGTCTTATTTCCTGTCTTTAGAGCTTTTTATAGATAATCTTTTAAGCACAAGATATAATTTATCTAAAATTTTTGGTGAAATAATTCAGAATTTTATAAATTAAGTAAGCGAGCAAAAATATTTAACATTATTGTGAACCAATAAAGGTATTCTCAAAAACTTTTGCTAGTTTTTGTTTTCTCTATAGAGCTTATCCTAATCTCTTCTAAGGAAAGCTTTTAGCTTTAAGTAGGTTGGCGGGAATAAATCGAACTATGTAACAGAATGTACATTGCGCTCGAATAGCTGATTTATATGAAATCCCAGCTTATTTACAAAACTAAACTTAGTTATGTTTTTTGTAACCGACTTACTTATAAGCAATTAAATAATGTAATGAATTTTGTGAACTATTTATTTATAAATGCTCCAGGGTAAGCGCAAGAAAAATTGACCCCAAATTTGCTTGTACCATAGAGCAATAATTACGAGCATGTTTTCTATAATTATTGCACCTGATTCTCAACATTGTTGACAATAATCTATTCTTATTTATTTTTGCGTTTACCCTGATAAATGCTGTACCTAGTAAAAACATGATTGTAGACATTATTAAATAGAAGAAAACTATGAATAGAAGAAAATTTTTGGCAAATGTTTCAATAGCTACAATTGCTGGAACAGTAACTGTTAGCGGTTTAAAATTACAGTCTCAGGTCTTAGCTAAGAGCAAAACTAAGTGGGGATATATTGGAAAACGAGGAGCGGAAAACTGGGGTAAACTTTCCCCAGAATTTTCTACTTGCAAATTTGGTATTACTCAGTCTCCCATAGATATTAATTCAACTGTAAGAGCTAAGCTATCTGAAATATATACTTGTTACGACTCTACAAACTTACGTATCTTAAACAATGGTCATACTATCAAAGTTAATTATGACTCTGGAAGCAAACTTAAACTTGATGGTGAAGAGTACGAATTACTACAGTTTCATTTTCATCACCCCAGTGAGCATAAAGTCGATACAAAAAATTTTCCGATGGAATTACATTTGGTACACAAAAATAACAAGGGTTCTTTAGCTGTATTAGGTGTTTTCCTTAAAGAAGGTAAAGAGAATCAAACATTACAGAAAATTTGGGAAGTTTTACCTACCAAAAAAACATCTGAAAAAACATTCTATAATATTACAATTGATGCCTCAGATTTATTACCACAAGATAAAGATTCTTATCGTTACTTTGGTTCACTAACAACTCCTCCTTGTTCTGAAATTGTGAAATGGATAGTTTATCAAGAACCGGTAGAAATTTCCAAAGCACAAATTCAAAAGTTTGCTGAAATATTTCCCATGAATGCAAGACCAGTACAGAAGATAAATCGTAGATTTATACTGCAATCTAATTAATATAAAGTTTGAATCAGGACTTACGCAACGAAGATTTTTCTGAAGCTACGGTCACGGTCACCTAGTGTAGGGAAGCATAAGCTCTACCGAGCACCCTAGGGCGTTTGCATAGCATAACGCAGTTAACCCAGAGTTTTTGCGTAAGGGCTGACGGCATGACTAACGTTTAAGACGGAGTCTGTTCAACAGAGTTGATACATCGCAAACGGAAAGTCAAGCGCAGACACGCTATAGGTTAGCTGACCCTATACTTTGTTAACACATAGTGTAGCGCTAGCTAACGTCTCGGATGGAATGACCTTGCTTTTGCGTAAGTCCAGTTAATATTGAGCGGTTGATTCTAGAAGGAATTTAGTAGCGGTTTTTACATTCATTTTTTCAGGTGCAAGTTAAGAGTATACCAACCCATAGAGGCTATTTTTAATAATCTCTTGATTGTATCTTTGTTTGCTAAAATCCCCCATTCTTTTTTTATTTTATCTTGAACATTTTCTAATTTTTTTGGTATTTATTTTACCCACTCTTTAATCGCTTTTTTTGATTAATATTAAATATTTTTTTACGACCACGATCTGGATTATTATATAGTCCGACTAAACTCTCCAAATCACAATTATTAAATCAGTTATAAATTGTATTACGACTAACTTTAAATCTTTGAATTAAGTAGGTTGGTGTTGAAAATTATCATTAGGACAGGCAGTAGGCAATCGGCAATCGGTAGTCGGGGTAAGAGTTTAAAGTTGATTTACAATCTGTTACATAGTTGCCTTTATTTATACCCACCTACTTAATTCTGGTATTTGATATCCTTGAAAATTTTATTTTATACAATACGATTTTTATATTACTAGATAATATTTACTTTTCTGATAGATTCTATCTAAAATTTCTAATGTTTCCTGAGTTGGTTTTCCTCGGATTTTACGCACCAATTGCTGGTAAACTGTGATCCTAACAAGCCATTACCAACGAATCACCACTGACATTTTTTTAGCGCAATTATTGGCGCTCGCCGGAGCAAACCTTATCTTCCAGCACACGACGCACCGGGGTGTAGATGCAATGGAGTTGCGGGTTGACTCGCTGCTTACCTGGATGCATGGAGCCAGCCAGGATTCGAGGTCATGCTTGCCTGTCGTCCTGACCCCTAAGTTCTGAACGAGGAGAATTACACCGTGGATTTCTTGTCCGATTTCTTGACGCTCTTCCTGGGTAAGTTACAGTCCCCGACACTCGGCTTTCTGATTGGTGGTATGGTTATTGCCGCTGTTAATAGCCGACTGCAAATTCCAGATGCGGTCTATAAGTTCATTGTCTTCATGCTGCTCATAAAAGTCGGTTTGAGCGGCGGCATTGCCATCCGCAATGCTAATTTGGCAGAGATGCTTTTGCCTGCGGCGTTCGCCATGGTAGTGGGAATCCTGATCGTGTTCATTGGGCGCTACACATTGGCCAATCTGCCGGAGGTCAAAACCGTGGATGGTATTGCGACTGCGGGCTTGTTTGGTGCTGTGAGTGGCTCTACCCTCGCCGCCGCCCTGACGCTACTGGAAACGGAAAGCATCACATACGAGCCTTGGGCAGCGGCGCTCTATCCCTTCATGGACATCCCAGCGCTCGTGACTGCAATCGTCTTAGCCGGCATTTATACCAGCAAACAGCGCAGTACCGTAGACGAAGACGAGTATCTCAGCAAGCAAGAGTATCTCAGCAAGCAGGGCGTTACTGTAGGCGGGTATCCCAGCAATCAGGGCATTACCGCAAGCGGTTATCCCAAGCGCAGTACCGCAGACAAGCGGGTCAAGATATGGCCCATCGTGAAGGAAAGCCTCCAGGGTTCTGCACTATCGGCACTGGTGCTCGGTCTTGCTTTAGGTCTGCTAACCCGTCCGGAAAAGGTCTATGAGAGCTTCTTCAATCCCGGCTTCCGCGGTCTACTTTCGATACTAATGCTGGTAATGGGCATGGAAGCCACGGCAAGGCTCGGCGAGCTACGCAAGGTAGGTCAGTGGTACGCCCTGTATGCCTTTGTGGCGCCGCTGTTGCATGGACTAATTGCCTTCGGCTTCGGCATGATTGCCCACTACGCCACGGGATTCAGCCCTGGCGGTGTCGTGATTCTGGCAGTCATCGCCGCCTCCAGTTCAGACATCTCGGGACCGCCCACTTTGCGAGCCGGTATCCCGTCGGCTAATCCCTCCGCCTATATTGGCTCGTCCACAGCCGTCGGCACACCAGTTGCGCTTGCCATAGGAATACCGCTCTTCATTGGGCTTGCCCAGGCGCTGATGGGGGGTTAATGTCATACGGGGTTGCAGTCTGTCGCTGCACTCCCCTCGGCGACCAAGGCGGCAGCGAAATCGGCGCAATAGGGCGCGGTGTGCCATTTTCCTGAGTTTCTATGTAGTTCAATGAATATACACATCGAGAGGTAACCAACATGACCCAGCAAGCCAGCAAGCTCGTCATCGTCACGGAAAAGTTGTTGCTGAAAAAGATCGCCAAGATCATCGACGAAGCCGGGGCTACCGGTTATACGGTGGTGCCTGCTGGCGGTAAAGGCAGTCGCAACGTGCCCTCATCGGGACAACCCGCCGTTTCCTCTGACGACTTCTCGAATATAAAGTTCGAGGTGCTCACTCCCAATCGGGATATGGCTGTGAAGATTTCGGATGAGGTCGCAGCGCAGTTTTTCGATGATTACTCGGGCATTGCCTATCTTTGTGACGTGATGGAGGTGCTGCATGCGCACAAGTTCTGACTCACAACCCAGCCGGTCAAACTAAAAAAAAGCCAGAGCATGAACCCGACTTTTTGGTAGGTTTACAGAGTGTAGTATAGCTACCTTGCTCTGGAAGCTCCTCATAAAACTAGTACAGTGCGGCTTAAATAGCGCAACCATTTTTTTACTCAAATCGATTCTCGTGATTAGATTTGAGATGGATATCTTAGTTATTCCAAGCGGTACTAGTTTTATGGGTATTTTATTTTCTGGAAATTCCTAATACTTCTTTCTCTATTTCTATATTAGGTGATTTCTGACAAAGAATATACCTATGTTGATGAGTTTCGACTTTACTCAACTCTCGACACCTTAGTTAACAATGGTAAATTCATTCATGGCAATCACCTTAAATTAATAACTGCTTAATCTCCTGGGCTAAATCATCCAGACTTACTTCTATTTGTTCGCGAGTTTGAATATTTTTCAAATTAGCTTTTTGTGCAGCAGCTTCATTTGCACCAATAACTACACAAAACTTAACTCCCTGTTTTTCGGCAAGTTGAAACTGTTTTCCTACCTGACGTTTATCAAAGTTTGTTACAACATTGATTCCTGCCTGACGCAGATTTTGAGATACTCTTAAATATAATGGCATTAAATCTTCCTGCAAGTTCAATACCATCACTTCTGCTGTTGTAGAAGACAAAGGATTTAAAATATCTGCTTTGAGCAAACGACTAATTAGACGAGTCAGACCGATAGAAATACCTACACCAGGCATTTTCTCACCTAAAAATATACCAACTAGTTCTTCATATCTACCACCAGAACAAATACTTCCCAATGCTTCATGTCCAATTAAGGTAGTTTCGTAAACTGTTCCTGTATAATAATTGAGACCGCGAGCAATAGATAAGTCGATACAAAAACGTTTATCAGGCACCGCCAGATTTCGCACCCCGTTAATAACAGTTTCTAACTCTTCGATCCCTAAATGAAACTGTTTAGCGTCGGGAGCATTTTCAGCAAAATGTTTGAGTCTACCTAAAACTTCATCAACTGTACCGTTAATTTTCACAAATTCAATAATCTGAAGAGTTTGCTCTGAAGAAACTCCTAATTTTTCTAAACCTTGTTTAACCTTGTTCTCGCCTATCTTCTCTAAATTATCAATAACACCAATACAAGATTTAATATTTTCTTCTGTAACTCCGACAGATTCAAAAAAACCGCTCAAAATTTTGCGATTATTAATCCGAATTAGAAAATCACCAATATTTACAGCTTCAAAGATTTCTGAAATAATAGCCGGCATTTGAGCATCATACAACAAGCTCAATTCCTTTCGAGCAATGACATCAATATCACATTGACGAAACTGACGAAAGCGACCGTCTTTAGCTCTCTCCCCACGAAACACAATATCCATTTGATAACGTGCAAAAGGAAAAGTTAACTCATTCAGGTTACGAGCTATATAAGCTGCTAAAGGTACAGTTTGGTCAAATTTTAAAGCTCTAGCTTCAGAACCACTATCATCACTTCCAGCTGCTTTGTCTTTCTGTTCCTGGAGATTTGGAGGCAAAATGGGGGAGATTCCATAAATAATATTATCGCCCTGATTTCCCTTAGCTTGCAGAACCTCTAATCTTTCAACAGCAGGAGTTTCGATGGGAGTAAAACCATAGCTTTCAAAGACTCGACGAATGGTATCCATCAAATATACTTCTAAGCGTTTTTCCCCTGGTAAAAATTCTGGAAATCCGCTTGGAGTAGTAAAGTTAATTTTGTCGCTTTTTCCCATTTTTTAACCGAAATATTAAGTTAGCGAACAGAATTTACTGTAAAATCTGGTAATTGATAGTTATTTGAAGCTTTTATTTCAGTTTAATCTCAAATACTCTAGAGATAATATCTTCAACTACTTTATCGGGTGTGGAAGCTCCAGAAGTTACACCAACAACTATTTTCCCTTGGGGTATCCAGTTTTCAGTAACTGCGAGTTCGCCATTTAGCTGACAATGTTCGATTTTACCAGAATCAAGAATTCTTTCCACACTGTCTACATGGTAAGAAGGAATTTTCCTTTCTTCAGCTATTTCTTGCAAGTGAGAGGTATTGGAAGAATTAAAACCACCAACGACCAACATTAAGTCTAACTTTTGCTCTACCAGATCCAACATTGCATCTTGTCTTTCTTGGGTAGCATCGCAAATAGTATTAAAACTCTGAAAATGTTGGTTTAATTCCCCAGGACCATACTTTTTCATCATAGTATGCTCAAATAACTTACCGATTTGCTCAGTTTCGGTTTTGAGCATAGTAGTTTGATTGGCAATACCAAGGTTTGCTAAATCTTGTTCTGGATTAAAACCTGGGGAGTGAGCATTTTTAAACTTATTTAAAAATTCTTCTCTATTACCACCATTTAGAATATAGTTTGCGACATATTCAGCTTCTTGTAAGTTTAATACAATTAAATACTTACCCGCGAAAGAACTGGTGGCAATTGTTTCCTCGTGCTTAAATTTACCGTGAATAATTGAGGTACAATCGCTCTTTTTATGCTTTTCTACTGTATTCCAAACTTTTGAGACCCAGGGACACGTTGTATCAACAATTTGACATTTTTTATCGTTGAGTAACTGCATTTCGCTGACGCTAGCGCCGAAGGCAGGTAAAATTACTACGTCTCCAGATTCAACTACAGAGAAATCTTTTTCACCTGCTTTAACTTCAATAAAACCTACATTCATCTCTCGCAGACGATTATTAACAGAAGGGTTATGAATTATTTCATTAGTAATCCAAATCCTTTCTTGAGGGAAATGTTGTCTAGTTTCATAAGCCATTGCCACAGCCCTTTCGACCCCCCAGCAAAAGCCAAACGCCTCTGCAAGCCTAATAGTGACATCACCTACAGTAATTGTGTAATTGTTATCTCTTATTTGCTGAATCAAATTACTTTGATATTCAGATTGGAGTTGATTGGAGGCTTCTTTTTGATGACCAAAGCCCCGGCGATGATAATTTTCTGAGTGATGAAGAGTTCTTTTAAAAGCTTTGGTATCCATTGGTCATTATATCTATAGATTTCTATTAGTATATATATGGAGCTTATAAATTGATTCATTTGTTACATTCAAATTGAAAGATAAATTAAAGTTCAATTTGAATATTTAGCTATTTTATGCTTACAGTACTATTTGAATAGTAACTATCGAAAAAATTTAATTAAGCAAACTAGAAACATTCCTCCGACAAAATTTTCTTGAATTTCAGATACTAATAAAGCATAGCAAAGATAGACATTCATGAAAGAAAATCAATCAAAATAGAAAACATTGTAACCTTTACAACTATTGATAGTTGTGTAAAATACCTGCCTGTTCGGTAAAAAGTTTTGGTATGTCAATATATCTCAACAATATAAATAACAGGACTACACCAATTGTCACAATACCCTGCTTGCGACGTCACACAAAAACGGTATTATTGCATTAGAAATCAGCCTAAGTGCCACGTGCCCCTTAAAAACACGCTTGTTGCATAAGTCCTAAATACATTTAACAGAATTTCCACTGCATCAATATTTCCACTGCATCAATTCATAACCGATGAGAATGATCGGTTTTTGATTACTTCTTGGTGAGTAATTCCATTTGAGTATAATACTTCAAAGCAGTCCGCCAGACTAGGTATCCATTGTAATTCAGATGTAAACCATCAGTTGTCAGTTCTGGACGCAGGATACCAGCTTTATTGACAAATAAATCGTGTAAATTGAGAAAACTGGCATTTTGCTGCTTCGTAATTTTTTGCAACTCTTGATTCAACTTACGGATACGAGTATTAGGGATTGCAAGTAACTTTTCTTTTCCTTCCCAAGTTGCTTGCTCTTGACTATGGGGCAGAATTGACTGGACTACAATTTTCGTTTTGGGGTGAACTCTGCGTAAATAACTGATAATTTGACGCTGATTATCTAAAATTTTGCGATCGCTAACTCCTGCAATTAAGTCATTGATACCTATCATCACAAAAATAGCTTCTGGTCGAGTTTTATCAAATAAACTTAATCTTTTCAAGAGTCCTGCTGTTTTTTCTCCAGAAATCCCTTGATTTAACCAATTTTTATTTTCTGGTAATAGTTCAACAGGAAACCATAAGCTCAAAGAATCTCCTGCAAGAATGACTAAATTAGCCGGACGTTGATTGCTTACAACATTTGCCTCTTGTTCAAGGATATCTAACCATTGCTGATAGTTTAGCTGATAACGTTCCCCAGGAGGTGCGATCGCTTGTGTCTGACTATTAGATTCGGTCTGGTCTGAATTCGTAATAGTTCCTAGAAAGGAATTAAGATCTTGTTGTCGCCAAATTAGTAAAATTACGGTGACAATTAATAAGCCATTACTTATCAGTGATATTAAGAATGCCCAAGTTGGTAGATTTTTTGCTGTTGCGGACACTATTCGCTTCCATAAAAGCACTTTGGATCAAATTTTAAATCCCCTGGGTTAAAATGCCTAGTACTCGACCAAGCCAAAATTGCCGGGTAAAGGCAGGCAGGGGAAGCAGAGGAAGCGGTTCGCTGAAAGCGTTGTCGCAGACTGGAAACAGGGGGGAGAAACAACTTTTTCTTTTCACGAACAACCACGCAAAATTCCTTGGGTGAACTACTAGTTTTTTGATAAGCTTCTGGAGAGTGGGAAAAATATAATTAATTTTTTTATAAAATTATATTTTTAAAACTATATTTGTAATATCTTTTTTGAAATATTATATATATTTTTTTGTGAGACTATCAATTTTTATGATCAGGATGCTTGTTTTCTTTTGAAAAATTAAGATTTGGGATTTTACCCCAAACCCCTCTAAATAAAAAATAGGCTTGTTTTCCTGTTTTCTTTTCCTCCCCCTATTTCCTATATCGCAACATACTCATCTATTACCAAAATTCATCGCATCACCAAACTCAGAGTTATAACCTTCTTCACCGTGTTCATGAATATCTACACCTTGCAATTCTGCTTGTTCTTTGACTCTTAAGCCGAGTGTGGAGTCAATTAATTTGAGAATAATCCAGGTCCCTGCACCTGCAATGAGATAAGCAACTGTAATTGCTGCTATCTCTACGAGAAGTTCTCTGGGATTCCCATAAAGTAAGCCATTTTTACCATTGGGGTTAACTGTAGTGGTGGCAAATATTCCCGTCAGAATTGCACCAACAGTTCCACCAACCCCATGAATAGGAAAAGTATCTAAAGCATCATCTATTTGAATTTTGTGCTTGAGGCTGACAGCATAAAAACAGATAAAAGTAGTGATGCTACCAATTAAGATAGCCGCCAGTGGGTTCACAAAGCCAGCAGATGGGGTAATTCCAACTAAACCCGCAACTCCTCCTGTAGCTGCACCAACTGCGGTAGGTTTACCCCGCAGCACTTTCTCCATGACTAACCAAGTTAAACTTCCGGCTGCTGCGCTAGTATTTGTATTAACAAAAGCAACTGTGGCAATATTACCAGCTTCTAAAGAGCTTCCGGCATTAAAACCAAACCAACCAAACCAAAGTAAACCAGCCCCTAATAAAATGAATGGTACATTATGAGGAGGACTAATATGATTTGGATAATGTTTGCGTGGTCCGAGAAATTGAGCTGCAATTAGTGCTGAAAAACCCGAACTTATATGGACAACTGTACCTCCAGCAAAATCAAGAGCACCTAATCCACCGGTTAAACCCAGTAAACCACCTTCTCCCCAAACCATGTGTGCTAGAGGTGAATAGATAAAAGTAGACCACAGAAGCACAAATAAACAGTAAGCACTAAAACTGACCCTCTCTGCGATCGCTCCCGATATTAATGCTGGGGTGATGATAGCAAACATTCCTTGGTAAATCATAAATGCTTGATGGGGAATTGCAGGTGCATATCTGCTTGGTTCTACACCAACACCATTCAAACCCAGCCATTGAAAACTACCGAAGAACTGTCCCCAAAAAGCAGAACCATTAGGTGCAAAAGCTAGACTGTACCCCCATAAAACCCAAATTACCCCAATAATTGCCATCACAGCAAAACTCATCATCAAGGTATTAAGAACACTACGCGATCGCACAAATCCGCTATAAAAAAATGCAAGTCCTGGTGTCATTAGTAATACTAATGCCGAGCAAATTAACATAAATGCTGTAGAACCGGTATCAGCTACGGGTGGAGTGATCACAGATTCTACTTGAGCAAAAGCATTACTCATCCAAGGATTGCATAGAAGTAAAATAGCTATAATCCCTATCAAGGATACTTTTTTAAGCACTTTGATTTTTCCCTTAGCGCCAATATTTTCGTTCGGATGTCTCAGGATTTACGAGGATTCGACAGTTGCTAATTTCAGAAAATACTTCGCACTTATGTATCTACAAGTATGAAGAGAAAATTTTTTTTCAATCTTCCACGGTTAAGAAAATCAGATAAATCAAATAAGGCATATAGAACAACCATTTCATATCCTGGAAATATGCCTCAAATCAGTTAGAAATTTTTCTTACTAACTTTAAACTAACTTCTAACCGATAAGTATTGAATATTATTTAATTTTTAATTTTAAGTAGAATATAAATATAAATATGTGCAGTTATAACAAAAGCCGTGGGGAAGTTTTGTAAGCAAATATACTACTGCAATTATCTCTGGTGTTTGAAGTATAATTGTATCCTTATGCTTATAGTGGCATATTAGATCCAATCAAGACAGAATGCTTGTATCTATCTTTGGATTTGCTGACTGATAAGTTTCGTGTAATATGGACACGGCATATTAAAATGTAGCTGTTGAAAAATTACTGTTATTGCAATTATTGCCATTAATCTATTGCAGTCAATCCAGTTAAGCATTTGTAGTCAAACATCTATAGTCAAGGCATCTATAGTTGAATATTAATCTGTAGGAGATACCTAAATAATGAATAAATTCAATGACGTCGATATTGAAATGAGTAGTGTGGATTTCGCTTCTTTAGAAACCGATGAAGACTTTCAGCAAGAGGCACAAAAACTACTACCAGCAGCCCTCGTCAAGCTGGGTGAGAACGTTGCAGAACGGACTTGGGAAGAGTTACAAAATCATCAGAATAGTTCTTCTGTGAAACTTAAATCGAGTCAAAGTGAAAAGCGTCGCTTTATTCAACAGACAGCTAGAACTTATCAAAGACAAGCTAGTAGTAGAGACCGAAAGGAGCTAGAAGAATATATTATAGAAAAACTCCGGGAACACAAGAATTAGATTATTAAAACAGTCGTAATTGTTAGGAGACTTTTTTACGACTAATTTAGAGATGTAAGACTTTAGTTTGATTTATGAGTAGTCTCATAAAAATCGGAAAAAAGAATAAAACATAACTTCACCTACTGAGGGCTTAAAGAATACAATTATCTATTTAGATCAGGGCAAACGCAAGAAAACTGACATGATAATATGCTATTGAAATGCAGTCCTACTAGGTATCTCCCATGATTGCAGGTTTTGGTGCATCGTCTAGTTTTACCAAGAAAAATAAAAAATCTTCATCAATGGAGCCAATTGATTGCTCTACTGCTTATCAGCATTTAACAGACCATTTTGAAAACTTGGATGACCCGAGAGGAAAACAAGGTGTACTTCATCCATTCATTAGCATCGTGATGATAGCACTTTTAGCAACTATTGGCGGTGCTACAGGTTGGGAAGATATAGAGACATACGGTTTAAGTCACTTTGAGTGGCTGTCTAGTTTTTTAAAGTTACCTTTCGGCATACCCAGTACTGACACTTATAGAAGATTGTTTGAACGGATATCACCAACAGAATTTGAGTGTAGTTTTAACAGTTGGCTAAGTAGCTTGGTAAAAGGTTTAGGGGCAGAGGTTATTCCAATTGATGGAAAAACTCTTAAGGGTTCTTATGACCGGAATCAAGAGCAGTCAGCATTACATGTAGTAAGTGCATGGGCAAGTGAACACCGGTTATTTCTAGGACAAGTAAAAGTAGATGATAAAAGTAATGAAATTACAGCAATACCAGCTTTATTGGAACTCCTAGATATTTCTGGATGCATTATTACAATTGATGCGATGGGAACTCAACATGAAATCGCTTGTCGTATTCATGATAAAGGTGCAGATTACGTTCTGGCACTCAAAGCCAACCATCCCACTTTATTCACTCAGGTCAAACAATGGTTTGAAATCGCCGAAACCAAGAAATTCGATGGTATTGAGTACAGTTATGATGTGCGAGTAGAATCGGGGCATCACCGTAAAGAGAAGCGGCAGGTCTGGGCAGTTTCTATCGACCAAATGGGTAATTTATATAAACAAGGACAGTGGTCTGGATTGAAGACTATTGTCAAAGTTGTTCGTACCCGTCATTTGTGGAATAAAACCACACAGTTCGTGATGTTTTACATAAGTTCTCTTCCACCCGACGCTCAAAAAATAGGTAAAGCAATTCGACAACACTGGTCAATTGAAAATCAGCTTCATTGGGTGCTAGATGTTACTTTCAATGAGGATAATAGTCGCATCCGTACAAAAAATGCACCTTTAAATTTTGCTTTACTTAAGCGATGGAGCATCAATTTTATTAATAAAGAAACGTCTTATAAACGTAGTATTCGTCAAAAAGCGAAGCGAGCTAGCATGGATGAAGAGTATATGCTTAAAGTTCTAAAAGCTTCGATCCCCTTACATTCTAGCTGAAATAACATCTAAATTTTCTTGCGTTTACCCTGGCTCAGAATAAACTTTGGTAATTCTTATTTCAAAATTTTCTGTTCTTTCTTGAATATCTTTATCATGATTAATTACAAGTAAAAAATAGTGATTCATTATTCATTATTCATTACTCATCACTCATTACTCATTACTCATAACTACCCACTGCCTAATTCCATCAATCTATTAACTAACTGTAAAGAAATTCCACTCTTAAAAGCAGCCTTATTTATTGATTCTCCCATTCTCAAAAAGGTGAAAAAATTCTCAATTCTTCTCCACAAAGAAGATTTATATGAAATTAAGCCCCGTTTCTGGACAATGCGTAACCCCTGACTTATTCGCTGCATCTTTACAGTGTTATTAATATTTGAGAATCTAATTTTTTTCTGTCCGTTGATTCTGTTGGTATCAGGCGTTATTTCAAGAGTATGATAATTGGGGCTTTTTCCCATAGCTACACGAAATACATATATTTTTCGCCCATTTTTACCCCTCGTAACAACACTCAACAAACTTGCATTGCTTGAAGGTAGCTGAGTTATTTTCAACGGATTTATCCGTCTTAAATGTATAACTGTCGCCCCTTGAGAATTACATTCTTGCCTTAAACCTGATAAACAACCATCAACATCCAAAGAAGCGATCCCAGGATTATCCAACCATACTTTTTCAACGATTTCTTTGACTTGAATAAACGATATGTTGACTCCATGTCCTGGTGAAAGTTCTATTTTGGGTATTTTATTGCTACTATGACCAGTAGCTATTTCCTGTGTAATTTGTCTTACACCAGCCAATACTGGTCGTAAACTAATCAAGGGTAATATAGAGCAAATTACTATAAAACTTCGGATATTTTTCCAAAAACTACCAACCATTATCTATAACCTCAACTAAAATTGAAAAGATTGATTCACAAATACTCGTACCGAAGTACCAGATTTGAGATACCAGACTTCCTGCTGTTGTTGAATTTTTTTAATTGCTCGCTGATTTCTTTGAAGAATTTGTTGGGTCAGTGGTTCAAATCCTCCCTCTAAAATCGCTCCTAAAACATTGGAGCGATTTCTTCTAATTGATGAAAAGGTGTTTGTACCACCTATACCACTGTTTGTAGATAGCTGTTCTTCTGAAGGTTGATTGAGAACTCTACCAACTTTGGCTAAAGAGCCAGCCCCAAAAGTCTCTATATCTCGTCTAGCTATATCTGCACGTTTCGTGTTCCGTTTTGATGCAATTAAAGCCTGACCAGATTTTCCAAGAATTTTAATTGCACCATTTGGGAGGATATATTCTTTTTCAGCAATTACAACCTGTGTTGCTTCCATCTGAACAAGTCCTCCAGGAACAATATCAGTAATATTCGCGATTATTTGAGAGTTTTTTGGTATAACTACATAACCTTGAGTAGTAGTTAGAGATTCAGATAATCGAATAATAAATTTTTGTTTTTGTGTAGACTTCGAGTCATCATTATTTCTGCTCCAAATTAAAGGAGTAGCAAATTTCCCCGCAGCATATGCGCCTACCGTGAGCCGTTTTACGAATTCAACTTGTGAAACTGGTAAATTTCTTCGAGTCCGAACTCTATTAATGTTAATAATTGCTGCCTCTTCAGTATGCAATGGCTCCAATTCAGAATCATTTGATTGTACAGGTACTGATACCATCTGCGCCCTAGGAATTGTTACATCTTTTGAGGATGTATATAAGGTTGCAGCATTCAAATTCTTGTGATTATTTTGTGTTCTTTTTTGTATTGCAATTGTTACACTGCCATAGCTCCCCAAACGGTTAATTTTAGACCATTCTTCCATTGGATCTGATGCTAATGCAGACTCTTTATAAAGGGGTTTAGGCTTAGGCTTTACAACTTCTTGAAAGCGTTGAGCAGAAGCAATCTTTGGAGTATATCTTTCTACTCTTGAATTATATCTTGGCGCTCTTGGAGTATATCTTTCTACTCTTGGAGTATAAGCAACTTTCTCCGATGTTCTGCTTGGAGGAGGTTTTTTTTCAGCCCCCTGTTTATTCTCTACACTATCCTTTTTAGGTTTTTTTCTCGCATCTTCGAGAGATTTTATTTTTTTAGCTTGAGATGATAAAGCTAATTGTGCTTTTAATTTTCCTGTTTCATTAATTTTTTGAATATTTTCTTTTTTTTCTAATTTGGGCTTATTTAATCTATTGTTAGCTATTTTAATGTCTGAGCGATGGTTGACAATACTATTTACAACCGTTGCAGCAGTACCAAAAATACCTACCATAATTAATCCAACTAAACCAATTTTTGAGAGGGGATTGCTATAAAATTTGGTTTGGGTTTTGTTTTGTTGCGGGTCGTCAAATAGTTCGCTTACCTCAACTGCATTTGTTGAGAGTTGATTATTTATTTCTTCCGACTGATTCTCTTGATTATTGCTGTGATTTTCATCTTTAAAATCAAGCAGTGATGCAAAACTTTCTTCATTCCAAGAGTCCTTTGTCCTTACCTCCTCATCTTTCTCTTCCCCGACTGCCAACTGCCCACTGCCCACTGCCTGATCAGAATACATTATAAATTCTCCTTATCCATGTCTCGAATGCCTACAATTTCTAAACCAGAACTGCGCATGGAATAAATAACTGCTGTTAGTCCCGTCATTTTTACTGGTGGGTCGGGAGCTTCAACTGCTTGAACAAAAATCTCTTTATTGAATGGAATAACCTCACCTAAATTATTTCCCATACTAAAAATTGTCAGGTTTGCAACCATTTTTACTTTCCACTTACCCTCAGAAATCTTTACTGGTGATTGAATAGAAAGTGGAGTTAGGGTCATTTGAGTTTTTTCTTCAAAAACACCATGGGGAGTCATTTGAGCCAGTAGTTCTAAAAATTCTTTTCTAAAATCTTCTGAAAAAGTAGTTGAAGCTTGCCATGCAGCTGTTGTTATTTTACCTCCTCCCTTTCTGGAATTACGTATCTCAATTCCAGAATCTTTTTTAGGCTGCTGTGCTTCTTCTAAAGTAGTTATAGGTAAAGTGCCATTTGCATTCATCATTAATATCATGGTATCAGATACAAAGCGGGAAACTACTCTTGGAGAGCGCTCTTTACTACCTATTGCTACTACTTTTATTGACTTTCCTGTTTCTAATTGCACTAAAGAAGGAGAAGGCTTTTTATTTAACTGTGAATAAGAACTATAGAGAAGTAACAGAATAAAAAAGGTAATAATATGTAGCCCAAAAGTAATAACAGTAAATAAACCAAAAGCATCTCCAGTTGATAGTTTTTTATTACGATTCAAAAATCGTAATTTTTTTATTTCTGGAGTATATTCGCTCATATTTTTTACCTATAAATATTGATATGAAAACTGTAATTTTCTGTTCAAAAAAGAGATAAACTATACATTAATTGCCTTCTTAATTAAGGTACGAAATCCAAAACTTGCCATACTAGCAAAACTATTAAACACTGCCATCCCTCCACCTGCACCTAATCCTATAGACAAAATTGGAGCTAAAAAACCAATCGTGACTGCGAACATTAATGAATCCTCATTACGAGCTTTTAAAACCATCGTCGCAATCAAACCTACAATAATATTGAAACTAAGCTTTATCATTCCTACTGAGAAAAAACCTGTCAACCACGCAAAAATAGCTCTTGAACCAACCGGAAGTAAAGAACCTCCCACTGCAAGTGGTCCCATTAATGCAGTTAGTAATAGGCAGATTTCAATTATCCACTGGAAGGCATGAGCTGATGCCATTAAAAAAGCACGCAGTACTAACTCAAAAATATTAGTATTCAAAAAATTACTAGCACCCTTAAGCCAATCAGGTCGCCAATCTGTATCTAGTTTCTCTACTCTTTCCTCCGCTTCTTGAGAAACCTGTTGTAAGCAGTTTGTTTCTTGAGTTGGGTCAGCAATTCCATCACACTGACTCATTTTTCCTTGAATAAAATCTTTTTCTCCAGTTCTGAGCATGACTTTTTGATAAGCTTCTTGAAGCTGTATTGAAGCTGATGTAGAAGTTAGAACTGCCTGATTTGTCTGGTTGATTATTTCTCTCAAGCCCTTCGTTGCATATGCCAGTGGCTTAGCGTTATTAGCAAGTAATACAATCACAAGAACTGGCCAAATCAAATCTGAAAAACTTTTGGAGACATCACCATCAATCATTTCTCGCGTCCATTGAACGATAAAGATTAATAAGGTTCCTAAAGCAAAGAAAACTCCAAGATTTGCAATTGCTCCATACAAGCTACCATCAAATAATACATCATTCCACAATTCTTCTATCGCGTTAGCAGCAGCAGCGCTTGTCGCCTCGCCATTTTCGATAATACCAGAGGCGGGCAGACCTTCTCTTGGCACTCGAACTTGAGCATATAAGCCTATAACAGAAAACATTTTTGAACCTGCTCTTGATATTTTTAAGTAAAAGACACGGACTCCGAGTTAGTTCATACAAAATATATGAATATTGAATATCGATGAACTCTTCAATCTGTGCCCTAAAAACAACAGTTCACACTTGCATTGGGCTAATTTCTAAAAGAGTCTTGCTTGTGAAACACTACGTAGTAGATTGTTATTACTTTGCCCTAATAATTCTCTTTGACGTGCTTGGTTCTGCCCGTCGATGGAACGGGAAATATTAGTCAAGTTGAGATTAGCCAAATCTTGAGATTGTTTTGATTTTAAATCTTCATTTTTCATTGCACCTAAAATTTGGACAATTTCAGTATTTTGCTGAGAAATTCGCTTCATCACATTCTGTGTGACTACATCATTTTGTGCTGCTTGTTCAAAAACTTTTACTCTCGTTAGGGATGATTCGGTTTCCTCAATTTGCTCTTTAACAACTTCTTGCCCTTCTTTACTTAAAGTTGTATTTGAAGAAGCGCGGGTAATCTGGCGGTCAATTTCATTAGTTACCTTGTCAACACTATTTACACCTGAGTCAACTATTTCCTCAACTTTTTTTCTAGTTTCCGTTGCATCCGGTAATCCAAATGCTCCAACTGATTCGTTAATTACTGCTTGCAAATCACCTTGTAAAGATTCTGATAAATCATTCAATTTACTAGAAACTGTACCCTGTACATATTTGTTGATAGAGCTTAACTGTTTTTGCCATTGCTCTAAGAATCCAGTTAGGGGGTTCTGTATTCCTAGAGCATAAGCACTAGCACTGCTCCCGATGCTAATCGTTGATATCACGCTAATTACAATTAAGCTAAAAGTCAATTTGTTTATTTTTTTCATTACTCATTACTCATCCGACTGCCTACTATCCACTAACTGCTTAGAAAACTCCGTAATTGCAACAAACTTATCGGTATATTTCGACATTGCTAATGTCCTTTGCTCTTGTTCATCTGGGTTATTCGCGACCACTGCAAATAAATTACGTGAAGGGTAATAACGGCAGCTCGTAAAAATGCCATTATCATCAAGCAACCACTGAGAGTAAAATTCCTCCTTGTTTGGGAAAAATTTCTCCATTGTATTCTTAGAAATAATCTCTTGGGGGTATTTCAAAATACTGACAAAACTATCAATTGCAGTGGGCTGAATTCTTCCGATTAAACGAGTAGTTAAGTTTTGAAAAATCTTTGCTCCTGCTGGAGATTTAGCGATGGTATCTGGGTCTTGAGCAGATAAAACCACTCTAATTCCTGCTTTTGCGCCGTTTGCACAGAGTCTGCCAACTAATGCTGCTATCGAGTCATATTCAAATAGAATTGGGCTTTCATCAATAAAAAATACACTTGCTTTTACAGAATACGCCCTACGTAATGCTGCACTATAAGCACTCAAACTCAAAATTGCTGCATCTTCATCATTTGATAAATTTCGCAGCGCAAATATCAGTAGCAGTGCATCACTACGGAAGCTAGAAGGTTGCCCCAAAGCTTGACCTACCCTAGTAGAGAGCCAAAATCTTAATCTCAATCTTATAGTTTCTAAAGCTGCTTTTATATCTTCACCACCTGAATCTAATCTTAAACGTTCATAGGAACAAAAACTCAGAAAATCACGTAGCGTCGGCATTGTCTTCCATTCAGTTGAATCAAAACCGTTCACATATGCTGCAGCGTAACGGTCTCGTATTAAATCATCACTAAAAAATGCCTTCAGAGCTAATGCAATAATAGAATGTATTGCATCACTCAGTATTTGCTGCTGAGCATTTTTCTCTGTTTTTGTACCCACAACCATTACCATTAATGCATTTGCAAGAAAGTCCTTATAATCTGAAAACCTTTCCTGCTGTACTGATGATGGTAAATCTCCTAAATTAGGCAGTTCAAATAAATTGCTTGATTCTTTGGTAATGTCAAAATAAGCCCCATCTTCACCCATAAATTGAGTGTAATCTGTAAAAGTACTAGTCCCATCAGGCTTGGGATAGTCCATTGCTACTACTGGTATCCCATGTCCTAAAGCCTGAGTGATAATACCTGATGCCAGTACGCTCTTTCCGGCACGAGTGGTAGCAAACAATCCTAAACTTTTATGTTGATTATATAAATCAAGAAATACTGGTGTTCCTCCTTCGTTTGCAATTAATTCTAAGCCGCTTTTATCCCCAGCTTTTGTTTTCAACAATGGTATTAGCCCTGGGACTTCTCCACTCAAATAAACCAAACGTCGATTAAAAGGAGTTGTCATCAATCGTTCCCAGGTAATGGGTAAAGTTTGTAACCAAATTCGCCAAGGATATTCAGTTTCTCTAACTACCCATGCTGGGCGCAGGAAACATGACTCTAAATATTTACAAGCTCCGTCAAGTTGTTTACGATTTTTACGATGCACCAGAAATACTGTTGCTGTATGTATTGGCACAGCCCCTTCATAAAGCTCTTCTTGAGCTGCTATGGATTTTTTAATATTCAGCAAAGACTGGACATCAACTGAATTTTTTTCTTCAGCTATTGTTGCAGATGTATTTGCCTGTTTGGTCATACGTTGCATATTAGTTTTGACTAAAGCTTCCGAGGCGCGCATCAACTCGCAAAAAATTTCAGTATCATAAACTCGCTCTCTCGACAAAACTTCCCATAAATACCGAAGTTGTTGTTCTTTATTTATCCACCCCCCTGGTTTAGAGACAAAAGTCATCGCACCGATGTACTTTTCTTTCAGATGCACCCAACGCCTATCTGCAACAGGAACAGAGAATTCGGATTCCATCAGAAAAGATGTTGCCCCAACATCTGAATAAATTTCTTCTCGCAGACCTTTTTCATCAAGAATTAATAATTGGGGAATTTCTCGCGCTGGTGTATTGTTAAATCGTTGCCACAAATTTCCCCAAAGTTCTTCTGCATCGAGGGGGCGAATATCTAAACCCATTTTATTACTGATGATTTGCTCCCACAAACAGAACCCCTCTGTAAAAGAAGCTTTCATCAAACCTTCAATACGATTAAATTGTAATTCGTTAATTTCTCCAGTAAAACTCTTCCAGTCTTTTTCAAGCTTAGAGAGCATTTTTTCTATTGCATCTGATGCCCCCATACTACTGTCTGCAATCGTATAGGTGCAATATAGGTGTAATTTTTTGGGCTTGCGAATTCCCGACTGTGTTAATTCTTGAGTGCGACGACGTTCTCCCATCAACAGATATTGCAGCTCTTTATTTGGTGCTTTTAAGCTTAAATTTTTCAGTTCCTCCTGCCGAGCCTTATCATCAGTAAAGGAACTTAAATGAATTGTTAGACGCTCTCCATCTGGTAAATCTTTTAGACCCGATTCAATTGAATCAAAAATTGCATCTATTTGTTCCTTGCGAATTATTGAGTGAATACCCTTGCACTCAAATCCAAATCTAATCAGAAATTTATCACCCCCCTTCCGCAAAACATATGCGCCAACTCTACGTCCTTGCAGATTGATTTGCAACATTGTTGCTAACGCTAGCCCATCTTCTAAGGGGGTTAGTTTTACTTTTTTTTCTCCGTTTTTAACTACTCTTGATTTAATCATTCATCACTCATTATTCATTACTCTTAGAGCGCACTGCCTTATACTTCCGATACCCTCTCGTCCAATTAGGAGTAACAATAAACTTTGATAAAATTCGCCATCCTCCCGAAGCAGTTAATATCCACCATGTGGAAATTCCCGAAGCCCCTAAAGCTATCACCCAAACCCAATTCAACCGCAATAAACTGTGACCTAGAAAATATGAACTTCCTGCTATTACTGCCCAAGGTATTAATTGCTCTGCTGGGAATGGACCGATATTCGGTTGTTTTCCTAGAGTCCCATTAACACTACGATACTTTTTAACCTCCGGCATTTCCACCTCCAGCATTTGTACCCCCCCCAGTTATTACGTTTGCTAATATATCCCCTACAGTCATTGCAATCAGTATAATCATAGGAGTTCTAGCCAAATTTTGCCAATCTTCATTTTCCCGAGCTGCTTGAACCACTTTTACTAAAGATATTCCCAAATAAATTAAAAATAACCCTCTTAACACATTAAATACTAAAGGAATCGCCTCACCTGCACCCCCGAATTGACCAGTCATCCAAGTTTCTGCATTCTGATAAAATTGTGCTTGTGCTGGAGTTCCAAAAGCATTTAATACTATCAATGCACCTAAAATAGCAATTACTATCTTGCCTATTTTATAGAATCTAGTCTTACTAAAAAGTCCATTCAGTCTATCTTTACATCCTATTAAGGAGTATCCTAAAACCCCCAGCATTAACGCACTAATATTCATAAAGTTGCTATTGACGATACTATTGAATACCGTTATCCCAAATGCAGAAATTATCAATCTCCTTGAAGATATTGGTACAACAAACAAATAATGTCTTTGATAATTGAAATCATCTCTGAGTTTTAAACACATAGAAAACAATTACATCTCCCGTATTTCTATATCTGTAGTGATACCTCGAAATAAACCGCACTTTAATCGTCCTACCGAAATAAAAAAAAATTATTTTTTTCTACGATTAAATTATATGCATTTTTATAACTTAATAAAATAATTATTACGTATTAACACGCATTTACTCGTACTATTTTTCTATTTTCTGTATTATTTTTTAAATTGAAAATTCAAATAATTACCTGTTTACACTTAAGTTGAATAAAAAAATAATACTTATTCTCTGTGTATGACACACAAACTCATTACTCTATCCCAGGATAGACTGATTACTGAGTATCGGAGTTAACGTCATATAGTAGCTCTTGTCTAGGATGTTTACTCCGTGCCTTATTCACCATTTGAAAAGTATTTATACTACTGACTGCCCTACCGAAAATCTGGACAAAAGTGCCCAGCCTTTGCGGCGCGGGGGTTTAACGCGTTGAGGAAATAAGTCATTTGTATAAAATACCCCCGCAAACCAAGCCAAAATTAGTAGAAATACAGGGTAATTTTGGGTAAGGTGCTCGCTGTGCAGGTCTATATTTGATTGAACCCTTTCTTAGCAAAGGTATTGGAAATTGAACAATTTATTTTCCGGAAGTTCCTAAATTCCCCATGGCTAACGCCATTTAATTTGTGAAGACCTTAGAGGGAATTGAGATGAAAATAGCAGAAGAAATGAATGCCTTTTGTGGCTCAAGCATTCTTTATAAATACTACCTGGGCTTGAAATATACAGAAGGTATCCAATACCTAGCTCAAGAAGCAAATTGCTACTGGTTGTTAGATGCCATAGCTTCACATCAAACTCAGGAATTACTATCAAATCCACAATTACGAGAATTTCAAATTTGGCATTTACGAGTTGAAGAAAATTCTGGTGTTTTGATTTGTGAATGGGACACAAATCAAGAAGTATTACGCCAAGAAATTGAATATACAGATTTTCCACTGAGCCATATCAAACTTTATCTGGTTGAAAAAGTTCTAATGCTTCCAAACGAGTACTAAAGCGCTTCATATAGTTAATAGGGGAAAATAATGATTCAGGCAATTGATACAGAACAGGTATTCGTCACAAACCTCGAACAATTCATGACCAAAGCTGATAAATTCATCAAAAATTACTACTCAGGTATTAGACATCTCCGAGAAATAATTTAACTCTGATAAAATAATATAAAAGGGTGTTTTATCAGAGTTTTATGAGTAACGTATTAGAGTATATTGAAGCGAATCCTAAAGAAGCACAGCGCTTACTTGAAAGAGTTAACTATTGAAGAAAAAAATAAAAATAAACAGCTAGCATCTGAACGAATTTATGTAGAACACTTAATTCGTTTAGTAAAGGTATTTAAAGTAGCTCAAGAAAGATTTAGATTAAATTCACGTAAATATGAACAG
>JBHJJE010000002.1:0-83259 GCA_050042865.1 Mastigocoleus sp.
AGTACTCCTCTGTTGCGACTCAGAGTCGGAATTATCTCCTTGGCGGGAAAAAGGTAACTCACACACTTCCAACACCTGAAATTACTCCGGAGACGACTCCAGACCAAACACCTGAACCGACTCCCGAACCGACTCCTGAACCGACACCCGATCCGACTCCTGAACCTACACCTGATCCCACACCTGACCCCACGCCTGAACCGACACCCGAACCGACTCCCGAACCGACTCCCGAACCAACACCCGAACCCACACTTACAAATGAGTAATATGATGTCCGCTTGAAAATTTATGATATAGTGTCCATGCCTAAAGTAATGGTGGAATTACGTTGCTTTTGCGTAAGTTCTATTTAATTTAAAACATGGTATGTAAGGTAATATACTAAAACCATAAAAATGGTATGAGATAATACATTTTTGTCTACATGTTTTCACTGTATATGCTCTGCAGTATATTCTCATATCTTGCTCGGATAGAATTAATCAATTTTGATTCATTTCATCTCCAACCTAATACCAAAAAACCAAATAAATATATAAATATACTAAATTTAAAAACACTCACAGTGGTATCATTTACCATTGCCACTGGAAGCTTTTTTTTTGCAAGCTCTTCTGTAATTGCACAGTCCTCTACATCTGGAGAAAATACAAATAACTCCTCCAGAGTTCTTAATAAAATAAAAAATGAAAATATCTTAAATTGGGGTTATAGCAATGGAAACTTTCCAGTAAGTCATGAAAACAATTCACTGGCAGAACCGGCTGGTTTATGTGCTAAGCTAATGGGATTGTTAGAAAACTATTTAAACACCAATGGATTAGTTAATAATGGATTTGAAATTAAACCATATTCTGTTAGGTTTGAAGACCGTTTTGAAAACACAAAGATACAAGAATCTAGACCTCCTAAATTTGATATAGAGTGTGGTGCTAATACAATAAGGGAGGATGTACAAGGTCTTATATTTTCCAGACGTTTCGCTAAATCGAGAACAAAAATTTTAATACCTAACTCAAAAGAAAGACTCTTTAAAAATGTTTTAGATTTAGAAACGAACGATAGTGTCAATCTTGGTATTATTGAAAACTCTACATCAGAAAATAAAATTTCTGCTTTTCTTCCAGATAACCATTCTATAAAGAATTTCAAAACCAAAGGAGAAGCTATCGAAGCCTTGGAAGATGGAAAAATTGACGGTTTTGTTAATGATGAAATTCTCCTCACAAGTATTTTGAAACAAGACGCGATTTCAGATTCAGAAGATTATATCATCTATAAAGGCAAATATAAAGGCAAACTTGGATTAGAACCTTATGGTTTAGTACTTCCTGGTGATGATAGGATTTGGAAAGATACTATTAATAAGTTTATTAGAGAGAATCAGAAAGAACTCGACAAACTTCAGAAAGAATATATTGATGATTATATTACTCCTGCTCCGTCAGAATATTCAAATCCAAAACCAGAGAACAAGGTTCAGGGGGAAGGAGAAGAAAATAAACCGGAAATCTTAGAGCCGAAAGGGAGTGATGTTATTGAGTCTAGTGACTCGAAAATTCCCTGGCAAGTATTTTTAGGATTATTATTGCTAGGGTTAGGGTTAGGGCTAGGGTTAGGGTTCGTAGGAATTTATTGGATTAAATTAAGAAAAGGACAGAAAAAAAGCTTTGAACACGGATATGCTCTGCTTATTGGTGTAGGAAGATGTGCTAATAGCAAATTATCTCTACCAGTAACTGTTAAAGATGTACAAGAAATCCGTAAAACCTTAGTTAACCCAAAGTTTTGTGCTTATTCTGATGATGAAGACCATATTCGGCTGTTACATGATGAGCTAGCAACACGCAAGAACATTTTGGACGGGTTGAATTGGTTGAAGCAGCAGGCTGAACATGACCCAAACGCAACAGTAACTGTATATTATTCAGGTCACGGAGTACGTAGAAAAAGCGATAACTGCTATTATCTTATACAACATGATACAGACACTAATTACTTTGAAGAGACTGCATTAAGTGCAGAAAACTTTAACGAGAAACTACGACAAATTAAAGCAAAACGCCTTCTGGTTGTTATTGATAGCTGTCATGCGGCTGGAATGGCAACCTCTAAAGATAAACTGGAAAAACAAGAACCAGTACCACTGTTCTCAAGAATTCTCTCTGATTTTGAAGAAAAGGCTTATCCTAAAATATCAGTAGATGACCGCAACAATGGTGAGGGTATAGTAGTTTTTACTTCATCAAAAGGTTCGGAAAGTTCTTGGATTCACCCAAGTAAAGAAATGAGTATTTATACTTATCACTTGATTGAGGCACTCAAAGGAAAAGGAAATATAAAAAGTGATAAAAGTATAAAAGTTTCTCATTTAATGAATTATTTAGCTAAAAAAGTGCCTGAAAGTGCTAAAAAACTCTGTAAAGCGGAGCAAACCCCTAACTTTGACTTTAATACTGAAGACTTCACTATCGCTCTATTAAAGAAAAAGGAAAGCTAGTTTTGGTATAGGTCAATATTTTTGTACTGTTTGAGCAATTCACTGTTGAATAAACCTGACTTTTCCCGAACTGACGTAACTTAAAAATGGGAAAACTAAGAATAAACAGGTACTCTCACCTGCTGTAAATCTAAACCCCGCTTAAATATCTCATCAATAGGTAACATTTTTCCATCTGCGGTCATAAATTTATGGTCTGATGTGGCTTTAATTGTTGAACCATCTTCTAATTCATACTCAAAGACTTCCTGTTGTCCACGATTGTGCCATTGAGCGATGGGTTGAGTATATACATGACCGTTTTTATCAACGCTGTAGATGTGACACTCAACTTTATCTTCAACTATCTTACCGATGGGTATTAAACCATATTCTACCGTTAAAACTTCCGTGTCGTAGCTCAGACAATATTCGGCAAACTTAATCATTTGGTCGAATAAAGATTCGGCAATTTTTTTACTAACACCGTTCTTTGCAGAACCATCGATGAATATTTCCCGATGCTTCTCCATTTCTTTGACTTTCTTTTTACCCATTGCACGACGCAACAGGTCGGCTTGTCCTAGTGAATATCCTGCCATATCTTGAGCAATCTTCATAATTTGCTCTTGATAGACCATAATTCCGTAGGTTTCATTTAATATGGGTTCGAGGATTTTATGAGCGTATTCTATTTCTTCTCTACCATGTTTGCGGTCAATAAAGTGGGGGATTAATCCTGCGTCTAAGGGTCCGGGTCTGTAGAGAGCTAAAATTGAAGAAATGTCTTCTATATTAGAAGGTTTCAAATCCTTTACTATCTGTTTCATCCCCGATGATTCGAGTTGGAATATCCCTGCTAATTCACCGGATTCTAATAATTTGTAGGTTTTCTGTACTTCCTTTGGTAATTCTTTATTATCGTCTTTAGCTAATCTTTTTTGCGATTGTCTTTCTATGGCTGTAATATCATAGGGGTCGATGGGATAACCATATTGTTGAGAAATTAAGTCAACAGTCTTTTGAATCATGGTGAGATTTCTTAATCCCAAAAAGTCCATTTTTAATAGACCCAAGGCTTCGATATCTTCCATATAATACTGGGTAATCACCGCACCGTCATTATTCTTCTGTAGCGGGACAATTTCATCTAGAGGGTCGGCTGAAATCACCACACCAGCAGCGTGAACACCGAAGGTTTTGTTAGTTCCCTCGATACGCATAGCCATATCAATCCAGTGACGTACCCTAGAATCATTATCATACTTTTCCTTAAATTCTGGCTCGGGAGTAGCATCGGAAATCATTACTTTCAACTTCGCAGGTTTACCCCGTGCAACTGGGATTAATTTAGCCATTTTATCCGCTTCTGCGTAAGGTACATTCAATACCCTTGCTACGTCTTTTAATACCGCTTTGGAGGTCATCCGGTTGAAGGTAATAATTTGCGCGACTTTATCTTCCCCATACTGTTTAGTCACATACTCAATCATCGCGTCCCGCTTTTCAATGCAGAAGTCAGTATCAATATCAGGCATTGACTTCCGGTCTGGATTGAGAAACCTTTCAAATAATAACCCATGATGGACGGGGTCAATATTAGTAATTCCCATTGTATACGCTACCAATGAACCCGCCGCAGAACCCCTCCCAGGTCCCACTGGAATCCGGTTATCCCTAGCAAACTTAATATAATCCCAAACTACTAAAAAGTAGGTGGAAAAACCCATCCGCTGAATCATTTCCAGTTCATATTCGAGTCTTTCCTTATAGGTTGTATCTACTTCCTGACGACTTTTCAGATTCAGTTTAGTTAAGAGTCCATCCCAAGCAACCTCTTCTACATAGGTATCGGGTGTATGACCTGAAGGTATGGGAAAATCCGGTATTCTGGGTTCCCCTAGGATATTGTACTTTTCTATCTTATTCGCCACCTCCAAAGTGGTAGCGATCGCTTCTTCAATTACGTCATCATCCAGGTGGTCGCGGAATAGCTGTCTCATTTCGTCGGCAGATTTGAGGTATTCTGTACCGCTATACCTCATCCGTTTCTCTTCAATGATTAGTTTACCGGTTTGGATGCATAATAATGCGTCGTGTGCTTCTACGTCATAACAAGATATATAGTGAGAGTCGTTAGTGGCAATAAACTTAATATCTAACTCTCTAGCAATTTTGATAATTTCAACATTAACAATCCGGTCTTCCTGGGAACCGTGGTCTTGAATTTCTAAGTAAAAGTCATCCCCAAATACTTCTTTGTACCATTTTGCGACTTTCCGCGCTGCGTCGGGTCTTTTACTTAAAATAGCTTGGGGAATCTCTCCACCCAAGCAAGCACTAGTAACAATTAAGTCTTCATGATACTGCTTCAATAAATCCTTATTTACACAGGGACGAGAAAAAATACCCTTTCCCTGGACACCCTGGAGGTGAGAAGTGGTAGTTAACTTAACTAAATTCTTATAACCGCGAGTATTCTTTGCTAAAACTACCTGATGATACTTGGGACGACGCTCCTGTTTAGTAATATCACCGTTGATAATATACATTTCATTACCAATTATCGGTTTAATACTCTTACCCCGACAGGTTTTTATCAACTCAATTGCACCATACATTACACCATGATCCGTCAGCGCGATCGCTGGAGTTCCCATTTCAATAGCTTTATCAATCAAAGCGGGTAACTGGGAAGCACCGTCGAGCAAGCTGTAATCGCTGTGAATATGTAGGGGTACAAAGGACATAGGTCTATTAAGGAAGCATTTTCACGAACAAGGGTCTCATCAGATTAACCCAAATTTTACTCCAATGCTGTTGAAGAAATGATAATATTTTTTAATTATATTTTTCTGGTTCTGGGATAGAGTTTTCAACGGTTGCTGATTAAAGATATGAATAGCTCCCCACCCCAGCCCCCTTGGGGGATTAAGGGAACTAGTAAATGAAGGCAGAAGTAAGTAGGCAGAGGGCAGAAGGCGCAAAAGCTTGAAATATAAGCTTTTTGCTTCAGATTAATGGTCTATTTATTTACGCCGTGCTGTACTAGTAAATTTAAGCATACCCCCGTTTAGAAAACGGGGGATGCCCGCAGTAGTCCAAAAACGAACTCTACAAGGAGTACTTAAAGCCCCTCTACTGACTCCACTAAGGGTGAAAAAGATAAATTCATATTTCAATTCAGGAATGCTAGTTTTTACGTAAGCTGACTCGTATAAACAGATGTCTACTAAAGACCAGTATGCAGGAATCCCCTCGTCTTTAGCGAGCAGTGGAGTCAAACAACAGTACTAATATCATAACGACCTGGAGCTATACCTAATACATCATCGTAATCAAATACGGTATCATCGGGCTGAGTGTAAGACTTACCCTGATATAAATAATTTAAAACTTCAATGGGATAACCGTGGTCAGCAATGAAATTTTCTTGACCTGGTTGACGATAATTGAAGTCATCCCATTTATTAAGGTAAAAGTCTACATCACCTAAGCCGCTATCGTAACCTAAACTTTTAGTGGAGTGGAAAGCCACTACTCTATCTGCATCCGTTTCATCAAGACGCAGGGATGTGTTTGAACTAGCGGTACCTTCAAAGTTTGGTCCTGCAGGGTCTAGACCAATAATCATATCCAGGGATTCACCTGTTAGTTCGTTTAATCTTTCCCCAATGTTACCACTTACATGAGCCCCTAAACTATGACCAATAGCAGTTGTCTGGGTGGGATTAATTCCTTCAATATATAAAAAATCAGCGATCGCATTTCCAACTACATCTGTGTCTTGGGAGGCTTGCCAGTAATTGGGATTTGTGCAGATGTCACTCCAGTCAGCAAAGATGATATTAGCATTTTCGCTGTAAGTTTGAACAGATGAGGCTAAATCTGTCCATTGACCTTCAGAAATTCCATTACTATTCCATCCGTGGGTAATTATATAGGTTTCGTTACTGGTTTCGAGTTCTGTATCCTCGAAGAGATAAAAGTCTATGTCTGCCTCAGATAAATGGGGTAAGTTTAATGAGGTTGTTCCTATAGAGTGAAAGTTACCGGTATCTGTTGATTCTTCTATCTCTGTTATTAGGGAATTATCTAAGAAGATATCTTTTTCGGTGGTGTAGTTGGTAGTGTCATTTTGAATGTTCTTGCTAAATGTGTGAATATTCTCCGGAATGGAGTTATATAAGCTGTTTAAAAAATGTTGATTTTTATTTTGTAATTCTGATCCCTGTGAATCCGATGAGCGATTATAACCATTTATAGAAAGAGAACGGGGTTCAAGCAAATCATCAGCTATGAGCGGAGTAGACTGCTGTATAGCTGAGGATACTCCGGTTAATGGTGTTATTAATTGTGAGTTAATATCTGCCAATTTTTCACTGATAGTTCGATAATTTTGTTTTATTGAACTATCCTATCGAAATTGATATTCTATATTCCTCATCCTGACGGGGGATTCTTTTGGATAATTATGAAAGTATGAAAAATTCTCAGAAAAGTTTGTCATAAGTACTTAAAACTTAAAAACTTTCATGGCGATCGCGTCTACGTTACGGTTGAATAAAACTCGTGATTTAAAAATAATTTTTAGAGGGTAAAATCAGAATAGCTCAGAAATGCGATCGCATCTTTCTATGTTGACCCCCATAGAAGACAAATCATACCCCAGTAACCACAACTGCTAACGGCATTAGGATTGCAAGAAGCAGAAGCTGAGTTAATTTTAAATAATGTAACTAAATTAAGCGTTTAGGATGAAGTTTAGAATATCATCGCAAAGGTGTCTATTTCGGTAATGTAATTATAAGTAGTTCCAAACAAAAAAGGCTAAAAATGGGTTGACAAATTTCATTTTGTGAAAGCTGCCTCATCTCAGGTTAACCCTATATTTCCAGCTATTTCATCCTTATTTTTGCGAAATAGTCAATGCTATGATACTTATCGAAAAATGATAGAAGTAAAGAAAATACCACCAAAAGGAAGAGGTATTGTTGCAACAAAACTCATTCCCAAAAAAACTCTGATAGAGGTTGCTCCAGTTAGTTCTTTCCCTCGACAACAATGGAAATATGTCAAGCAAATAGACATTTTTAAATACTGTTTTGTAACTCCTTTAGAGTACAAGGAGTCAAAGGCAGGTCAAGGACATATTGTTTTTGGTCTTTCATCACTTTGTAATCACTCAGAAAATCCTAACGCTTTTATCAAATGGGAACATAATGAAATTGGTCTTTGGGCACATTTAATTGCATTAGGAGATATTCAATCAGGAGAAGAAGTTTTAATATTTTATACAAATATTGATGAATATCCTTCAGAGAGTAATTTTATTTAAAAAAATATATTTTTTGTGTGATTTAAAAAAGATTAATACAATGGGAAATAATCTAAAGCGTATTGCTATGTGGGCTAGTCCACGATGTCTTTCAACTGTTTTATTACGTTCTTGGGCATCTCGTCCAGATACCTTTGTCCATGATGAACCACTTTATCCACATTATCTTTTAGTTAGTGGACGCAATGATCCAGGGAGAGATGAAGTACTTAATCATTATGAAACAGACTGGGTAAAGATAGTAGAGCAAGTAACGACTGGGACAATTCCAGCCGGAAAATCAATTTACTATCAAAAGTATATGGTTTACCGACTCCAACCACACATTGATATTAATTGGGTATTTAAATTAACTAATTGCTTTCTAATTCGTAAACCTAAAGAGATGCTTTTATCATATATTCAATTATGGCAAAAGAATCCAACCTTGGAAACAATAGGTATATTAAGACTGAAACAACTGTTTGAAAGCGTTCGTAAGCACACGGGTATTATTCCACCAGTAATAGATGCTCAAGATTTGCTCGAAAATCCTCGCCATATTTTATCTTTGCTGTGCAAGGCTGTGGGGGTTGAATTCACTGATGCAATGTTAAAGTGGCATACTGGGAACCCAACTGACGATATTTGGAGTAAGTATGGGTGGTATGAGAATGCAAGAAATTCAACAGGATTTTACCATTATAAGCCGAAAGAAAATTCTATCCCAAAACAGTTTGAGAGTATTCTTTTTCAGTGTAATGAAGTTTATGATGAATTGTATAAGTATCGTCTCAAATAAAAATTAATGTAGACAAAAGTACTTAAAACTTAAAAACTTTCATAGCGATCGCGTCTACGTTACGGTTGAATAAAACTCGTGGTTTGAGAATAATTTTGAATAGTAATACTAAAGATTCTAATTCTCCAGGACTACAGCTGCGTTTCCACTGTCCGGGACGACAAAATAGTATTTTTACGAGTTGACGATGTTGATTTAAACTCAGGGAAGAAAACTTTAGCCTGATGGTAGGAAATTCTTGGTTGAATCCGGTGCTGAGTACTTCTGCATCCAGATTTAGTTTCTCTTCAGCAATTTCTAATTTTACCTTTTGAGCGGGGGATAAACCCAAGGGAAGTTTTTGGGTGAGAGCTATCTCTGTTCCTACTTCAGAAATCATGGTGGTGAAACCCCAAAACTGATTTTCCTGTATATTATTTTCGTCTATATTCTCATCCAAGTGCAACTTAACAATCCTCCGTAGGTCAAACCATTCGTAAGGGTCAGCCTTTGGTGCATCTAAGAGTATCAGTAGAGCAATGCCAATAAGTATGAGGTTATAAGCGCTCCAAATCCAGCCTAAATCTAACCCCTTTAAATGTTCCACTACTTGGGGAGTATTGGCTCCTGTCCACAGTAAAGATAAACACATCCCTAGGTTACGCCATAAACTAATTGCAGTAATAATAAATAAGAAAATTAAAGGTGAAGCTAGACCCCAGTTAAAACTGTAGCGATGATTTAAAGTTCCTTTGGGAGTGACTTTAAAACCTTGAGAGAAAGGATTTAACATCGCCTGAATTACCGCTATAGTAATAGGGAAAGCCAAAACTATACTGTAAAGTTCTGAAAGTATTGCCGAACGCGATCGCATATTCAACCAGGAGAATACACTCAACTGCATCAGGTAAAATGGCAGAACGAAATATAATGCTTCTTCTACGGTTGCCTGTATCGGTATAATACCTATAAATGAGTATAAAAGAGGCATCATTAAAAAGCCAAGACGGGAAAGATTGGCAAACCAGTTTAGTAACCCCTCCAAATGAGCTAGTCGCTGTATGGGTTTTAATCCGCGAATTGTCAGGGGATTAGATTTAATAAAGAATGCTTGTAAGGTTCCCTGTGCCCATCTTATACGCTGGGTGGCATGGGCTGCAATGTTCTCGGCGGCTAATCCTGCGCTGAGTTTTTCGTCTAGGTAAACTAGTTTATATCCTTTTGCTGATAGGTTAATTCCTGTAAAATAATCTTCGCTTAAAGATTCAGTGACGAAACCTCCGGTCTCTTCTAAAGCGTTACGTCTGACAATAAAAGAGGTACCTGCACATACAACGCTACCTGCTGCATCTTTGATGGGTTGAATTTGACGATAAAATACTTCTTCTTCTGGAGTGACGACATTCTCTAAACCTAGATTTCGAGCGATGGGGTCAGCGTTATAAAAGCTTTGGGGTGTCTGTACTAAAGCAACTCCTTGGTCTTGGAAAAAACCAACTGTCCGATGGAGAAAGTTAGTTGTGGGGATAAAATCAGCATCAAAGACAACTATCAATTCACCGTCGGTTTGCGGAATTGCATTATTTAAATTTCCAGCTTTTGCGTGACGATTATCAGGACGGGTAATATACTCACATCCTAATTCTCGTGCCAAAATCTTCATTTCCCGACGACGGGTATCATCTAGGAGATATATTCTCTTATTTGGATATTCTAAGGCTTGGCAGCCAATGATAGTGCGACGGAGAATAAAGGTTGGTTCGTTATATGTGGGGATGAAAATATCCACCGCAGGATTAAAAATACCGTTAGTAACTGCGATAGCATTTTTGTTAGCTTCTTGCCGACGGTCTTTAATATTGAGCATTAAAAACATTTGGATAGTTGCATTGAAGAGAACCAACATTTCCAAGAAAAATAAACCCAAACTAAACACACCATTAAAGGGTGTAGAAAGATTTAAAGTAGAAAGCGATCGCCAAAAAATATAGCGGATAGATAAGGTTAAGAGTATCCCCACTACCAACCGTCTAGACCAAACCTTTGGTTCGGGAGAGACTTTCATAATTGCGATCGCGCTCACTAATAATGCCACAGTGGGAGCGAGTAAGTATTTACCAGTTACCATCGGTACTTCTAACCAGATGGGGGGATTTTTCTGGATATAGTTTAATTCGGCAAAAATCCCACTAATTTTATTTTCCCCTGCAAACCAGGCTGCAACAATGATTCCACAGAGTATAACTATACTAACTAATATAAATGTGGTGCGATGAAGTTTAAATGAACGATGTTTTCTTTTTTCTAAAATCTGATTCTTTGCTACCTGATTTCTAAGTCTTTCGGGTTTATTTCCCTTTGGTAAGAGTGTCATTTCATGTCTGGGGTAGTGGTTATTAGTATCAGTTATCAGTTCTTAATATTTTGTAACATTCTAATTTAATTTTGACAAAGTTTAAGTAAGTGTTTTGGAATACAAAAATCTTACATACCGCGAAAACCACCGCTAGTTTCCATCTCTTTGGGTGGAGAATTTTCGATGTTTTGAGTGTTTTGTTTTTGAATACCAATCTGATTTAAAAAGATGCCTAGTAAAATAACTGTACCGCCAATATACTGAGCATTTGTAGGTATTTCTCCTAAGATTAAAAAAGCTGCTAAGATACCAGCGACAGGGGTAAATGAACTTGCCAAGGACACATCTGAGGGGGTGGAATTTTTCAAACCCGTAAACCAGGAAAGTTGACCGATAACTACGATTACAGCACTATAAACTAACATCCATTGCCATAGAAACGGTGAAAATACATCCATGAAGTGACCGGGTCCATAGAGAACCATTGCGATGATGAAAAAGATGATTGTAGCCAGTCCCGTACGGTATACGCTGAATATACCCAAAGGAATACTTTGCAAACGTGCTTGAGAAATAATGGTAGCGATCGCTAGGGATAATGCAGCCACAGCAGTCATAATTTCACCTACACCGACTGTAGCAAAGATACTGGGACTCATCATACTCTCCCATATTCCCTGGAGGAGAAAAGTTGTTGCGACCCCAAGTAAAGAAATAATTGCACCAAGTATCGTCCAAATATTAATTCTAGCTTTTAAAAACCAAACTGATAGAAATAAAGCCAGAGGGGTTTCAAGACGTCCGATTAAAACTACATTTGTCACCATTGTTCTATCAAGAGCACTAAAAATTAAAGCTGGTGCTAATGCTCCTGATAAAAGAGCAACTATGCTCATATTTAACCAATCTTTACCAGATACTTGTTTAAAATTACTAAGATTAAGTTGACGATAATATACAGAAATTAATAGTAATAATGCGCAAACATTACCAATAAATAAGAGATTACAAAATGAGATAGGATTCCTACCTGCAATTAAATTTTGTTCTCCAATCTCCGTCAGTAAACGGGTAATAGAATTTGCAGCACCAAAAATAATCACTGCTATCCATAAAAAAAGCTTTCCAGAATTAATACTAGAGTTAGTAATTTTAGACATGATGATACTTAAAGATTGGGAATATAAGTCATTTTGTAGAAATTATCTATGTGTAAATCTCTTTTATTTTAGAAACGCAAAATAGATTGCTCATAATTGAGTCTCTACTGTTGATGTATATTAATATCTGAGAAATCTAACAGTAGATTTTTCAAGTATATGGTTATCAGTAGACTGCTAGATTAAGATAGCATTAAAAAATAATCTGAAATATAATAAAAAATTTCATTAACTTCTCAGCATTTACTCATTCTGTAACTATCTAATAGTACTAGCATGATATTCATGTTGAAGCTGAGGAGAATCTCAATTAATGCGTTTGAAGCACTTAGTTATTGTAGGTTTTGCAATTTTAAGCGTTGGTTGCAATGAACAGATATCGGAACAACAGAACAACCCATCTCCTGACAATAATACTGTAGCCACATCAGTTTCGGGTAATGTCATTCAATCAGGTTCCTTTCAAAAGGCTGAATATTCCATTCAAGGGTCTGTAAAGGTAATTTCTGATAATGGTAAAAATTATTTAGAGTTCGACCAAAATTTTCAAACAGATAGCGGTCCTGACCTACTGGTAATTTTGCACCGTGATGCTTCTCTACCTAATAAGGGAATCCAGGAACAGGACTACGTTAACATTGCACCCCTCAAAAGTACCAACGGGACTCAAAGATATGAAGTTCCCACTAATGTGGATTTAACAAACTTTAAATCCGTTGCAGTTTGGTGTCGCAAATTTAATACCACTTTCGGTTTTGCACCCTTACAGGGATAAGGGTTAGTAATAGGTCAAAGATTTAAATTTCCCAGGTTTTCACCTTTCATGAGTAAATACCAGTTAGATAACCAGGTTGCAAAAGAGCGAGAGAGAACTTAATTCAGATGGAACTTAGTGATTATATCGGCTTATTACATCCAGCGATCGCAGTAGTATTTGTATTTCCTTTAATTGGGAATGTGGTCAATTTTGCTTGGTCTGCTCGTCAGCGTCGTTTACAAGCAAAGGCTAAAATCAAGAGTAAAATTCCTCCTGTTGTGGGTACGGAACACAAGCGGATGGGAGAATGGTTAACAGGGTCGGTTGTGGGTTTGAGTTTAATAGGTTTAGCTCATCCCATCGGTGAAGAGATAATTAAAAAACAGCTTTGGGTAAAGGATACTTTTCAGTTGTTCTTTATTTTGATGATGTTTGCTGCAACTATTGCTTCTTTAGTTTTATTGTATAAGGCAAAGCCTGCACTATGGCGGGGTATTTTTGCAACTTTATCTGGTGCTGGTTTAGTTATCTTGGGTTGTCAGGATGGTATATTTCGCCGTACCAATGAATGGTATATTTCCCATTACTATATAGGTATTGCTGCGGCTTTGTTAATGATTTTTTCTTTAGCTATTGTCCCAGATATCTACAAGGATAGGTCGAATCGCTGGCGGATAATTCATACTGTAGTTAATACTTTTGCTCTACTACTATTTATTGGACAGGGAATGACGGGTGCAAGGGACTTATTAGAAATTCCTCTAAAATGGCAAAAACCTTATGTTAATCAACTTTATGAAAAACAATGTATTACTCAACCCTGTCAAGTTCAATCGGGGTCTGCACCAACAATAGAAAAATCTAAGTAGAAGTATTTTTTAATAAGAGTATTTTCCTTAGTGTTACTTAGATTAACTTAGATCAAATATTATTAGAATTCACGTAACTGGGGAAAACTTTGGAAATGGTGCGTTAACTTCCAGGGTAACGCACCCTACGAATTACTTATAACAATTCCAAAAATGATTTCAACACATTCTTTGTCAGAAGCTTTCAATTAAACGTCTTTACAAAAATCTATCTGTCCTATTGTTTATTCCGACTTGGTATTACAAATGTGGTATTACAAATACTTATTGATTTCAAGCATCAACTAATATTTCTCTCACTCCCCTGTCCCCTGACTAACATCTAACCGAACTGTATAGTATGATGTCCGTTCTAAGTTTTTAAAAACTAGTTCTTAATAATCAATATAATACTCTATCTATTTTATCTCAAACCTTTTATAAACCTTATCTAAGTCCTATATATACTACAAGTTAAAGTGAAAAAAATTAGTAATATATTCAAAAAAAATATTTTCAAGAAAATAGATATAAATTCTCTACAATTTCGTCTAACACTTGGTATCGCAGCAGTCTCAACTATCGGATTAGGTTCCTTAGCCTTTTGGACTGGTTGGAGAATGCATCATATCTTAATTGATAGTCATAAGCAAAATATCGAACAACTAGCCAAAAGAATTCCCCAGGACGTAGCAGTTTATGCCCAAACTTATTCTACTCAAAAAGCATTACAAAAAACCCTAAGTAACCTAGATGCAGATAATAGCTTCTTGTGGGTAAAAAACTCCGATAATCAGATTGTAGCCAAATCAATGAATCCTCAACAGTCTGCATCTCAAGTCAGTGAAGCAGAATTATTATCGTTAGATAGAATTTCTCTGATTCCGAAAGTTTACACCATCAATAATCGTTACTTCATTCAATGTGGTGGTTCCTTAACTGTACCGGGTAAATTTCAGGGAAGATTATTTGTAGTTCTTGATATTTCCCGGGACCAAATCATGTTTAACCAGATGATTGGTAGTGTCAGTACCGTTAGTGCAATATTCATCGTAATTATAGCCGGCGCGATCGCTCTATATATTAAAAGTTCCATGAAACCTTTAAAAAAGTTTAGTCGGATGACAGAAGCTATCTCCGTTGACGACTTGGGTAATGCACAGCTATATCTGGAAAATGCACCCAGCGAAGTCAAAGAACTCGCACAAACTTGTAATATGATGCTATCCCGTCTTTCTGATTCCTGGGAGAAAGAAAGACAGTTCGTCAGTAATGTATCTCATGAACTACGTACACCTTTAACTATCGTTCACGGTTACTTACAAAGTATCTTGCGTCGTCCTCAAAACTTAACGGAATTACAAACAGAAGCTCTGGAAACCTCAGCATCAGAAGCGGAACGGACTATTCATCTACTGCAAGACTTACTAGAGCTTGCCAGGGCTGATAGCGGTCATCTACATTATCAAATAGAACCTTGTATCGTTAATGATATTGTTACAGAAGTTGCCGCTATGGCACAACAACAATCTCAAAGAGAAATTCAAATTACCTCCCAAGTAAATCCTTTAGAGGTCAAAGCGGATTACAATCGTCTGAAACAAATATTGTTGAATCTCATTGATAACGCTATTAAGTACTCTGAAGAAAATACTTTAATTACTATAGAAATTAAACAGCAAAAAGAAGAAGTAATAATACAAATTTGCGACCAGGGTTATGGTATCCCCTTAAAACATCAGTCCCGTATATTTGAAAGGTTTTATCGGATTGATGAAGCACGTCACCGGACTGGAGGTACGGGTTTAGGATTATCTATTGTCAAAACACTTATAGAAGGTATGGGTGGTAGTGTATCTGTACGTTCAAAGTTGGGTGAAGGGAGTATTTTTACTCTTTGTTTACCTGCTTAAATTTTTAGTTATGTTGATACGAGAAATATTTAGCCAATAGAACAGGAATTTTATATTACCAAGTCCACTTTTTGTCAAACAAACATTTTTCCAACTCAAACTGATTTCTATATTCACAATTACCAAAAAAACTATTCTCTTACTGGTAACCTAACTGTAAATGTAGTTCCTAAGCCTTCTTGACTCTTAAATTGAATACTACCCTGATGTAAATCTACACAACGCTTGACAACAGCTAAACCTAAACCCGTACCCTTAATTTCACCCACATTACTAGCACGATAAAAAGTATCAAATAGCTTACCCTGGTCTTCCAGAGGAATCCCGATACCCTGGTCTTCGATTGTAAAAACTATTGAGTCGCGATCGCAATTTACTTTAAAATTAATTTCACTTTCTTGGGAAGAATATTTAACCGCATTGGAAAGCAAATTGGTAATAATACAGGTGAGGAGTTCTTCATCTATGCTGAACTGGGTATTAGTTAGTTGACAGTCCAAATAAATGGCAGGTTCATTACTAGTACTTAATTGTACTATTTCCACTATTTCATGACAGAATTTGTCTAATTCTACAGTTTTAGGTTTATATTCAACTTTATTAACTTCAGCCTGATAAAGAAACAGAATTTCATCTAGTATGTTTACCATCTGTTTTAAAGCATTATTAATTCTTTGAAAATGCTTAGTTTTAGCTTCTTTACTAATTTTTGTATTTTTAACTTCTAAAATATCTACTGATGTCTGAATTGTTGTCATCGGAGTCCGAAATTCATGGGATAGCATGGCAACAAAACTATGTCTTAATTCATTAGCTTCTTGTTGTTTATAAAGCTCCTGACGAGCTAATTCTTCTTTCTCTATAAAATGCTGTAGAATTTCATCTCTCTCAAGAGTATAAAGAGTAGCTTTAATAAGTTGTTTAATTGTAATTTGTTCTTTAACTAAATAATCCTGCGCTCCCTCTATCATTGCTTGTATTCCAACTTCGTCGTTGTCTAAATTAGTTAGTACAATTACGGGAATATTTGGTACAGCATTTCTAAATCTCTTTAAAGTTTCTAAACCCCTAGAATCTGGCAAATGTAAATCTAAAATTACCACATCAAATATTGGTTGATATAGACTTAATTTGGAATAACTACTGGAAACAGGTGAGACAAACTGATTACAAGCATTTATTCCTCGCTCCAAAGAATCAACTTGAGTGATTTGCCACTTATCTTTATAAGCACGTAAAAATATCTGACATATCAAACCAGCATCAATAGAACTGTCTTCTACAAGCAAAATATTTACTTTTTGTTTAGTCATAAAACACAGTACCTACGGCTTAGAGATAACTAGATAAAATAAATAAGGAAGTAAATAATATATTTATCTTTACTTTTATAAATATCCACCCCCAATTATTTATTTCAACTCCTTAGCCTTGAGTCTTGTCTAGGATTAACGCTACTAATTTTTAGGAAAACACACTTACGAATATATAAATTCTAAACTTAGTCACAAATTGACCAATTAAATTGTCCAACTAATTTTTAATTTTAAATTACAATTTTAAGATAGGCTACGTAAGTTCATAAAAATGTAAAAGTATAAACATCTTACTTATAAATCATCTTTACTTGTTAATTAATAAAAATGTACTAAAAAAAGAACTTCAATCACAGTTATTAATAACTATTTTGCCTCACATCAGAGGAAATTTAATGATAATTACTATAGATTAATATCATGGTAATACATTCATGAATACTTATATTAAAAAAAATATATATATATATGTATTTATCTTTCTAAAACAACGTAATTAATAGCAATATGCAAGATATAGTATCTTGTTCTTATATTTTTGTAATTAATTTTGTTAACAAAAGCTAAAAAATAATTTAGTAAAGCATAGATAATCCATGGTATTCACTGGTTCAAAGCAGTGCTTTTGCTTTAAACCTACCTACTAAAATGATATTGAGTATTTAAATTCCTTACACGTAGTGGCATTTTCGACATGCATTGTCCTAAGTGTAAGTTAAAGGTTTTGTAGAAGTCCTGTCTGATTCAATTTGAAGTAAGAACTTGATATTATTACGAAATTTGTGTAAATTATATTGCATATATAGTGGTTATAAACACTCAAAAATTTACTTGTTCTAGTTTTAAGCTTTTTTTAGTTTTAAGTAGGTGAGCATAAAACCGACTCAAATATATAGATAGCCAAAATGTAAAACATCTAAAATAGTTGCGATGTTTGCCTTTATCTATCCTTGACTCGCAATAACATTTCCATCTACATATTTAATAATTTAACACCAATAATTTCTATTCAAATATCCAGAGAAATGAATGACAGCAATATCGAATCAGGTCAATCTAATCAGAATTCGGACCGAATGAGCAACTTAGAAAAAGAAGTTGCAACTTTAACTCAAGAAAATAGAGAACTTAGAGATTTACTTCGTAAGTTAGATACAGAGGATATACATGTCCATCGCATTTATAAACAAGTTAGAGAGAAGTTAGATTTAGAACATGAAATCAAGAAAAAATCTGATAATCCTTTCTTTACAGCTACTGTATCAATTCTGGTCGCTGGTGTGACTGCATTCTTAGGTAATGCAAGTTTTGCTAACTTTATTGGAAGCAAAATTGACGAAGTAGAAAATGTTAATCAAAAGATTAAAAAAGATGTCAAACAAGTCGAGGAACAAATAAAAGAAGCGCAAAATGATGCGGTAAATGTAGAGGAGAAAGTTAAAGAGGTACAAAAAGAAGCGCAAGAAGTGCAGAATAATGTAAATAAAGAAGTAAATATAGTTAAGCAAGAAGTTAAAAAAGCACAAAATGCAGCTAGAAAAGCAGAAGACCAAGTAGAAAAGATACTCCGAGAACAATAGTATTTAATTCTTATCTTCTGTACTTACCGTAAAAACTTTTTGCTTTTACTATACTCAATACCACAAGTCACAATATTCCTCTAGCTATATAAGTTGTATATAAATTATAAATTTCATATAAGTTCAAGAAACTCTATCTGTTATAGGTGCTTTATTCGTCACAACTTACGGCTATATTGGGTTAAGGTTGTTAACCCAATATAGTCTATAAAGCTAACTCAAAGGTGAAATGAAATAATTCAAAACAGTATTCAAAACTTAATAAAACAACCTGTTTCATTCCAGAAATCTATGATGTTTAACTATTCTTAATCTGAGCAAAACCCCAATCAAGCCATTGAGTTAAAGCTTCAATATCTTTACTTTCAACGGTTGCACCACCCCAAACGCGCATTCCTGGGGGTGCATCGCGGTAAGCTCCAATATCATAGGCTACTTTCTCTTTTGCCAGTAAAGATACTAACTCTTTTGCTTTTGCTGCTTGCTGTTCTGTGGTTAGAGATTGATACCATTTATCAACTATTTTGAAACAAATAGAAGTGTTGGAACGAATGGATTTATCTGCAACTAAGAAGTCAACCCATTCTGTTTGAGCAACCCACTCTTCAAATACTTGTAAATTCTTCTGAGACCTTTCAATTAGAGCACTTAAACCACCAATTGATTTTCCCCAATTCAAACCATCAATAGCATCTTCAACGCATAACATAGAAGGTGTATTGATTGTGGAACCTTCAAAAATTCCTTCAATAAGTTTACCGCCTTTAGTTAAGCGGAAAATTTTTGGCAGGGGTCTATCAGGGGTGTAACTTTCTAATCTTGCAACTGCTCTGGGAGACAATACAATTACACCGTGAGCAGCTTCTCCACCCATGACTTTCTGCCATGAATAGGTCAAAACATCGATTTTATCCCAGGGTATCTCCATTGCAAATGCAGCAGAAGTTGCATCGCAAAGAGTTAATCCTTGACGGTCGTCTTTAATCCAATCCGCGTTAGGTACTTTTGCACCGGAGGTGGTACCGTTCCAAGTGAAAATTACATCTCTATCTGTATCTACCACAGATAAATCAGGAATCTGACCATAATCAGCTTCATAGACATTAATGTCTTTGAGCTTCAACTGCTTAAGTGCATCAGTTATCCAGCCTTTACCAAAGCTTTCCCAAGCTAAAGCATCAACTCCACGTTGTCCCAGCATTGTCCACATTGCCATTTCAAAGGCACCGGTATCTGATGCTGGGACAATGCCTAGTTTATAGTTATTAGGAACCTGTAAAACTTCTTTAGATAATTCGATGGCTTCTGCTAACTTTGCCTTACCTAATTTTGCACGATGGGAACGTCCAACAGTTGCATCTTTGAGTGAATCTAGTGACCATCCAGGACGTTTAGAACAAGGACCTGAAGAGAAATTAGGATTTTGGGGTCGAGTAGTGGGCTTTTGTGTTGGTTTATGTTGTGTTTGCATCAATTTAACACGAAAGATTTAACAAGCAAGGGTGATGCTTTAAGCTAAGTTATTTGATAATAACTGATTTGGGTCACTCAATAAATAGTGCTTACCCTGGTCTGTCTGAGGTTATCCTAATTGAGTAAGAGAAATTAATAATTTTAAATTTTTATATCTTGTTATATCTATAGCAAAATTATATATTTAATTACAGTATTTATACTAGTACATGAAGGCAGAAGTAAGTAGGCAGGAGGCAGAAGGCGCAAAAGCTTATTTTAAGAGTATTTTATAAGTTTTTAATGGTCTATTTATTTACGCCGTGTTGTACTAGTTTGATTCAAACTAGAAAAATAGGAAAGGATGATAAAACTATCACATATTCTAATTCTCTCAGTGGGGATGTGCTTCAGAATTGGTTCTTTACTAGTACTCGACCAAGCCAAAATTGCCGGGTAAAGGTAGACAGGGGAAGCAGAGGAAGCGGTTCGCTGAAAGCGTTGTCGCAGACTGGGAGCAGGGGGAGAAATAACTTTTTCTTTTCACAAACAACCACGCAAGGTTCGCTGGGTGAATTACTAGTTTTAGATGCTTTAGATTATAAAACCAACTTTTGGTTTATCATTATTTAGTTTATTGCGGTACTTCCAGCGGGACTTAAAGGTTAGGACATTTCAACTTTACCCTGGCAGATAGCTGGGCTGATATCAGTCTGTATTTGTGTATAGCGATTAGTACCTACAGGTATTGCTACCACTGGGATACTGTATGTTAGTAAAAGTTTAAGTCCAGGAGCATATTTTACTTAAATCAATTAAGTAAATATCCGATTTTATTAGGTCATAGAATAACCCTTTGAGTGTGAGTTAACAGTTATCAATTAGTAAGAATGAATATATCAACAAAATTACAAAAAATCCCCACCCAATTAATCACACCAGAAAACTTTTTGCGTTATGGACAGATGATTAGTGCAAGTAAGGATGGTAAAACCTTTGATGAGCAAGATGCACAATTATCTTTAGATAAGGGAATACCACGCTTTTATATCATGCGACTACATGAAAGAGGGCGAAAATTTCACACCATAACTCGTCACAATCAATGTACTCAATGTCTGGGTTCCTTGGAGGGGAAAGAATGGTTTATGGCTGTTTGTCCTCCTAATCATCAAATGGATAAACCTGATTTAGAAAATATGGCAGCTTTTCGTATACCGGGAAATTGCTTTATCAAGTTAGCAGTGGGAACTTGGCATGCTGGACCATATTTTGACTATGAATCTGTAGACTTTTATAACTTAGAGTTAAGTGATACTAATATTGTTGATCATTTTACTCATGATTTTCTCAAAATTGATAATTTAGAGTTTGAAATGGTTTAATACTGATTTTTAGTATTTACAAGATATTTCCACAATTTAATATAGTGAGGATAAGCTGTCGTGGATTAAAAATTCACAAGAGCAAGGCAGAAGAAATAAGGTTTTTTCACATTCGGCTCATGTAATCATGAATATACAAATTAAATGCGTAGCAGCTTAACAAGAATATATAGTAGGGGTGGAAACTGGGAGCATCCTGATTATTCATGGAATGATTTTTAAAAACCATTATAAAAACCATGTTTGAATATTTATTACTTAAGATTTATCACTTAATATAAACGGTGAAATAAGTAGGTAGGCACAATTAAATCTAACTATGTAATAGAATGTAAAAAAGACTGAAACTCCTGCGATTACTTCGTCATACCTCCTTCCCTAAGAGGGAACACTCCGTGTTTGCGTAGCATAGCGCTAGCTAACGTAATGACAGAATTATAGTTGTGTTTATTTACACCCACCTACTTAATCTCCACCCCCCAGCGATCGCTTATAGCGGGTGCTTTGGATGATCGCTTTTTTGATAATTTAGATTAAATATCTGAAAAAGTGTAAAGAATGTGTCCAAAAATATCAATTATTACCCCTACTTATAACTCCGCTCAGACTTTAGAAAAAACCATCCTCAGCGTTATTTCTCAAAAATTACAAGTTAATCGACTCGAATACATCATTGTAGATGGTGCATCGACTGATAAAACCCGTCAAATAATCAATAAATATTCTGCTAATTTAGATAAAATTATCTCCGAATCAGACCGGGGTGCTTATGATGCCATGAATAAAGGGATTAAGGTCGCTACAGGAGATATAATCGGGATTATTAACTCGGATGACTGGTACAATGAGGAAGCGTTAGTAACGGTTGAAAAGGCATTTATCAAAAATCCCCATATAGATATTCTCTACTCTCCCATAGATAACTATTATCAACAGGAATTTGTCGCAACCTTTGTTCCTGGAAAATTGGAAAATCTTCCCATCAGATTCACTTTAAATCATCCTTCCTGCTTTATCAGAAAATCGGTTTACCATGAGGTTGGTTTATATGATATTAATTATAAAATAGTCGCCGATTATGATTTGATTTTACGCGTATTTAACGCAGGTAAAAAATTTCATTATATTAAGCGATCGCTCGCAGCCTATTCCTTAAATGGAATGAGTTCTTCGACCAATCCAATTGATAGAGTCAAGTTAATTCGGGAGTCTTGGAGAGCTAGTACTCAAGGGGATAAAAATAAACAGTTTAGTGACCAACGTTTTCAAGCTTATAGTGCTTGGGTCTTCAATGAAATATTTGCCCTGCCTGCAAGATACTTTCTGAAACCACCAACTGCTAGAAAAATCAAAACTGTTATTAATAAGTGTATTAAAAAACCGGTTTCGGAATCCTATGGAAAATGGTAGATTCTCAAAGTAATAAATCAACAATTAATAAATCCAATCATCAAGCCATATTATATATCTGTGCTCACTCCCCAACAAAACTTTATCCACAGGCAGGACAGAAGATAGCTTGGCATAATTTACGGAAATATGCCATTAATAATAACGATAATGTAGATATTGTAATTATTGCAAATAAGGCAGAAATCGATACAGCTCAAGACTTAATTACAGAGTACGGTGATAGACTTTACCCTTACCCATTATCTAAATTAAATAAGATAAAATCCTGTTTAAGCAATCTCCATATACCCCTAAAATTTGCTACGCGATCGCACAAGCAAGCTGCAAGACAAATAAGGCTTTTATTATCGGCGAATAACTATGATATTATTCATTTTGAATATTCTCACGCAGCTGTATATCTGGATTTCATTTTGGATTTAGAGACTTTTGCGGTTTTTAAAAACCATAGAAAATTTTTTAATTCTCAAAATCTCAATTTTTCAAATAATTTATTAGTGAAAAGGGTAGTAGAAGAGGAAGAAAAAGAGGAAGAGAGAAAGAAAGAGAAAAATATATATCAAAAAACTAAAGTTATCATTAGCATTCACGATATCATTTCTCAATCCTTTCTTAGAAAAGCTGAAAGTCAATCTTTGTTAGGTATAGAAGTAGCGAGACTTTTTGCTTATGAAAAGAAAATATATAATTTAGCAGATGAATTATGGGTTTTATCTAATAAGGACAGAGATATATTAACCTCTTTATTTTCGGTACCTGCCCATAGAATTATTGTTACACCCCCTCCATTAAGCGATTTTGTCTATAAAATAAATCGCAAGCCAGACAAAATAGAACCATTATCAATTTTATTCTGGGGTGCAATGGATAGACCAGAAAATGAACAAGCCGTCATAGAGTTTGTAGATCAATGCTTCCATAAACTTGTTCAAAAAAACCCAAAATATAAACTCTACATAGTTGGTTCCAAACCATCCCAGAAAGTACTATCTTTGCAAAGTCAGGATATCATAGTAACTGGATTTATTAAAGACCCCACACCCTTCTTTGAAAAAGCTGCAATTGGTGTAGTCCCCTTACTAACAGGTGCAGGTTTAAAACTCAAGACCCTAGAAATGCTGCAAGCAGGTTTACCAGTTATTTCTACCAGTGTAGGTGCAGAAGGTGTAACGCAAAACGAGAACTTATTTGTTAACGATAAATTGGGTGAGTGGGATGAATTTCTCTCTTGGAATTACTTATAAATACTTGTGCAGAATTAATCCTACATAATTAATCTTCATATCTCCTCTGGATTGTGAATAATGAATAGGGAACATTCCACCAAAATTATAGAAATCAGGAATTACTCTTCAACCCAAACAGAAACCGAACCACCATTACAGCGGAACTCACCCCACCCAAAATCATTAGTGTAAACAGCTTCCTGGATATGTTCAGTTAAATCATAAAACTTAGTATTTGGTTTACCAACCTCCATCCACTTATGACCAGCTGCACCATCACTGATAATTACCGCGATCGCTTTGGGATGGTCTTTATCTCCCAGTCTAGTCCAACCAATAGTATTAAAGTGGTCAAAGTAATCATACTGCGCCCCATAAGCAAAATTTTGACGGGCATAGAGAAACTTGTCAATTAACCAGCGATGGGAAGGTAAAATGATATTATACTTATTACCATCTCTGCCATAGTCTTCATATTCTGCACCATAATAATCGGCATAAAATACGCAGGGATAACCTTCTGCCCTGAGTAAAATGATCGCATAAGCCAGAGGTTTAAACCAAGGCTCCACTACTGCTTCTAAAGCTTGTAAAGGTTGGGAATCATGATTTTCTACAAAAGTGACCGCATGAGTCGGACGCTCCTGCATCAGAGTCCCATCTAAAATGCGTCGCATATCGTAATTTCCACCAGACCTACTGGCATAATGAAAATTGTAGTGAAGGGGGACGTCAAACACCGACATCTTACTTTTAACTGCATCCAAATACCAATGCAGAATACCAAGATTATTTTGCCAGTATTCCCCCACTACAAATAAATCTTTACCTACATGACGTTCCATTTCATCCAACCATATGGGGAAAAACCATGCAGAAATATGTTTAATTGCATCTAAACGAAAACCATCAGCACCAGTTGTATCCAGATACCATTTACCCCAGTTTACTGCTTCATCTCGGACTTCCTGAGCTTGAAAATCGCAATCACACCCCATCAAATAAGAGAAATTGCCATTTTCTAAAGCGACATAATCATCAAAAACTTTCCCCTCATATAAATAAATAGTTCCTGGGTCGTTATTATACTCGTTATAATCAACCGCATCAAAATGCCACCAATGCCATTCAAACTGAGAATATTTCCCCTGACGACCGGGAAAAGTGTAATGGGTATAACTCTTAATATCCCGCATTTCACCCTGGGGATTCAAGCGATCGCTTTGAGAGAAAGGTGTTGCTTTTGCTATTTCTGTATTATCCCCACCCATGCGATGATTGAGAACCGTATCTCCATAAACTGCAATATCAGACTGATGAAGTGCTTGAATTGCCTCTAAATACTGCTGACGATTTCCATATTTAGTAGGAATCGAACCCTTTTGATCGAATTCACCTAAATCGTACATATCATAGACAGCATACCCTACATCGTAACCTCCCCCCATACCTTTATAAGCAGGAGGAAGCCACATTGCAGTAAAACCACTATCGGCTAACTCTTGAGCTTTTTCCTTGACCTGATTCCATAAACCCCCATTATTCGGAATATACCAATGGAAGTATTGCATCATGCACCCATTAAGCGATCGCATAACTTATGACGTCCCTATTTATATTAGTAAGCAACTATCATTATCCTGTAAGTTGGTAATAGGTAACAGATAAGAAGTTTTATAATACTTTTTTATCTATATTTTAGTTACATTCCTTTCAAAACGGATTAGCAATTATAGAAAAATAGATCCCGTTTTCTTGTAAAGAATCTTTATCTTCGTCAGAGATAGAAGTTAAAGGTATACCCCAGTCAACACGAGCAGTTAGATAATCTTGTAGCTGTAATCTTACACCTAACCCTAGAGATAACAAAGTATTTGTATCGAGACTTGAATTATCATCTTGTCTACCGGAACGATTCCAACCACTACCAAAATCAACAAATGGGGTTAATTGTAATAAATTATTTTTTTGTCGAAAACGAACAATCGGAATTCTGACCTCAGCAGATGCAAAAATACCATTATCCTTAAGTAAAGCATCTTGACGGTAGCCGCGAACGCTTTGTACACCACCTAAACCAAATTGCTCAAATGCAACTATAGGTCTGTCTGCAAACTGCAAGTCACTTCTTAATAAGAATAGAGTATCGCGGGCTAAAAGACGCACCCACTGAGCTTGTAATCTCCAAGCATAGAAACTAGTATCAGGCAGTCCCTGATTAGTAGTAGAATTAAGACCATCAAATCCAATACTAAATTGGGAACGTAAGGCAAAAACCTGTTGAGCATCCCGATGAGTCCAATCTTGAAAAAACCGTAATGCATTGACTTTAGTTCTACCCTCATCATCTGCACCACTTACAGGAAAAGGTAATTGTTCTCCAAATTCATCTAAATATAGAGCTTGACTTTCCCGACGAGAGAGAATAACTCCTAAAGCAAATTCTTCATTAGGAGTGCGGGTTATGGGTTGACGAAAAGCTAATTCGTAATAGCGAGAGTCAGACTCAATATCAAGGATACTGAAGGGTTCCTCAATCACATTATTATCAGAAAAACCATAACTAATGGTTATTGTCCCATTCTGGGGATTGATAGGTATAGTGTAGTTAAAATTAAAGGCATCACTACCATCAGTATTGACATACTCTGCACTAATACCGTCTCCAATTCCTAGTAAATTAGCTTCACTGATTTGGATTTCTCGCCGAAAACTACCTACACTGGTAGAACGTGCATTATCTAAAGTTAGGGTCGTATTAAAAGTATTAACTTCCTTCACCCTAATCTGTAATAAACTTTCCCCTGGATTAGTACCAGTTGCTAACTCTGCAGAAAGATTTTCGATTAAAGGGTCTAGCTGTAGTAATTGTAAAGCTTGCAGTAAGCGATCGCGATTCAGGGGTTGTTTGGTAGAAGCTCTCAAACGACTGCGAATATAACTTGATTTTAAGCGACGATTTCCTCTTACTTCAATATCTTCTAATTTTCCCTCAATAATTTGAATTTCTAAAACACCATCTGTAAACTTTTGGGGAGGAATATAAGCTCCGGAGGTAATATAACCTGCTTTTACATAGAGTTGGGTAATCGCTGAACGAACTTGATATAGTTGAGCAATTGTCAAGGGACGATTCAGAAATTCTTGAATAACCCGATCAATTTGTTTTTTACTAAAAATTGTACTTCCTAAGACTTTGAATTCTCTGACTTGAATGGTTTGAGGAATGTCTCTGAGTGGAGGAGTTTCTTGATTGGGTGATTTGGGAGGAGGAAGCAGTTCATCAAGAGGTGGTAAAGTTTCAGGTGGTTCTACTTCTGGTAAAGGTTTAGTTGAAGGAGGTTCCACATCACTAGGATTTGTTGGGTTAGGTAATTGGTCTAATTGTGTTGGTAAGTTTGGTTGAGATTGGGTCCATCCTGGTTGAATACATAAGCAAGTAGATATGGTTGCTAGGTTTAAACTGATCCAGAATTTTATCCCATATTTGCCTTGTCTACTTTGTATATTTTGGGGTATATTTTGGGAATTATCAGTATTCATTTTTTGATAGATTTTATTTAAACACCCTTTAAAATAATTTTTGGAAATAATCATGGATTTCATATTTTGTATATATTGAGAAAAGTAAGTCCTGTTACTATAAGTAGGTAGATTTAAAAAATCAATTTACAGCACTTTGCAGTTACATGAGGTACATTCTCCCTGTTCCCTGCCTTACAACGATATGAACTGTACCTCAATCAGATGAAATTGGCTGTATATACCAAAATGTAAACTCGTAAATAGTTTATAAATACTCTATGAAACAGCTTTTATAAAACTAAATATATGGATTTTATAGTGCCGATTAACTTAATTACATATATGTTTATAATTTATATCTATTTATATATATTTGATGTTTGATAGCTCTTATAGCAGTAGCTACTTATCCCGCATTTCTCACAAGCGTTGCGATCGCATATCTCGTAATCTTTACCCGGAGGATGTTTCGAGTCTTTTTGGTGGATAATAATTTTGGCACAGTGCGAAACAGATAAATCTAGATTCTATAAGGGTTTGAGAGGTGTGGTGAGAAATTTGGGTTATGCTAAAACATTTTGATAACTGATAACTGATAACTGATAACTGATAACTGAAATGACATTGCCTCTTACCCATACACTAGTACATGATGTCCTGACTTATATGTCTATTGCTATACTTTGCAAATATTTTAGGTAACAGATCAATATATTCAGAGACTCTGGGACTCTGAATATATTGATCTGAATATATTTAGTACTTATCAGTAAATATCAATTTCAAAAATGTATCCCTGTTGTGAGACTGCTAAATCATCTACATACCAAGGTGCAAGAACTTTTCCCCCTTCCCAAGAAACAGCAGATGAGCAAGCAAACAATTTAGGGGATGAGTTAACAATACTCACACTGCTAATATTCATCACAGGCAAAATAATTTCTCTCACCCTTGCTTGCGATCGCGGATCTATACAAACCACCTTACCACCAAACCAAAATGTAACCCAAAGATGACCTGAGTGATCCACAGCTAATCCATCAGGTACTCCTTCATCCTCCTGGGAAACGATAAATTGGCGATTATGGTAGAATTCTGAACAATCACCATTAATCGCGAAGACATGGACTGACCGTTCTAAGCTATCCAAAACGTAGAGCGATCGCCCATCTGGTGATAATCCCATACCATTAGCGTAGCCTAGTCCTGCAAACATTTCCTGGATTTGTCCTTGGGGATTGCACCTTAGCAGTTTTCCCGTGTCCCTAATACCTGTGGTATCCTCATTGATGGTATTAAACCAAATGTTTCCTGTTGGGTCGATAATTACATCATTACTAACTAATTGTTTACCCTGATATGTTTCGATTATTGGTGTTATTTCCTGGGTATGGAGGTTAAATTCCACTAGTCCCAATTCTCCAGACAACACCAACGTACTTTTTGTCAATACTGCGACACCATAACATAAAACAGGTAAGGGAAATCTCTGCACCTGACGGGTGGTTAAGCACAATTGAATTAGCTGGGGGTTACCGTAGTCTAAGCAAAATAGTTGATTAGTTTCCCCATCGTAGCAAAGTCCCTCACCTCCTTGAATAGGACACTCTTGTACCACAGAAATTTCATAAGTTGGAGAGCGTCTTTCTAAGAGTAAGGCATTGCGTAGGTGCTCCCCATAAAATTGTAGAGCATCTCGGTTAGCACCCACAAGATTGAGTTCTGCTAGGGGAGTAGGATGATAGTGAGTCTCTTGAATTTGTTCTCCTGGTGCACAATTAAAGGTAATCAGTTGTGAACAATCAAGGGTTTGTTGAGCAAGGTTAAAATCAAACAGTGTTGAAGCAAGACCACTTTTACGAGTGGAAATATACAGACGACAACTGGTGATTATTTCTTCTGATGATGTTGGTTGAGGAATCTGGGGACAAATTCCCTGAGCTAATTTCAGAGCAGCTTTGGGTAAATTAAAATTCAGACTCTGCTGATATAGAAAGCCAAAGGTTGCACTCATACGGGCATTCATTTCAATTAGAATTGGAATATCTTGCCCTTGGAGCCAAAATTCCGCACTGAAAAAGCTATTATCTAAACCACTATCTTGAATAAAATTAGTTACCCGGTCGTAAATACTTTGCTGTTGTTTAAAATTAACTTGAGCAGGAAAAATATAACAAGCTACTGAGCCATCTTCGGCTTCCAATGTATCAACTAAACCGACAAAATTAACCTGTCCTTGATAGACAAAACCATCACAGGTTAAAGGTTGACCAGAAATCATTTCTTCCACTAGCAGGGGAACTTGAGATGTTGTAGCTAAGGGATATTTTCTGCCATCAATAAATTCTTGGAACAAAACTTGGTAAATGTGCCACCAAGGTTGATAATTCTTGGCAAGATGATTACATAATTCTGGTAACTGTTCTGGTTGATTTACCTTCCCACAAAACATTCCATAACTGGAGCAAACTGGCTTCACAAATAGGGGAAATTTCAGCTTAGTTAAAATCTGCTCATCAATTGCCAATTTCCTTTCATTTTCCCATTGGACAACACTGTAACCAGGGGGATAGGAATCAATTTCACGGGCATAAAATTTATGAAAACATTGCACCACACTTTCAAAACGAGGACCAAATAAATTCAGCTTTTCACAAACTATTGCTGCCACTAAATTAGTAATATCAAAACTGTAGTAAATAGCCACAATTTGATGTGCTTGGGCATAATTAATAGCATCTTGGCAAAAAGCTACTAAATCTACTTGATCTTTAATTCTCGGTGGGGTGTTTTGTAAACAGGAATATTCTAGGTAATGGAAACAATAACCAGAAAAATCAGCATGAGAAAATAGCTGTTTTTCATTCTGAGATGGACATAAAACCAAGATAGGAATTAGTTCCTCTGCTTGATTAATTACGGTTACTGTGGCGACTTTAAGTGCAAACTTAGAATAAATCTGCTTTACCATAAACTATTTTTAGTAAACATCTCAAAACCTTATTTTATCCTAATGATTAGTTTATCTACATTATTGATTAATATAGCTTATCAGTTAGTTGTAGCTATATTTTAAAAGTCTCTGGAGATGTCTAAATTAATATAGGAATGAATTATACTTTTGTGTATGAATCCTAGAATCCCAAAAAAGTAAGTTTAAAATATTATCTGGCGTTGCATAAAAGGAAATGAATGAGAGACTGAAACTATGATTATTTCCCTCAAAATTAATCAAAATTATCCCATGAATCAGCAACGCCACAGGGTTATATAACTAATTAAACCACTTGTAAATCTCTTCACCAGTGGTCATCCAAGTCTGGGGTTTATTTTTGATATACTGCAAACACTTTTGCAAATATTTTAATCTCAAAGGCTGACCAACGATAAATGGATGTAAACCTATTGCCATAATTCTAGGATGAGATTTGCCATCTTCCCAAAGCTGTTCAAATTGGTCTTCTATAGCTTGAGCAAAATCTGCACCAGAAAAGCGATCGCTCAAACATAAGGTAATATCATTAGCTTCAATTGTGTAGGGAACTGCTAATATCTTACCGTTGTCTAAAGGGTACCAATATGGCTGGTCATCATTTACCCAATCTGCGGTGTAAACTATACCAGATTGATGTAACAATTCAAATGTTGACTCTGTAATCGAAAATCCCGGAGTTAACCAACCTTTGGGTTTTTTACCTGTAGCATCTCGTAGTAAAGAAATCGTTTTTTCAATTACCTCTAATTCTTGGTCTTTATTCATACCACTATGACCAGTAGAATTATTGATACCATGAGCCATAATTTCCCAACCCTGTTTCTGTATAGACTCCATAATCTCAGGGTAAAAGGTGCAAATTTCCCCGTTGACTGCGGCTGTAACGGGGATATCTAAATCTTCAAATAAACTCAATAAACGCCAAATACCGACTCGATTACCATAATCTCTCCAGCCATAATTGGCAATCTCCGGATAGCTATTTAAATGGGGTTGAATAGCCGTTCCTAGCTTACCAAAGGTAAAGTGTTCTATATTCATTACTACCCAAACAGCAACTCTGGCGTCATCTGGTAACTTTAAAATAGGACGTTGGGTAATTGGTTGAAAGGAGGGTGGATACATGTTTGTAGTTAAAATGTATAAAATATATCATAACAATCAGTTCTTCAGGGTGCAAAAATTACAGGTTTATTAACACATAATTCCTTGCAATTAGTAGGTTAAACCAGAAGAAGGCAGGTATAGATTTTTGATGAGAAAACTGACCTTTGTCTTAATATTACAATGCCGGTACCAACCCATCTAATCGACCTAAAACCACCATGTCTTCCTCATCTAAATCTACGGGAATACCACTACGAATTAGTTCAGCAAAGTCTTCATTAGGCACCATAATAGTTAACATATACAGACGATTTTCACCGGTATTTTCTATTAAATGGGTTCCAGTTGCAGGAACTAATAAACTGTCACCAGCTTTAATATTTACATTTTTACCATCACAAATAGCTCTACCCTCACCCTTAAGAACGAAAAACATTTCCACAGCTAGCTGATGACGATTAGGTGGTGTCTTTCCACCCACATCAAAAATTTCCACACAGCAAGTCAAAGATGTATTAGCGATCGCGGGGTCAAAAACGATTGCTAAACGGTTACTATCATGAGGACTAATCCGATATGCTTGATAGTCTTTGGGGGATTTAATTACCGGAATTACACAACTAGATATATGCATTTATTTATTCCCTGTCTTTAATAAGGTTTTCTTTGGGTTTTGAGTGGGGAGTGGTGAGTGGGGGAGTGGAGGAGTGAAGGAATGAAGGAATGGTTAATTTTAGATAACTATATAGCTGAGCAGTAAACATATAATTTATATATAGTTTATTTTGTTTGAGTTATTTTGCTCGAGTACTTATTTTGCTTAAATACTTATTTCCCTCAGATATATTTCCCCACTGATCATTTACCACTCCCCAATCCTTCTAAAAGTAGTGTTGAATCAGATACAAAACCAAAGCACTGTTTTATATTATACAAAGTTGCTTCCCAGCAGTATTCGGGGGAAGTAGTAGCGCTACAGTCTTTGAGTAGTATGCAGTCATAACCCAGGAAATTAGCATCCTGTAATGTACACATAACACATTGGTCGGCATTAACCCCGGCGAAAAATAAGGTAGTTTTACCGATGTTTCTCAAGATGCTGTCTAAAGGGGTATCCCAAAAGCCGCTCATGCGATACTTATCTACATGTATATCTTCGGGTAACTGCTCTAATTCATAAACTACTGCTGCTCCCCAGCTATCCTTAGTTAAAACTTGCGAACCATTTTTAGGGATGGGATCAGATATATGATGATTTTGCCTATGACTTTGGGAATCATCCTTAAACAATACATCTCCTAAACCCGTTCCCTCCCCATCAGGATTATAAACGTGACGGCAGGCAGCACTAATATTCATTAAATCTTGACGGTTTCCCCAATTTAACCAAACGATTGGTACCCCGCGATCGCGTAAAATTGGTAATAATTTTTGTAAAGGTTTAATAGGTGTACGAGCGGGTGTAACATCTACTCCAATGCTTGATAACCAGCCATCTGGATGACAAAAATCATTTTGCATATCAATGACTAGTAAAGCAGCTTTAGCTAGGTCTAGACGCAGAGTTTTCGTTTCTGTTGCTAAGATAACGGGTTGTGGGGTTCGAGAGGGACGGGTGATATCTGCATTCTCAGCATTTACCCTCCAGGCATTTGGTGTAACTCCTAGTGTCCTCAATGACGAATCCATAAATGTTTTCACCAAAGTTATTTTCTATGAAGGTAACTCGAAATACTGCTTTAGGGTCTAATTACTTAACTAAGATTAATTTAGGTTAGAACTGTGAAATTTACTATCAAGAATGCATTAACTCTTTTTGAGAATAGTTATAAAAATGTAAACATTAGGGTAGAAGTAGGTAGAATTGCTGGGATATCTCCCGATTTAGAGATGGTGGGAGAAGAGATTGACGGCGAAAATAAATTACTGCTCCCCGGTTTTTTTAATGCTCACACCCATTCTTCGGAGATGTGGCAGCGCGGGATCATGTCTACTTTACCCTTAGAATTATGGTTGGCGGAATTATACGATTTTGCTCCTCTTGATACTGAAAAGGTCTATTTAAGTGCTTTAGGTACGGCTGTAGAAACTTTATTATCTGGTGGTACAACTGTTGTAGACCATTTAGTATTAATTCCCAATCAGGAGTTAGAAACCGTTGCGGCTGCCATAAAAGCTTATCAGGAAATAGGAATCCGTACGGTGATTGCTCCCCTGATTCAGGACCAGTCCCTAGGTGCTGGAATACCATCAGGAGAATCCCAACAAATCCATGAACCTTATTTTCGCTCTACCCAGAAGACTTTGGAAATTATGGAAACCGTAATTAACAAATACCATAATCCAGAGCAGGGGATATATGTGGCTCTAGCACCCACAGGAATTCAGTTATGTAGCGATCAGTTATTTAAAGGATGTATCGAGCTAAGCAATAAATATAACCTTTGTCGTCATTCCCACTTATTAGAAACCAAAGCACAGCAAAAATTAGCCCAGGAAAAGTACGGTTGTAGTGCAGTTGAACATCTACACAAACTAGAATACCTCGATTATCGTACCTCCTTAGCACACTGTGTTTGGTTAAGCGATCGCGATATTGAAATACTTCAAAGTACCAAATCTACTGTAGTTCATAATCCTTTAAGTAACTTGCGTTTAGGAAGTGGAATTGCCCCAATTTTAAAATATCAACAGGCAGGAATAAATGTTTCCTTCGGTTGCGATGGTGCTTCTAGTAATGACTCCCAAGATTTACTGGAAGCAATAAAAATTGGTTCTATTTTACACAACACCACAGATAAAGATTATCAGAATTGGATAACCCCCAAGAAAGCAGTAGAAATGGCAGCGAAGGGGGGAGCAATGGGGTTAAATCTTAATTCAGAACTGGGTTCATTGGAAGTTGGGAAAAAAGCCGATTTAGTACTTTACGATTTAAAAAACCTATCTTTACTACCCCGTACGGACCCCATCGGCTTACTAGTCCTCGGTCGTCCCAGTAACGTAGTACACTCTGCATGGGTAGATGGCAAACAAGTTGTTAAAAATGGTGAAGTTACAAATATTGATGTTGATAAACTTAGACAAGAATTATTTAATCATAGTCAGTGGCAGACAAAGCGTAAATCGAAGACTGTAGCAGAAATCGAAAACCATTATCGGAAAGTCATGGAACTGTAAGTACAGTTGATAGTTAATGAGTTAATGGTTAATGTGAAAACATCCATTACAAAAAACAGCTATAGTTTATTATTCCTCAACAACCAATCATCACTCACCCACTCACCAATCAAAAATGCCTAAATGGAAACTATCAACAGAATTCTCTTTTAGTAGCGCCCATTATATTAAAGATTATGATGGTCCTTGCGGTAGAATGCATGGACATAATTATTTAGTACGAATTGAAGTTGAATCTTCTAAACTTCATTCTTCCGAGCACTGTCCCCATCCGGTGATGGTTGCTGACTTTAGGACTTTGAAATGGGCTAAGAAAGACGCAACAAAGGGTGGTTTAGACCACGGTATACTAAATGATATTTTGCCACCGGAGTATGAAACCACTGCGGAGATGATTGCTCAGTATATATATGACGAGACTAAAAAGCAATTACCTCCAGGTATTAAAATTAAAGTAGCGGTTTCGGAAACTCCTAATTCCTGGGCTGAGTATGGAGATGATTAATTTATGTGTATCCAATGATAAGTTAGAAATAATCTAATTTCTTCTTCCAACTTCGGCTCTTCTAACTTCTAAGAAGGTCGAAGACCTCCGGTCAAATTTTTGCATAAGCTTTTTACACTCAGAAATAAATGTATGTGAAGAGTTAAGCTTACGTGCGATCGCGCTAGAAGATGTTCCAATGTTGATATTGAAAAGGTTCGGTAGAGGGAAAAATAATGAGTGAGGGCAAAAATGAGAATGAAAATGATAATGATCAATATAAGAAATTTATTCCACACACAGAAATAGACCATGAAAAAATAGTGGTGGAGGTCTCTCCTAATCTAGATTACCCCTATAAGAGTAGAGTTCCAAATGGATACGATCCTATGGGTGAAATACAGCTTCGTGGGAAAGCTTTTAGAGGTTTAGCTGGAGGAAGGATACCTTGGTGGGTACTTATTTCTGGATGGATAATTTTTGGAGGTTTTGCTCTATTAATTTTGAGTTCGGCAATTTCTACAGGAACATTTACAGTAATATTGGGATTAATACCAGCTTTGTTAATTGTTTCTATTCCTATTCTGATTTTATGGAGAGGAACCAGTGCAAAGCTATCTCTTAAGAAACATCGAGCTAAAAGAAGATATTAATAATCAATATCAAGAAAGAATTGCTCCCTGCCGATAATTTGCTTATCTTGAGCAACATCATTAGCTGTATGAAATGTAAACCGACGCTCATTCCCCTTTTGATTCCAAGCTTTCTGGAGTTGCGAATGGGGAAATTTTCCGTTGATAAATAGCGTCATTAGTGCTTTCCATCTTCCCTTTAGTTGATGAGCTTCACCAATATAAAGTTTAATGTCGCCAATATTGACAACTGCAAAGATTCCTGATTTCATTTCTTTGACAATGCTTCGAGAGATAGATGCTTTAATTTTATTGTTCCCATTTTTAATGAAAAAGCAAAAGCAAATTTTCTTAAATTTAAATGAGTAATTTTTATAAATTAACTCACTATCAAAATTGAATCTAAAATTAAATTTTTATGAAGCTATAATTCTTACTATAATTACTTTATAATTTTTATAAAATCTAATAAACAATTTTTATATTCAAAATCATCATTTTATTTTTTGTTTTTAAACTGTTATTCACTAACTTTAAGGCTGATTATAAGTTTAACTGAGAGCATATAGAGGATTTTTAAAAACCTTCTCTATCATCAAAATTTACTCATATCATTCGGGATCATTTTGATGTGCTAAGAATGAGTAATAAAGCTAGAGTTGTTCAGTTATTCACAATAAACAAATGGATGATAATTTCTAAAATAATTAATAGCTATTTTTATTAATTATTAACTGATATTAATTCACGTCAGTTCGAGTTAAGAACCTTTATTCAACAGTGAATGGGCTAAACAACACAATAATGTTGACATATACCAAAGCCAAATAACCACGCAATACATATTTGAGCTTATCCCGAACTCATATTAATTACTAAGCATATTAAGCAATGATGCTTTAGTAGTCGTCATAGATGATATAGCGTATACACTTTATCCACTGTCACATAACTTTATTGGAACTTAATGCAAGTATCTACGTTCAAATATAGTTAATTACTAAATTAATTGATTATTAAATAAATAGATGTTTTCTAGAGTTAGACGGATTATCAGGCAATTTTTTAGAAAAACCAGAACAATCAATAATGAACCTTTAAATAAGGTAAGTTTAATTGTAATTATTTTGGTTGATATTTTTATACTCATCAATGTCTTTACTGGGATAAATGATATTAGTGGATGGTATATTAGTCCTTCTCAAGCTTATCCTTAGTTATTAAAATCTTAGAGTTTTTACAGCTTAATGTAATATTTGAATTTATTTATAATGTTATTCAAACTCTTTTTGGTGGATTAGTATTTTTTGTTAGTTACGTTTATATTTTACTCATTCCCCTAATCGGCTTTGGAATTATCAAATTCTTTCAAAAGATTGTCTTTAATACTAAACTCCAAGCAACGAATAGATTCCAAAAAGTACGCTGTATTAATTGTGCAAAAAAAATTCGACATAATGATGCTTATTGTCCTCACTGTAGCTACTATCAATATACAGAATGTCAAAATTGTCATAATCTAACTTACAAGTACTTGTCATACTGTAAACACTGCGGACATCCTCAAGATATTAATGATCTGTAAATATGATAATTTAACAACAAATTTCCTAACATGGATATTGAGGAGATACAAGAAATGTTTGGATTAAGCGATTTGAAGAAAACAAGAGTATATCAGCAAGCATTTGCGGAAGGAGAAGAGAGAGGAGAAGAGAGAGGAGAACGTAGAGGAAAGTTATTAGCAGTACCACCGATGATATCTGCTGGTTTGAGTGTAGAACAGATAGCGCAAGCTTTGGATTTAACTGTTGATGAAGTTAGAGAAGTTGTGAAAGAATAATTGTAACCTTATTAATTTCATCATCACTTGAAATTAAAACTTTTGTCTATAGTTGTTTTAAATAGAAACCGTAACTCATATAGTTCGATAAAGCCTTATTTTTAGAATATTTCGAGATATTTGAGTAATACGGGAATAAATTGGAATGACTATAGTAATCATTTCAGATTTTTTATAGAGAAAATAATATATTTTGGATCATCAAACCTCCTGTGGAGAGGTTTTATAAAACATCCCCACAGTAAATTTTAACTTCAACCTTAAATTTCAGCAGAAGCTCTTTCTATTAAACGTCTTGCTAATGTTTGCGTTCCTGTATGTTCGTAGTAATTGGTAGAGACATCTAAGAAAGCTGCAAGATAATCTAATTTACCGTCTGCTCCGTCTACAAAACTTTGTATATTACCCGCGATTTTTTCGGGTGTTAAGTTCTTGGAAGTTACTAAGTCGCTCATCCAACCCTTCACGGAGTCAAAACTTTCACCAATAAAGTTAAGTTTACTGGATGCATTATTTCCAGGGATTGCATCTTGAATTCCAGAAAAAGTAGAGTTGCCTTCTAGTTCCTGGGGACTGGTATTATTCAGGGAGGACATGGCTTTACTGATAAAATCAGGTCCTAGTGGTATTAAACCATCTACAGATACTAAAGCAGCCATGCGTATAAATGATTCTCCACTGTATTCTCCCAAGGAAGCAACAAAATCACCAATGCTGTCTCCGGGAATACCGTTAATTTGACAAAATGCGATTAGTTCTGCAACTAATTTTAAACTGAGGTCGATTGTTTGAGCTTTATCTGCTTTGGGTGTAATTTTACTTAAGAAACCCAATAGAGGAATTTTTTCTCCGACTTTATTTGCTAAAGCTGCTGCACCTAAAGCTGTATCAGAACTATCAACGGTGTTATAAAGCCACATTGCACGTTGATATCCCTGTGACTTGTCATTATAGAGAAAAATTGCTCTCTCACCAATTTCTTGAATAAAGTCTTCGTCGGTTTCTCCGGTGACTTCCTCAATGGTATCAACAAAGCCGACTATATTCTTCCATTCTCCTGGTGCAATGAAATCCAGGGATTTTAACATGGATACAGTTAAACCACCTTTTGGTAATTCGTCGGTTAATTCAATAATTGATTTGCTCATAATTTTCTCTGTGTGTGAGTGATTTTTCGGTTCAATTTCATATGGGTTTAACTAATAAACTCCAAGAAACTAACTACAAGAAACTAACAGGACCTCTAATTCAGTTTCGACAAACCATTCAGGTTAAATTTCTGTATCCATGCTTCGCGATCGCTTGGGGAAAATGCGTCGTCTTTGGACTGTACTTTTACCTGATAGCGATCGCTAACTAATACGGATGTCTGTTTTCCTCTCTCTATTGCTGGATATCCAGAAATTTGCTTACTTGCAGATTGATACTTTGCTGCTGGATTACTGGTTCCTTTGACTCCCTGGGTATCGTTAACTGAGAGTACAGCTAAAACTTTACCGTCTTTTTTCAGGTTTGCTGCGGAGAAACCTTTCTTCTCTTGAGTGTAAACTCGTTTATAACCGTCGCTATTACCAGGGAAGAATTTATTAAACTCGCTACCTTGAGTTGAATCCTTTGCGATCGCTTGTCCGCTTCTTTGAGAGCTGCTTTCTTTTTGAGCTTGGTCAAAACGACCTGGTGCTTTGGTTGCACAACCTGTTGTTAACAGGACGAGAGATAGCAATAAGGCTGCAAATAACCTACGAGGATGTTTGATGAACATGGTTAGATTTTCTCCCTAAAATATATATTTTCAAGTATTTTCAAGTATTTCTAAGTGCTTCTAAGCAATTATCAACGGTATTGTGAGTATGTACAGGTAAAATTTATCTTTTCGTTATTCTTATGTTGAGATATATTTTGATGAGATAGGTTGTAAAGATGGGTAAATGTTATGTGAGAGTTGGAAACTCTTTACCCGTGATTTACTTTTTCCTAAATTCTTTGAGTTATTACAGCGTAGAATGGATCTCCCCCTCCTGCACCTAACCATTGGAGGAAGTTAGGAGCTTTTGACTGACGGATAACTACTTCTGGAGTACTAAATCCTTCTACACTTGTAAAATAGCTCTTGACTAATTTTACGCGAGCTGATTCTGAACTGTCTCTCCATGCTTGAATTGCTTTTTGATAAAACATCCGGTTGGAAAAGCTGAAAATAGCTATTCCTCCGGGTTTAAGAATGCGGTAAATTTCGGAAAATATTGCTTCTGGATACTGTAAATATTGTACGGAGACGCAGTTGAGAACTGCATGAAAGTCTTGGTCTGGTAGGGGTAATTTGGGGTCTTTATTAAGATTTTGCACGAAGTAATGATTTAAACGGGGGTTACGTGCTAGTTCTTCTTCGTTGAGTCCGTGTCCTTCTATGTGAGAGAATTCTATATTTTCCGGGAGATGGGATACCCAACTACTCATCATGTCAAAAATACGGGTATTGGGTTGCAGACGCTGATTATATAGTTCGGTGAGTTGTTGAATAAATCCGTCGTCTACGTGGGTGACGAAGCGGGGATAATCGTAGAATAGCTGGTCGTCTGTGTCGTCAAGTTTAGTGCGCTGAGTGGGATTAAAAATCATTATTTCAAGGTTTTAGTTTCAAGGTTTTATTTAGGTAGTGGTGAATGATGGATAGTAAATGTGTAAGTACTTAAATGTATGTAATTTATAGCTTAGGGTAAGAAGGTAAATTTTCCTTAATCTGGGGAATTATGGCAATGTTGGTAACATTTAACTGATTAAATCAGTCTTAAAAGAGATAAAATGATTAATTATCGGAATTTATGATGTTTCTAAATCCATCGATTAATCCAGAATGGAAAGTCATCCTGAATAAACTTCTTCATTAGTTAATCAAAACTTTTAAATAATACCTGCAAGCAATTTCCACAAAATGTCATCTGTAAAATTTTTTCGATATGGAATTTGGCAATATTGGCGTATTTTGTGGAGTTTTTCTTATACTCCCTATATCGGTTTGATAATCTGGACATTACCTCTGCTGATATTTAGTTCAGATACTCAAAGTTTGATGGCTCATGATGAAGGATTATATGCTTGGAGAGCAAGAAAGATGATTGATTCTGAAAATTGGATCAATCCTTGGTCTGCTCCTCATCATAAAACCCCTGGTCCTTATTGGCTAATCGCTATTTGCTATCAGCTATTTGGTGTGAGCGAAGTAAGTACCCGACTTCCTAGTATGGTGGCGGGTATGGGTAGTATATTACTGCTGTATGCGATCGCTAATATTATTCTCAATAAGAAGGTGGCAGTTTTAGCTGGTGCAATTTTAAGTTTGGAGTTTCTTTGGTTGCAATATTCTCGTTTGGGAACCCCTGATGTACCAACTATATTTTTATTTTTACTGGCTATTTTAGCTTTACTCGCTTCGGAGTTAAATCATCGTCGTCGCGATTTCTGGGGTTTTATATTTGGATTCAGTTTAGCTTTGGGGTTTTTGCTCAGAAGCTTTATGATTTTTCTGCCGATAATAGCAATACTTCCCTACTTGTTAGTGGAAAATCGTCGCCATGATCATTTAAGTAATCCTATGATATACATAGGATTTGTGGTTGGTTTAATTCCATCTGTGGCTTGGTTATGGCTAAACTGGCAGCAATATGGCAAAGATAGTCTACTGGAACTAGTTAATTTTGCGGTACGTTTGGGTTCTAAGGAAAGAGGGAATAATGGAATTTTATTCTATTTATGGAATGTACCAATCAAAGCCTTTCCTTGGAGTTTATTTAGCTTGTTGGGATTATATATATCAATTTTACGTCCCATATCTCGTTATCAGTTAATATTGGTTGGCGTACCTCTAACTTTGCTCTTAGAAATCAGTATTTTCGCTACCCGTTTACCTCACTATAGTTTGTTTTTATATCCTTTTATTGCTTTACTTGCTTCTGTAGGTTTAAGCTTTGTGGTAGAAATATTTATTGCCCATATTGCAGCAGAATCTGGTCAAGAAAAGACCAAATTTATGGAAAAGATAGTCGAAAAGATAAATAAATTACCCTTTTCTAACTTTATCTCTAACTTACCCCGTAATATCAGCTATAGCTTCGGTATTTTAGGAATAATATTATTCCTTGCAAGTCAAGTTATCTTAATTTGGGGTGCAACTTCTACACACAAATATGCTGTTCTTACTTTAATTTTAGGAATATGTTGGTGTAAAATACCTCTAATATGGCTCAATCGCTTACGCCTTAAAAATAAACAGCTCGCTGCAAATTACTGGTTAGCTAACTTCCTAATTACTGGATGGCTGACTTTAGCGATCGCCGGAAGTACAGGCTTGCTGGGAGATTATAATCACGACATTAAAGTCTTTGTACAGCGCTCTGAAATTGCCACAGTTTTGCAAAATCACATCGTTCATCAAGTAGACGTTGGGGGAAAAAATAGCGTTTTAATTAACTTTTATACCCCATTACATGGTGAAGAATTGACCGATATTTCTCAATTACTTCCTAATCACTACGCTTGGATACCCAAAAAACAAGTCGCAAATTTATCGAGCAATTATAAAACCCTGGGGAAAGTAAATAAATACGCATTGATTCAATATCAGACGGAAAATATGTAGTAATGTTAAGTTTATCAACAATAATTAATTGCTCACAAGGCAATAAAATTCTTATATAAATTGCAGATGATTAGTCCAACAGGGTTGGGCTTTTTCCTTGATATATCTATCTTTTTAGGATAGTAAGATCACATACAGCTTTGATAAGCAATATAACAATTTTCCAACTTTATACAGAGGATCAAAAATTTCTGTATAATTGTTCATTGATATCAAATGTGGAAATCTAGCAAGAATTTCAGATGATGGTATCCTAATTTATCTGCTACAGTATTCAGTGAACTAAGTAATTTTCCTGATGACTCCTCAATTTGATAGAACCCAGGCGTTGGAGTCCTGGCAGCGAATTCGGGCACCATACAGCATAAGCTACCGAATCAAACTGCTTTCACAACTTCTCGCTCGTAGATTTACCGAAAGATTAGAACCCTATGGTTTAACTCCTTTCCATTGGATAGTAATGTGCTGTCTGTGGGAAGAAGATGGTTTACCAACTTCTAGTATTGGAGACAAACTCAAACAGGTGGGAGCAACCTTAACTGGAGTACTCGACAGGATGGAAGAACGTGGTTTAATTCGTCGTGAAAGAGACGGACGCGATCGCAGGGTTTGGAGAATCTGGTTGACTGAGTCTGGTAAGGAGTTAGAGACGGCTTTACCACCCATTGCTGTAGAATTACGAGAGGAAGCCATGCAGGGTATTTCTTATTCGGAAAGAGAGATATTCTCTCAACTACTAAATCGAGCGATCGCTAATATCAGTTAACAATCACTCTATTGTTCTAAAGTACTAGATAAAACTTGTTTGGTAGTATCAATTTGTTCTTTAGTAAATGCCGCTTTTCTCAGATGATGGAGAAAAGATGGTGTTTTGTAGCGAATATCTAATTTAATGGCTTTCCGGTAAAGCTGTTTAGCTGTTGATTTCCGATTAAAATCCCAATAGGATATAGCACTTGATACCAACGGATGAGGATTTAATGGTTCTAAAATTGCAGCATAGTTACCAGTTGCGATCGCTAAATCATAAGCTTTTAATCTATGTAGGGTTAAACTAAGATTGTAAAAGGCAATTTCATTATCGGGCTTTAAAACTGCTGCGATAGTATGAATCAACAGAGCTGTTATCAATTGACTATCAACCAGATAAACAATCCCTAAAGCATTATAAGAAGGAACAAAAAATGGGTCGATATAAATTGCTTGCCATAAAGATATAATTGCATCCTTTTCTTTACCTGCTAGATGCTGTGTCCATCCTAAGTTTACTAGTCCATTCACATTATCAGGTTCGAGTTCTACTGACTTCTGCATGACATCAATAGCTTTCTCATGCTGTCCCTGGTTTCGGTAGGATAATCCTAATTTTCTGTACTCTGGTGCAGATTTAACTGCAAAACTGGGTGCAATAAAGAATAGTAAACTACTAGATACTGTCGCTGCTATTATAATTTTCCAAGTATTTACTATTTTCATAAATTACTTTCAAATTATTCAAGATTTTTTCAAGACTTTTTCTCTGCCTTATCTTTTGCTATAAATAAAATTAAATTCAGGAGTTATGCAACAATAAGGTAAATTCGTGATTACGAACGGATTATAAGCTAGGCAGAAGCACGCTACGGGTTTCCTGTAGCACAGTTCTAGCTAACGCAAAATCTAGTTTTTCCTTAAGGGTGCGTAAGTCCTAAAATTAACAGAATTAAATTAAATTCAAGTATTTAAAAACCCCAACCCTCTATAAAATATGGAAATATCAATAGCAGTCAATAATAAATCAAATATAGATAAAGACAGTTGACATTTGAGAGTTGATTGCCAGCTGTTAACTCCCATTTGTCAACCACCCAGTAAAAGTTTATTCCATTGCGAAATGCAACTTAAGTATTAATACGCCTTTTATCGCTATGTGTCTAGTAAACTAGATTACTTTCGTTTATTTTTTGGCAATATATTTCTCTTATGAGATTTCAAAGTATCTATAAATTTCTCAGAGGATATGTGCGAGAAAAACTGTATTAAAGTAGATTGTATAACAATGGATATATAAGTATGCCAAATCAAAAAATGATAAAACATATTCAATGGTAGAGACGTTTTATCAAACCTATCTACCACAGAGGGTTGCGAGCTTTTTAATCATTCAAGATTATTTCCACAGCTGAATACGTAAATCTAGGTTTTATAATTATTTGAGAGATATAGTGATAAATCCGCGGTAACTATGATGAAAATCCTTTCCCATAGAGAATAGGAAAAGGATTTTTATCATAAGCAATAAACTGGACATGATATTAACTAGTAGAAGTTAAAGGCTAAACCCATCTTTACTTAATCTTATTACCTTGAAAGTTGTTGGTTTATACCTTTAACCCCAGCCTTCTTGATGAAAGTGTTTTAACAATCGTAAATTAATTTTGCGTGCAACGAATTTCTTCTTAAATAAACAATTTTAAGCAAATGATTTGAAAAATAGACAATTATTACAGTTTTTAATTCAAACCAATGAAACTAGATTGTGGCTAATCCGGGATTAACTTTACTAGTTCTTAACTCCATTATCCGATTAGAAGAACACATATTCTTTCTATTGCTTATTGGGGGCATATCTTGCCAGCAATTGCGGCAAAACCAGTATATCTGTTGACTATGAATATGCTTCAGCATTGGATGAGAACAACAAGGACAAGCAATCATTGGTAACCTCTCATTTTTTTCAAAAAATAATTTTGGAGTTCAGATATAAGTCTAAAAAGTACTTACAACAAAACTTCTTAGCCTCTACTTCAAGGTTATATACAAAAGCTTTAAAATGTGTGGCAAAATAGCTTTTTGTAACAAAAAGTTAATCAAATGATACTTTCATTAACAAGTTAGATTTTTATTTGATCCCGTCAATAATTGATTCATACTTTCGTCAGTTTAAATCAAAAAAAAATATTAAAAATCTTCAAAAAGATAGAGTATTGTAAGTTTCTTATATAAAGAAAGTAGTAAAAAAGAAATGAATCATCAGAAAGAGTAATCTATCTGAAGGAAGTTGTATGTAAATATTACTAGTTTATCAATTATATATAGAGAAAACTAAGTTAAAAGACAATTTTTATCAGCTGCAAAAGTATTATCAAACTTCCTTAGAGATTGCTTTACAGGCTTTTTGATAGTTATGATGGGTAACACTAGTCATAGATAAATCTAACGAAATAAATTAGCTATAAGCTATCAGTTTTAGCTATACATTTTTCATTAGATGACTTAACAACTTATATAACCGAACTATTTGGATAAATAATGATAAAGGCTAAATTTTGGGGTACATTTCAATGAGACCCTGAATATAGCCCTACCTGTAAGTAAAAATAAAAAGTCAAAAGTTTACTAGTTATAGATTTCAGGGCTTATCAATGCCCTAAACTAATTGTGTAGTGCTATATTTAGAGAATTTATACTTAATAGTTCAAATTAATAGTTCAAGATTTTACGGTTGAATGTTTGTAAAAAAACTTTTGGAATAAACTTTTAACTATTTAGTATTCAACACCAACCCCTTTAAGGATATTTATTGCTCCCACATCTTTAAGCAGCTGCATTTGTTCGCGATCGCGCACTAACAAGCATCCGGCAAATCCTAATGAGTTAACTGATATATTTTGAAATTTTTCAGCTTTTCTAGGTACAATTAACATCCAATCACGGGTTGCTAAAAGATTGTAAGCACCAGTCTTGTTGTCTGGATTTAATAAATTCAAATTTTCTAAAGTTTGACAATAATATTCCCATGCTTTGGATGGGGACTCAAGGAAATTTGTATTCCACCTTACAAAACTATGTACAAAAGGTAAACTTGGGATATTATTAATATCTTGATGAAGTTTAGAATCAACCTTTTGATTTGAACTTGTTTGATTTGAACTTGTGTTAGTAAATAAAGACTCTATTGGTATTTTCCCATCCTGAGAATTCAAAGGTAAAGGTACTAGCTGTAAATGCTTATGACGTTGACTAGCACCAGCTAATTTACCTGCGTTGTAGAATACTAATCCATCAATTTCTGATAAAGCCAGATGAATTGCGGAAAAATCTTCTAAACTGAGTAGAATTTCCTGTTCCTCAAAAGCACGGGTGACTATCAACAGATGATTTTCTACAACATTATATTTATTTAAAATACAAACATGAGTATCTGAAATATTTTCAACAAATAAATCTTTCTCGTAAGGTAAAAAGGGATTGAAATCTTTATCCTGTTTCTTCTTCGCTTTATCCTTGCGAACTAAATTAGTCAAAATCCTGACTAAAAAAGAAACCCCTCCACTTTCAACAAATTCAAAATCTGTAGGAATAGAAACCAATGCACCACATTCAAGCGCATGTTTACTAGCTTGAATTGCTTTTTTATATAAACTCCCAGACTCTAACAAGTTTCTCCCCTTAGTTTACTTTCTCTCAATTAGTCCCAAACATTCTATCCCCAGCGTCACCCAATCCTGGTATTATGTAGCCATTTTCATCTAATTTATCGTCAATAGAAGTAGTGTAAACTGGTATATCTGGATGTGCATTACAAAAATTATCCAAACCTTCAGGAGCAGCCAATAAACAGATAAACTTAATAGACATCGGACTTGTAGACTTCAAACGCTCCACAGCAGCGATCGCGGAATTTCCCGTTGCTAACATTGGGTCAACTAATAATACATCTCGTTTATCAATGTCCACAGGAACTTTAAAATAATACTCCACCGGAATCAAGCTTTTGGGGTCGCGGTATAAACCAATATGTCCAACCCTTGCAGAAGGTACAAGCTCAAGCATTCCATCCAAAATACCCTGTCCTGCTCTTTGAATAGAAACTATCACCAGCTTCTTATCCTGAGCTAAAACCGGTGCATTCATACCAATCATAGGGGTTTCAATAGCTTCTAGCTTCAAAGGTAAGTCCCGTGTGACTTCATAAGCTAGTAATAAACTAATTTCTCTAAGTAAAGAACGAAACTTTCCTGTACTGGTACCAGCTTTGCGCATCAAAGTCAATTTATGTTGAATTAACGGATGCTCAATTAAAGTTACTTGTTGGTGCATATTTTTTCAGAATTCCCTATCCCTTAAGATAACCGTATATTAGGAATTCAAAATTCAAAATTCAAAATTCAAAATTAATGCTCTCCCCTCAAAGGATACTCCTGGTCATTCAGGGGTGACACCCCTGAATGACCAAAAATCAAGGGTTTAAGCAGTGCGATCGCACTCCTAGTGATAACTTAGAATCCCTATTAATTCGTTGAGATGAGGGGTCAGACCTACTATTCGCCAACATTATCCTCAAAGGGAAGAGCTATCGAGAAATAAAGTCCAAGGGAGTTGAACTAATAATTTATAACTTCCGCCTAAAATGATATTACTCATTACTCATTACTTATTACTCAAAACACTGTCCCATCACTTTCAATCTGAATAGGGGGAACACCACCCGTTCTCATCTCATATGCTATTTTCCTTCCAGCTAACCAAGTTCCACCCTGGAGAATTCTTGGTAGTGGTAATTCCTCTGCACTCATAGACAACTTATCGCGGATAGTATCTGCAATTTTATCCAACAAAATTAACGTCAAGGCACGCCATTCGACTATAACTTCTGAAGACACCCGATAGGGAGAACGTAACATTTGGGGACGTTTAGGATTAATTAATCCCAAGTCTATACATAATCCACCATTACGATATTCCGGAAGTCCGGTAAGTGCTTCCAACTCAGTTATCTCATAACCTAATTCCTGTAGAGGTTCTAATAGCGAATAAGTTAACCACTGAGATAATTTATGAAACGGTACAAATCCATCTTCCGATACTGCCGGATGATACCACACATCTCCTAACTTCGTTCCTTCTATTTCTACCCTTCCTTGCCAAACTTCACTAAATCCTCTCAATATAACTTCTAAAACCTTGGGAGCAGGAATTTTATTATTACAAGATTGAGTCAACAAATAATTTAATAAATTACCTGGACGGGGATTATCTGTACCAAATATCTCCGACTCACTCAACAATACTTTCCCTAACTTTTGTAATAGCTTACATCTACCAGATAATCCTACTAAATAATTATCTGCACTAATCTGAAATTCCGTCGCTAAATATGACTCACTAAAACCCTGGAGCTTTTTGGCATCAGCTTGAAATGGTTGTAAAATGTCTCCAGAAAAACCACCCTTACAAAATAATCTAAAACTAGCTACAGCTAACCCCTCCGACCGGGGAAAGTCTAATCCTGTTTCTTCTTCATGATACTTCCAACGGCTCCCTGCACCTGCGTCTAATAGAACGCTGATAATAGCTAAATCAAACTTTGATAAAGCTCTTTGTAACGGTGACATTCCGTTTAAAAGACTATCTAAGTGCGATAACCTGGATATTCCACCAGCTTCAAAATGTCTCCATCGACTATGGAAAGGAATCTGTAAATCTGGATATTCAGACCGTATGACTTCGATTACATAATCTGTAACCTTATCCATTTGAGTGAGGTCACAGCTAAATATCGGTGAATCTCCCTCCATGACCCGAACAAATAATTCCATACAGCGATCGCGGATAGCATCAGGCGATCGCAAGTAAGAAATCAGTTCCCTGGGAGCTTTCGATTTACTCAAGATTTGATTATTCATTCCTAGCTATCCCTTCTTGATACACCATTAGCAGATTTGCACCATATCAAGAAATGCTCCTTTTTCACATCCCCCCAGTTAATTTAAATCAGGAACTTCCGTATCGGGTGCAACTATCATAGTCTCAGTTTTATGGTGGATTTTACTCTATTTACCGGAAATAATGGGTCTAAAGCCCTGTTCTTTCAGGACGGCTTTGTTTATGTTATGATACTTTGCGTAGAGTCCTCCCACGTAAATGATTGTTTTAGAATTCAAAGCTAAAGGGAAGACAACTCAATATGCAGGTATTGATGAAGCAATCAAGACTGCTCAGTTTGTGCGTAATAAGTGCATCCGTTATTGGATGGATGAGCGTGATGTTGGGCAAAAAGATTTGTATCGTCATAGTACTTCACTAAGAAAAGAGTTTGATTTCGTTAAAACTTTGAATTCCAGTGCTTGTCAGGCTTCCGTAGAAAGAGCATATAGTTCAATCGCCAGATTCTACGACAACTGTAAGAAGAAAATTCTGGGCAAGAAAAATTATCCACGTTTTAAGAAAAACTGCCGTAGTGTGGAATATAAAACAAGTGGCTGGTCGCTATCAGAAAACAGAAAGAAAATTAGTTTTACTGATAAAAAAGGCATTGGAACCTTAAAACTTAAAGGTACGTGGGATTTGCACTTCTACCAATTAGAACAGATAAAACGAGTAAGGTTGGTTAGAAGGGCTGATGGCTACTATGTTCAGTTTTTGGTTAAAACTGACATTAAAGTAAAATCAAAGCCCGTAGGCAGAACCATTGGTTTAGACGTAGGTCTAAAAGAGTTCTATACCGACTCCCAAGGGCACAATGAACCTAACCCGAGGTTTTATCGCTCATCTGAAAAGCGACTAAAGTTTTATCAGCGTCGTGTTTCTCGCAAAAATAAGGGCAGTACCAACCGCAATAAAGCAATTAATAGACTTGGTAGAGTACACCTCAATATAAGTAGGCAACGTGAAGAACATGCTAAGAGACTAGCACGTTGCGTAATCCAATCTAACGATTTGGTCGCCTATGAAGATTTGAGGGTAAAGAATTTAGTAAAAAATCATTGTCTTGCTAAGTCTATTAATGATGCAGGTTGGTATCAGTTTAGGAAATGGCTGGAATATTTTGGGGCTAAGTTTGGTAGGATAACAGTTGCTGTTAATCCTGCCTACACTTCCCAGAATTGTTCGACTTGTGGTGCAACAGTGAAGAAATCTATATCCACTAGAACACATATTTGTCAGTGTGGGTGTGAATTAGACCGTGACCCTTCGGGTTCGCAGTCGCTCATGGGGGAAACCCCCAAGACCGCGCTGTCTCACCACAATGCAGCCATTAATATTCTGAATATTGCTTTGAGTACCACAGGGCATGTGGGAACTTGGATCTTAGATCCGAACGCTTCGGGAGATTTAGCCGCTACTGTTAATGGTGCAAACCTATCTCAGCAAGCCGAGTCTATGAACGAAGAATCCTCATCCCTTTAGGCTGAGGAGTGTCAAAAAATGTATTTTTTTCTGCATGAGTTCTGGAGGTCGGGAAATATTAAGTTTACAAGAACACATTTTAAAGAAATGACCGTGGTTGAAGAACGTTATACTCCGGAAAAATTAGCTCAAATGCATGATGCTTTATGGAAATGTGTATTACAATTTGCTAATTTTTCTGCAACCCAGGAAAGACATCGTATTGCTAGAGATTTGCACGATTCTTTGGGACATGCACTTACAGCGCTTAATTTTCAGTTGCAAACTGCAATGCAACTTTGTAAACCTGATCCAAATCAAGCGCAGGAATTTTTAAATGAAGCTCACAATTTGGTTAAACTTGCGACTTCTGAGGTTCGTCAGTCTGTAAAAACATTGAGAGATGATGAATTTGAAACTCAATCATTAAGGGAGTTAGTGGATTCTTTAGTAAATGATTTTTATCGCACTACGGGGGTTGTACCTACTGTAGAAGTTAATTTATTAGTTGGATTACCATCACATTTTGTGACTCCAATTTATAGAATTATCCAAGAAGCTTTAAACAATATTCGCAAGTATGCGAAGGCTACAACAGTCAGTATAGAAATTTGCAGTACCCCTGCACAAGTTTATGTGATTATTCAAGATAATGGAGAGGGATTCGACACGGAGGAAGTGTGTGGTGGTTACGGACTCCGAGGAATGCAGGAAAGAGTAGGATTTTTACAAGGTAATTTTCAATTAGAATCTCAACCGGGAGATGGGTGTTGTATCACTGTTGAAATTCCTATTACTGTCCATAGTCCCAATAAATCGGAAATTACTTTAACCAGCTATTCTGAAGAAAGTTCTATTGTTAATATTTCCGGTATTTCATCAAGCTTACCAGAAGAGTCAGGACACCCGGTAGAACATCCTGTAGACAAACACCGAGCAGATGCACAATTAAGTTCACAATTAAGTTCACAACCAAATTCACAAATAATATCCGAAATTACTGTTCATCGAGATGTTGATATAAATGAGTCGGAAATACCAAATTTCTCAGATTCAACTCCAATACATGATTATGGCAATGAATATAATAGCGATAAATCAGAAACCTCTACAAGTCGAACCACCAGTCGAACTGTATATATTGGAGAATGGCAGCCTCTAAGCTCAAATGAATGGAATTAAATGGATAACAACTATTAGATGTTATATCAATTCTATATGAATTAGAGTTATCCGGAAATACAGCCTAACTCAATTGAAATAGTAATTTGTGACTTTATATTGTGACTTCATATATATAACTAAATCAGAATATACAACTTTCGTATGAGTTGAAATATCTACCTAGAACTTTATGATGAGTGTTCGTACTAGATTCCAACCAAAGTTGGAAAAATGCTCTTAACTATAGCATATTTATGTGATTCATATTTAAATATAGAAAAGATATTACAGCTAAATTTTTCTATTAATATGAATGATGTAAAAGTATGCCTGCTGATACCAATATTAACTGCAATTATTTTCTCATTTTGCCAGCTTTTAAATAACTGGCTGGCTCATCGTCAGCAAAATCAGCAGTTATTAATTTTTGAAAACCAAATTCAAGACTATCAAATACAAATTATTCGCCTAGTAGGTATCGAGAGAAAAACTCATGATTTAGTTGAATTTAATTACGAATTAGGTCACTCAATTGCTGCCTTACATATCCAGCTACAGGCTACACAAAAACTATGGCAAGTAAACCCCCTCCAGGCAGAAAAATCTTTGAGTGAAGCTTATCACATAAGCGGTTACCTAATGCATGAAATACGTAAAAATATTAGATTAATGGGTGAAGATAATGATGATTCGCTTACTACTTGTAGACGACCAGAGTTTAGTCAGTCAGGGTCTCAAAGCAATATTGAGCTTAGAGTCTGACTTTGAGATTGTAGGAATTGCAGAAAATGGCAAAGAAGCGATCGCGCAAGTGGAAGAGTTAGAACCTGATATCGTACTAATGGATGTACGGATGCCGGTGATGAATGGTAGCAATGCAACCAAAGTTCTCTCCCAGAAGTTTCCTCTGGTTAAGGTGTTGATTTTGAGTACCTATGATGATGATTACGATGTGAATGAAGCAATTAAGGCTGGTGCGAAAGGTTATTTACTCAAAGATATGCCTTCTGATGAACTTGTAAATGCGATTCGCAATACTTATAGGGGATACACCCAGTTTGCTCCGGGAATATTAGAAAGCTTTGTTAGTCAAAAAACAGCAGAACCTCCCAAAAATTTAGATCCAAATCAAGAGAATAAATCTAATAAGTCAGAATTAAATATTCTTACACCCAGAGAAGCAGAAGTTGCAGAGTTGATTGTAGAAGGAACCACAAATCAAGAAATCGCTAAAAAGTTATATATTTCAGAAAGTACAGTCAAAACACATTTAAATAGCATTTTTAATAAATTAAATTTAAAAAATAGAGCGCAGCTAGCTAGTTATTTATGTAAGTTACGTCTTACAAGTTAAAAAAATAAATATAATATCATTATTATTAATATTTGATTATTAATGAGATGCGCTTACCCTACAATCTTATGTTTAATAAATGATTTAATTAAAGCCAGATAAGCGATTATTCAATATAAATAAAGTCCTAATTTTTCATCCTCTTTTGATTCAGCGGAAGGATGAGTTAGAAGATGTGATTGCTGCATTTTAAAAAATGTTTAATCAAATTATATAAGCAATTTATAAACGTAAACAAACTGAATTAGAATTACAAATAAGTTTAAATAAAGTTGAAGTTTATTCCGAAGCTCGTAACCAAGAGCTAGAAACAGGTAGAGGGAGCATCCCAGTTTTTTTGGACGTCATTGTGAGCGGAACGTTCGCTCAAAGCGTTGTCTCCGACAACGCACGCTAGCGCGTTTGCGTAGCATAACGTAGTTAACCCATGGACTCGTTGTTAAGCTACTACGCATTTATTTGTATATTCATGATTATATGAGCCGAATGTGGGAAAATCTTATTCCTTCTGCCTTCTGCCTTGCTGTTAAACCCTGGAAGTCATCTTCGGTTTATCTGGAAAGTCACAGAAGAGAACTAAGCTACTTCCTGAATTTTAGGGAATTGCAGATCCAAAAAACATTATCAATAAAAACTTTTGTTAACCGTTCGTTACTAAAAGCAATAATTCTTTAGTATTTACTCATAAAATTGCACAAGAATTGCACAAAGACTTTGTCAATATGATTTCAGTTCAAAAAACTTGCTGATTCCTAACTTGAAAAATAAATACTGTGATTTTTGAGTTAATTCTAAAGCCTAGAGCGTTTGGTTCTGCATTTAACTCTTGATCAATCCTGTGTATAAATTAGGATTCAGTCTTGTAGAAAATTCTATTGATAATAAGTCAAAAATTAAGGGAGACTTGAATGTTTGATGCATTTACACGGGTAATTTCCCAAGCTGATACACGGGGAGTTTACCTCACCAACGAGCAATTTGATGCCCTCTCCAATATGGCAGCAGAAAGCAATAAACGTATGGATACTGTGAATCGGATTACAAGTAATGCTTCTGCAATTGTAGCGAATGCTGCTCGTGCTTTATTTGCCGAGCAACCCCAACTGATTGCTCCTGGTGGTAATGCTTACACAAGTCGTCGTATGGCTGCTTGTTTACGAGATATGGAAATTATTTTACGCTATGTTACCTATGCAATATTTTCTGGTGATGGTAGCGTTTTAGACGACCGTTGTTTAAATGGTTTGCGGGAAACATATTCAGCTTTGGGAGTCCCTGGTGGTTCTGTAGCTGAAGGTGTCAACAAAATGAAAGAGGCTGCGATCGCTATTGCGGGTGATACAAATGGTATTACTCGTGGGGATTGTAGTGCTTTGATGTCTGAGCTAGCTAGTTATTTTGATCGTGCAGCATCAGCAGTTGCTTAATCTGATTATTTCATTTTTTTGATACCAGTATATTTACATTGTTGTAAAAGTTGTAAAAATATTTTTCAGAGGTGATTATTCCGTGAAAACTCCAATTACAGAAGCCGTATCTGCTGCTGATTCCCAAGGTCGTTTTTTAAGCAGTACTGAAATTCAAGTTGCATTCGGTCGTTTTCGTCAAGCTAGTGCTAGTTTAGAGGCTGCGAAGGCTTTGACTGGTAAGGCTGATAATTTGGTTAATGGTGCAGCTCAAGCTGTTTACCAAAAATTCCCTTATACGACTCAAATGCAGGGGGCTAATTACGCTTCTACGTCTGAAGGAAAGGCGAAATGTGCCCGCGATATTGGTTACTATTTACGGATGGTAACTTACTGTCTAGTTGCTGGTGGTACTGGTCCGATGGATGACTATTTAATATCGGGTATTGCTGAGATTAATGCGACTTTCGATTTATCTCCTAGCTGGTATGTGGAAGCTTTGAAGTATATTAAGGGTAACCACGGTTTGAGTGGTGACCCTGCGGTAGAAGCAAATTCTTATATTGATTATGCAATTAATGCCCTAAGTTAGGTTTTGCATAATTGCTCGGAATCGCAGATGACTAAAATAGTTCAAAAGAATAGTTTGAAACACAACTTTTAAACAAGGCTGTAAAATACCGGTATATAAGATTTCAGTTGATAACTTTGGATACTTCCGGTTTGATATCTAATATTATTTCTTGTCAAAAAGAGAGTAAATAACTAATCATTTGGAATGGTTTTCTGTAATTCCGAGCAATATTTTTGAACAGTGAAATTTCAGAAATTAAAATATTAATAGAGTGCAACTGTTTGAGCTTTGAAAGCTGATTTTTAAAAACCGAACCGTTGAGAACTAAAAGCTAGATTCCCTTAAGCCTAATTTAGGAATGTCGATTAAATAAGCTGCAAAGATAAAGTGTGTATAACGCAGCATTACAGGTTTAAAAATTGTATGTTATTTACTTGTATTCCTTAACTAGACATCATTTAACTAAAATACTTAATAATTGAGGAGCACAAGCAATGACAATTACTGCAACAGCATCCTGTTTAGGAACTTCTGCCTTTAGCGGTGCACGTCCGATAGAGTTACGACCCAGTTGGAGTCAGGAGGATGCAAAAGTTGCTATTGATGCAGTTTATCGACAAGTACTGGGTAACGACCACCTGATGAAATTTGAGCGTCTTACTAGTGCTGAATCTTTATTATGTAATGGTGCGATCGCACTGCGGGAGTTTGTGCGTACAGTTGCTAAATCAGAGTTATATAAGTCCAAGTTTTTTTATAACAATTATCATCCCAGAACAATTGAGTTGAACTTTAAACATTTGCTTGGTCGTGCTCCCTATGATGAGTCGGAGATTATTGAGCATCTTGATATTTATCAAAATCAAGGTTTTGATGCAGATATAGATTCTTACATAGACTCTGAGGAATATGTTCAAAGTTTTGGTGACAATACTGTACCTTATTATCGGGGCTTTGATACCCAAAAAGGACAGAAAACTGTTGGCTTTACTAGAATGTTTCAACTTTATCGTGGTTATGCTAGTAGCGATCGCACTCAGCAGCATCAAGGTCGTCCTCGTTTAACTTATGATTTAGCCCGTAATATGGTAACTCCGATTGCTAAACCAGATCGGAAACAAGCGCTTATCGGTGCAACTGTTACCGAGAGGGGTCAATTATATCGTTTACGGGTTACTGAAGCTGCACGGGGAAATGCTCCCCAGTTAAGACGCAGTCTCAAGGAGTATGTTGTACCTTATGAACTACTTTCTGCAACTCTCCAAAAGTTAAATAAACGTGGTTGCAAGATTCTTAGTATTAAGAATGCTTAAGTCATGTTGTTTCTACTTGTATCGGAATTATTTAACCTATGGGTCTAAAAACTCTGCTTTTACCGATGTGTTCTTCTGGGTTAAAAATATTTGATATTACACCATTATAAATGGTATCTCACGCAGATGAAAAAGCCTGTATTTTACGTCTTTTTCTTTCTATAAGAGTTTTAGTTTGGTTGAAGAGTCATTTCACTTTGATGAATGGGAATATCATGTTCCCTTGAACACTTACGATAAAATTAACGCTCTCGATGTTGAAATATCAGAACTCTAGCAATTTGATCTCGTAACTAATTAACCATTATTCGGGATAAGCTCAAATCCTCATTGTGTGTTTGCTTGGTTTTGGTATATGGGAACATGTTTGTATTGTTTGAACCATTCACTGTTGAATCAACGCTCTTAATCCGAACTGACGTTAATTACCCAAACTTGATATAAATCCCAGATATATATCCAGAAATATATCTAGATATATATCTAAATATATAATTATTAGGAGAAAGTAAAAGTGGCAATTACAGTAGCAGCATCTCGGTTAGGAGTTTCTGCCTTTAGCGATATTAAACCTGTAGAATTGCGACCTAATTGGAGTCCCCAAGAAGCAACTGTTGCAATTCAAGCAGTTTATCGACAAGTCTTGGGAAACGACTATATTATGGCTTTCGAGCGATTAAAGGGTGCAGAATCTTTACTATGCAACCGCTCAATTACCGTCCGGGATTTTGTTCGATTTGTAGCGACTTCGGAGTTATATAAATCAAAATTTCTTTACAATAGTTTTCAAACTCGGACAATTGAGTTGAATTTAAAGCACTTACTCGGTCGTGCTCCCTATGATGAGTCTGAGGTAATTTATCATCTCGACCTTTATCAAAATCAAGGTTTTGAGGCAGACATTAATTCTTATATTGACTCTGCGGAGTATGATGAAAACTTTGGTGAAAATATTGTACCCTATTACCGAGGCTTTGCCACCCAAACTCAACAGAAAACCGTTGGTTTTACCAGAATGTTCCAACTTTATCGTGGTTATGCAAATAGCGATCGCTCCCAGGTTGCAGGTAAGACGTCTCGTCTAGCAACCGATTTAGCTCGTAATAATGCTTCTGCGGTAATTAATCCTTCAGGAAGTGGTACGGGTTGGGGTTATCAAGCTTCTGTTAAGGGTGTAACTCCGAATAAAGCTTTCAAGAGTTCTAATAGGGAAGGTTCTATCTATCGTATAGAAGTATCGGGGATGAATTTACCAAGATATCCTAAAGTACGACGAATTAGTAAAGCTTTGTTAGTCCCTTATGACCAGCTATCAGCAACTCTCCAAAAAATCCAAAAAATGGGTGGTAAGGTTGCAAGTATTACTAAAGCATAGTGAAATAGGTTTTGGCTAATAGCTATAGGTTTAGAAGATAGGTTTAGGAGAGATTAAAAATATGTTAGGTACATCTGCAATTAGTGGTAGAACCAGTTCGCAATCTAATAACCGAATATTTGTGTACGAGGTAACTGGTTTTAAGCAAAACGAAGAAAACGACCTCAATAGTTATGCTTTTCGCACTAGTAGTAATATTTTTATCCAAGTCCCTTACAATCGCATGAATCAGGAAATGCAACGTATCAGTCGTATGGGAGGTAAAATTGTCAGCATTCGTCCCCTTGAGACTCCAGTAACCAATAATTCTAGTTCTAGTGAATAGATTTATGAATAAGTTTAGTAAATTTGTTTGGTAAATTTGGAAATTGAAAATAACCAATCTAAATATATACCAAATAAATATATCAGGTTTGCTGGACTTTGGAGTATTGGATTTATCAGGAATTGGAAATCAATCTTTCTCCTTTACTCCTGAATTTCCTTTGCTCTTAAAGTTATAGCACTAAGAACGGCTGAGAGCTAAACTTAGCTAAACAGTTAAAAGCTTTGATACACAAACTTTTAAGCTCTAGGCAAAGGTTTACAAATTAACCGCTTTTAGTATAACTAGTTATTCAAAGTAAGCAAAAAAAAGACTGATTCAACAATTCAATTTACGAACAAAAGTACTATAAAATCAGATATTTATCAATCCTAGTATTCATCTGAATATCATGTCCGGATGATTAATTATTATTCCTGCATCTGTGCGAAAAACCTTATATCCTCTTTATCCCTGCTCCCTGCCCATTTTATTATAAGTGTTTAACCGGACATAATCTAACCGAATCCTGGTAAGTCTGAATTAAACAAAAAGTAAACAAAAAATATTTACATAAGGAAACTAATGGTTGTAACTGTAAAATCTTCTTGCAGAGAAAGCCAATACATATTCATTCATAGATTAGCTACTTGTATTGAAGCATATTGGCAAAATTATTTAAATTTATCCCCTTATTCTATTCCGGAAGACCTTGGTTATGTGGAAGGAAGCTTAGAAGGGGAAAAACTAACTATTGAAAACTACTGCTATCAAAGTTCTCAATTTCGTAAGTTACATTTAGAGTTAGCACAAGTTGGTAATAACTTACATATTCTCCATTGTGTAATGTTTCCTCGTACTGATTATCCTTTACCAATATTTGGTGCGGATATTGTGGCTACTAAAGGAGGAATTGGAGCTGCTATTGTTGATTTGTCTCCTGTAGGTAATAATCGCATTTTATCGGATACTTATTGTCAGGCTTTAAAGAATAAACCTACCATAGAGTTTTCTCAACCCCGTAATTTACCAGAATGGGGAGATATTTTCTCCGAATTTTGCTTGTTTGTCCGTCCTGCGGATGTTCGGGAGGAAGAGTTATTTTTGACTCAAATTCAGTATTTTTTAACGCTACACTGTCAAATTGCAACCTCTACACATCCAGTGTCATCTCCAGTCAAAAAGGCTGAAATTTTGGCAGCCCAACGTTACTATTGTAGTCAGCAGCAAAAGAATGATAAAACCCGTAAAGTGTTAGAAAATTCTTTAGGTAAGGCTTGGACGGAAAGATATATAAATACTATGCTGTTTGACATTTCTTAAGTTATGGTAATTTTCTTTAATTTTATTGAAGCACTAATTTAAAAATGTTTAAGTGTAAGTTAACTTTGATTTACAAGTAATAAATAAAGTCTTTAAAAATAAAGTGTTTAAACATGGAGAGCTTCGGAGAATGTAAAGTAGAGAAATTATTACTCCAAGCTATATTTGACCGTTCTTGGGAAGCGATGGTCATTGTTGACCAACAAAATCGTTTTGTTGCAGTTAATCCTTCGGCTTGTAAGTTGTTCGAGTCATCCCCAGAGGAATTAATCAGTAAGTCTATTCTTGATTTCTTTCCTTATTCTTTGGATACCACAGAAGAGCAAAATATTGTTACCATTGAAATTCCCCAAATAAATGGTACGATTCAAACCATAGAATACACTAAAGTTGAGGGCATCTTACCAACCTACACCTTGTTAATTTTCAGGGATGTTACCCACCTCAAACGATCAGCAGCAGCAGAACTCCACCTCCAACATCAGCGTATCCAGTTATTTTCCGAAGTTACCCTAAAAATTCGTCAATCCCTACAGCTTAAAGAAATCCTTCAGACTGCGGTAACGGAAGTACAAAGAATTCTCAAAGCTGACCGGGTATTAATTTACCAGGTTTTACCTAATGGAACTGGTATACCCATTAGTGAGGCTGTTTTACCTAATTATTCTCCCATTTTAGGTATGGAATTTCCCGAAGAAGTTTTTCCCCCAGAATATCGGGAACTCTATGCACAAGGAAGAGTACAAGCAATTAGTAATGTACATTCCCCTGATGCAAATTTAGCTGAATGCTTAATTGAATTTATGGATGAATGGATGGTAAAAGCCAAATTGGTAGTACCAATTTTGCAAAATATTCAGCCTAAAACCGGTAAAAATCAAGTCTGCGTTCGCTTATGGGGGTTATTAATTGCTCATCAATGTCAAACTACTAGAGAATGGACGGAGTTTGAACTGGAACTGATGCAACAATTAGCAGACCAAATGGGTATTGCTTTATCTCAAGGAGAATTATTAGAAAATTTAGAAGAATTAGTTGCAGAACGTACAGCAAATCTACAGCAAGAAATTAACGAACGTTTAGAAGTAGAAGCTGCGTTACGTCGAAGTGAAGAACAGCTGCGTCTAATTGCGAATGGACTACCAGTTTTAATTGCTTATGTAGACAAACATCAGCGTTATCGGTTCAATAATGAAGCTTATCAAACTTGGTTAGGACTCTCACCAACTGAAATTTATGGATGTCACCTCCAGGGAGTTCACGAACAGCAAGAATATAAAAAAATCCAAGAACATATTGAAGCAGCACTCTCTGGGAAACAGGTAACCTACGAAAATGATATACCATTTCAAGATGGATGCATTCACTCAGTAAATGTTACCTATATTCCCCACATAAACCAACAGGAAAAAGATGAAGTCAAAGGATTTTTTGCTCTTTCGAGTGATATTAGCGATCGCATTGCGATTGAAAGGATGAAGGATGAGTTTATTTCTGTTGTCAGTCACGAATTACGTACTCCCCTGACCTCAATTCATAGTTCTTTAAAAATTCTTGCAACGGGGAAATTGGGGAATCTTTCTAGTAAGGGACAAAGAATGTTGAATATTGCTGATGAGCAAACAGAACGTCTGGTACGTTTAGTTAATAATGTCCTGGATTTGCAAAGTATTCAGTCAGGCAAGATTACGATGAATAAAAAAGCCTGCAAAGCTACAGAATTAATGATTGAAGCCACTCAAGCGATGCAAATGATGGCACAGGAGCATGGAGTAAAGTTGTTTGCTGAATCTGTTAGTTTGGTAGTTTGGGCTGACAGGGATTATATCATTCAGACTCTGACAAATTTATTAAGTAATGCGATTAAATTTTCTCCCTCCAATAGTTGTGTTTGGTTGTTAGCAAAAATGGAAGAAACCAAGAAGAAAAATATCAGCTACAATCCCCAGGGAAAAACAAATTCCTACGTCACCTTTGCTGTGAAAGATAAAGGACAAGGAATTCCTGAAAATCAATTAGAGAATATTTTTGAACGTTTTCAGCAAGTTGATTCTTCTGATTCTCGTAAAAAGGGAGGGACGGGATTGGGTTTAACTATTTGTCGTCAAATTATTAAGGAACATGGTGGAGATATTTGGGTGGAGAGTAGGAAGGGGGATGGTAGTACCTTTTACTTTACCCTACCGGCACTTATCAATGTTCCGGAGTAATGACCATGAATAATCGGTGTATCTTACTCATTGATGATGAAGAAACTATTCAGGAAGTAGTACAGCTAGGGATTGAGATTGAAGCGGGTTGGAATGTTGCGATCGCATCTTCTGGTTTGGAGGGGATAACGGTGGCTCAAAATCATCAACCGGATGCAATTCTTTTAGATGTAATGATGCCTGAGATGGATGGAATTTCTACATTATCACAGTTAAAAGCTAATACTAAAACTCAATCGATTCCGGTAATTCTGCTCACGGCTAAAACTAAAGCTGCTGATAAGAATAAATTTCAACATTTGGGGGTGGTTGGGGTAATTACTAAACCTTTTAATTCGATGACTTTAGCTAGTCGAATTGCAAAAATATTGGAATGGGATTGGTAATTAATGGAATCAATAAAATTTTTAGTTAATAAATCTATCTTAATAAAGATAACTATTATAATCCAGTATTTATAAGAGTTTTCGAGTTTGTCTATATGTTCGTAATTCACGTAGATATAAGAATTAGATATATTTAGTAATAGTTTAGAGGTGAAAATATGTAACTTTAAATTAAAAAAAAAAGAACAAAAACAATATTTATGATGCTCGTCAATATTCACAAAATAATTATAGCCCAATAGGTTTTAAGTAAGCTTGATAATTGAGATTAATTTTCATTGCTGGAGGTAATAATCAACCTTTGAATATGACAAAAAAACTGATTTTTTATTAACTGAATTGTATTCAATGATAGCCCTAATTAAAAATTCTATAACTTAAATTAAATTGATGGATGGGTCTAATAAAATTTATAATTAATGGAATTTTTATCTATTCGTTTCAATCTTAAGCACTGTAACTATGAAGATATTATTGGTTGATGACGATGAAAGTTTAATAGATTTACTCCGTATTAGTTTGGGAGAACAAAATTATGCCATTGATACTGTCAAGGATGGAGAGGAGGGATGGATTTATGGTTCTACTTATGCTTATAATTTAATTATCTTAGATTGGTCTCTACCAAAATTGGATGGTCTGAGTCTTTGTCAACGCTTCCGTACTCAGGGATACGATACCCCAATTTTGCTTTTGAGTGCTCGTGATGGCAGCCAAAATAAAATTAAGGGTCTGGATGCAGGAGCGGATGATTATCTAAGTAAACCCTTTGATATAGAAGAACTAGCTGCTCGAATTCGAGCTTTGTTACGTCGTTCTAGTTCCAATTCCAGTAATGCAATTAGTTGGGGAGATTTGCACCTAGACCCCTGTACTGGTGAAGTCACTTATCAGGGACAACTAATATTATTAACACCCAAAGAATACAGCTTATTAGAATTATTTTTGCGTCACCCCCAAGAAGTTTTCAGCATTGAAGAGATTATCGAAAATTTGTGGTCGTCAGTGGAATTTCCAGCGGAAGCAACTGTTCGTTCCCATTTAAGACGATTGCGAAATCAGTTAAAATTAGCTGGTTTACCAGAAAACCCCATTGAAACAGTACGAGGAAGGGGATACTTTCTGAAAAATCCACCCCAGACTCCTAACTCTACAAATCGCTTAACTTCAGAACAACACCAAGAAAGTAAACATTTACAACATTTAGCAGCATTAAACTCAGCCTGGGAAAAATATCAGCATAAAAGTAATCAGCACTTAGAAACCATTAAAGCAGCACTCCAGGCTTTAAAAAACGGTAATCTCAGTTATAGCGATCGCCAAAGTGCGATATTAATTGCTCACAGTTTAGCAGGAAATTTGGGACTATTTGGTTTTCATACCGCCTCACAATTCGCTAAGGAGTTAGAAGAACTGCTGCAAACAGCTAATCATCACCAAAACCAACAGCTTCTAAAATCTGAAAATATTTTAAATACTCTGTGTCAGGAACTAAACATCTCAGATAATCCTTCCCAAAAAATATCTTCTCGACTCAGAAAACACCATCCCTTAATACTGGTCGTAGATGATGATACTAAGTTTACCGACCAATTAACCCAAGAAGCCGATATTCAAGGAATCCAAACCGCGATCGCAACGACTCCAGAGTTAGCTCGAAAATGGTTAGACAGTAAACAAAATTTAGAGGTTCCGAATGCTGTTATTCTGAAAGTCTGTTTTACAAAATCAGCTTATCAACCAAGAATTTTATTGGAAAGCTTATCTCTGATAGCTGAATTCAACTTAAACATACCATCCATCCCAGTCATTGTAATTGCCGATAGCGATCGCATTCAAGACCGTTTGCAGGTTGCAAGACATGGGAGTTATTTTTATCTGAAAAGACCAGTTACCCCCACTCAAATTATCCCTTTTTGCCAAGAAGTTTTAAAGCGTTCTTCTGGGGGTAAAAAAATTATGGTCATAGATGATGATGTAGAGTTATTGCAAGCCCTACCTTCCCTCCTCCAACCCTGGAAATTTCAATTTACTACCCTCCATGACCCCCAACAGTTTTGGGAAGTACTCCCTACTGTAGATCCAAATTTACTAATATTAGATATCGAAATGCCCTATATTGGGGGTATTGAATTATGTAAAATACTGCGCAATCATCCTTATTGGCGTAAGCTACCAGTATTATTCTTAAGCGTACATACAGATGCTTCTATAAGGGAACAAGTATTTACGAGTGGAGCTGATGATTTTGTAAATAAACCGGTTGTGGGTAGACACCTCGCTGCACGTATTCTCAATTGTCTTGAACGTAGAGCTTAAAATTCATATTATTTACTTTACCAAAAGACTCGTCCATGAATTAAATTTTTATAACCTTATTCCCCCCTGCCTTTCAAGTAATTGATTATTTTTTTAATTGGAAGTCTCTTAATTTCCCTGAGAAATATTTCGATTCAAAATCTTAGAAATTCCTCTTTCTACTAACATATTACGTACAGATTCTGTTTCCCTATATTCTTGGTTAGATTCTCCTTGGGATTGCAATTGTAACTGTGGTGGTTGAGATGGAGAGGATTGCTTTTGAGTTAAACATTTAGCAAACTGCTGATACATTTGGGGTGAAGATGCAAAGTGAAAGGCTAATTCTTGTCCTACTTCCTTCAACTTCTTGGGTAATTCTGTCTCACTAGTTTGCAATAATTCCCTCAGATGTAAATTTAGAGAACATTCACATAAGTTGCTGTCGGATATTCCCTTTTCTAACATATCAGCTTCAAATAGATGCATGAAAGTACTTAATTCACCACTCTCTAAAGGTGTATGTTGCTGTAGAGCTAGAGCAGGTGCAATTATCGATTGATTGATATTATCTGGTAATGGTGCAGCAAGCAATTTTTGAGCGTTGACAATTCCAGTTCCAAATTTATTGGGTTTCCATGTAGGAAACTTGTCACAGGTATCCCGGAGAATCTGATTGAAGATAAAAGGAATTTTCTCTGCACCGTAACGCTCAATTAATTTATCTCGTCCGTGATAAGAAAGCCATAGTGCTGCTACACCTGTAACTAAAGGTGCAGAAAATGAAGTACCCGAACCTTTCTCGATTCTATACTCTAAAGTCTCGCTATCGTCTTTCTTATCGGTTTTAGCATACCAAACTTCATGACCAGGGGCTGTTACATCCACTCTTTTACCTCTAGATGCACCCTTCCAGATTTTCCGCTCGATTGTACTACCACAAACCGCAATAACTTCATCATAGGCTGCTGGATACACTACATAAGGAAAAAATGTACCCGATGCTGCTACAATAATTACGCCACGCTTTTGAGCGTATAAAATTGCAGTCCGCAAACGTTTATTATGTAAAGCTGCTCCCAAACTAATAGCGATCGCATGACAGTCGTTATCTGCGGCATATTCTATTGCTACAGCTAGGTTTCTGACGCTGAGAAGGGCTACAGAGTAAGATACCCTCAGAGGGACTAATTTTGCACCAGGAGCAACACCAGTAATAAATTTGTCGTTGGAATAGTTCCCTTCTTTTCCTGGAGGACTGATAATCACGCTAGCTGTTGATGTACCGTGACCAGGATTGTTAATAATTTCACCACCTGATTCTTGTAGGGGGTCTGTTGCATCTTGATCTTTTTTAATAAAGTCGTAACTTTTTTCTAATAATAGACTATTGGCAATTTCTGGATGTGGGGTATATCCAGTGTCGGGGTGAGCAATAATTATTCCTGCTCCGGGTAACTTATTTGGGTCTGGGAAATACTGTTTCCAAGCTTCCAAAACGTGCATTTGCTCTAAACACCAGTTGACGTTATCACTCTCGTTTGAATTCTGATTCTCAATATCTGCAAACTCTGTTGATAGTGGATCATAAATATCTTTATCTTCTGTGAAGGGAATTGCAAATAAGGGTTCTGCATCTATCACCTCAGGCTGCATTTTCAAATCATAAGTCTTATCCCAAGCCTGTTTGACAGATAATGCATCATCATGGAGGGTTATTTCAAATTCAGTCAAGTTATCACCAATCTGTTTGATTTCCCAATCAGAACCAAGTACTTTTCTAACAATTTCTTGACATTTTTCTATTTTTCGGAGCATTACCATTTGTAAAAAAAACCCTTCAAATCTGACAGTCGGAATATAACTATTTTGTGTTTGTTCGTTAGTCTGCATAGTCTGTACTTTAATAAATATAAATATAGGTTTACTGAAATTTTACTGAGAATCGCTAAACAGATTTACATATTTCATATATATCTGCTTACTACCAAATTATAGATTTTTATGGATAAGTGGGTATGCCTTCATTATTTGTGTCCGCAGCGTTTGCGTAGCGTCTCCGATAGGACTCAGCAATCCCAGAGCTTTACGACAACCCTTTCAGGGAACGTTTCACTCCGTTCAACTCGCAATGACAAATGTACAATTAATTTTGCCCAAGTACTTATTAGTTAGAATTAGTTTCTAATACGGTTTGCTTAAACTTTACTCAGGGAGCAGGGGAGTGAATTATGGTTGACTAATAAGGAAGGATTACCGCCCTATTTAGTTCATCTTTTTTAATTGACAGCAGATGATAGAAATGAAAAACATTATTTATATCATAATCTTATCGCTCTTATTACTTTTATTTCTACCTTTACCGATAGCGGATGCTGCATATATATGTCGTAATTACGAAGGACATGATATATGTATTCTGAAAATTAAAAGAAGTGCTAAAAAATATTGGGAATACCAAGCTAGTGTCAGTATTGATGGTATCAAGCAACCTCGGAGCACCTATAACTGTCGAGGACAATTTAAGGTTCAAAAAGATACGAAAATTATCCCATTTTCTAAAGATGTGTCTGGAAAAATGCTATGTAGTTTATTCAAATAAAGTGAATCAAATTTTACAAGAGTTCACATAAACCCCACGGAGCAATCTCATAGAATTTGTTAAACTGCGAATTTATGTCTTTTTGAACATCTTTTGAAGACTGGAGCTAGCTAAATTCGTCGCAGTTAAGACTGGCAAATGCTCGTTTCCTATATATTTTACTTATAAAAACAAAGTAGTTGCTGATTTTTCTGCAAATTTCATAAAAATTAAGCTTGACAAGGACAGTTTGTGAGGATTTTTGGAACTGATTGTATATTTTCTACTTATACATATATAATTCTAACTTGCAAGGCTATTTGTTCAGTTCTTTATTGAATTATTCCCTGATTCGATCATTTTTCCCTATTTGAATGATTGTGCGCATATATTTTCATGGCTGGAAATATATTTTTGTACTCAAAATCTCATACCTAATTTTCTGTGAAGATGTTGCCCTGTAGAGTCTTCATAATTAATGTATTGCACATTTAAGCGAGAATTGGTTTGATATAGCTGAGTGTGTCTAATAAAAGCAATTAAATTTAAATTTTATCTAAATACTGAATAAGTAACAATAGCAGAAAGAATGAAAGATAAAACTGTCAGTAGTTATAAAAATGGTGAATCAGCTAAAAATACCGACAGAAATGACATATCAATAGACCAAGCAACTCTTCTTCAGAGGAAACCAAACTCTAGGAGAGTTAATTACCATAGCGATCGCTATGATCATTCTGGTGCAAAGTTGTCTTTATGGCAAAGATTTTCTAACTTACCTATTAGTAATAAACAACTCATTGCTTTGGTAGCGTCTGAGATGGTGGGTATTTTAGGAATAGGAATTGTGGGAATGTTCCTAGTTACTAATAAGTTACAGAGTTTATCTTTAGAACAGGCTAAATCTGAAGTAGGGGTTACTGATATTGCTTATAATATCAAAATTGACCAAATGGGTTTCGGTTTTCGCGGTCAGTCTGATAATACAGCTTTGATTCAAGCAGCAAAACTTCATGCTGCTGGTCAGATATTAGATGCAGGTTTGCAAGGTCAGGTCAAGCAGATTCTGCAAAATGAAGTAACTGCAAGAAAGATTGAATATGCAACACTAGTTGGTAAAGATTTAAAAATTATTGCCAATGCTAACTCCAATAGACAAGGAGAGATTTGGAATCCCGATAATTTGATTACAGAGGTGTTAAAAAATCCTCGACAAATTAAAGCGAGTCGGGTGATAAGTTGGTCGGAATTACAAAGGGAGTCTTCACCTTTACCAAATGGTTTTAAGGGTCAGAATGCCTTAATTCGCTATACGGTAACTCCTATAAAAGACCCTACAACAAATCAAGTTAATGGTGCTTTAGTTTCTGGGGATATAGTTAACGGTAAGAATACCATTCTTAATGACACTTTGCGGTCTACGGGTGGTGGTTACAGTGCAATTTATATGCTCCAACCTACAGGTAAATACTCTTTAGTCACTTCTTTGAAGCTTGATAATTCTCAAGATATATCTGATGCGGATTCCAATATAGGTATATCTCAAGAAAGTCAATATTTACTAGAGCAAGCAGCTGTTGCACAGGGTAAACCAATAACAGCAAGAATTAAAGTAGGTAATTATAGTTATGCTATGGCTTTTCAAGGAATACCTAGCAAAATTTATGATGCTTATGATGCACCAGTATACGATCCTAAAAAAGGTCGTATTAAGCTTTTTGGTCAAAAATCTGTAGCTATATTAGTTCGAGGTACCCCCGAAACAGCCCTGAATCAGCTATTGAAAGAAAGTTTTTGGGTCGAAATCATCACAATTTCTCTAGCTTGGATAATTATGTTGATTTGGGCAATTATTCTGAGAAAATCAATTATTAAACCAATTGAACATTTAAGAAGTGTAGCTGGTAAATTTGCATCTGGCGATCGCACGATAAGAGCAGAGATTTTTGCTATAGATGAAGTGGGACAATTAGCAGCTAGCTTCAATCAAATGGCTGATCAAATTAGCGATCGCTCTGAAAATGAAGCACGTAAAGCGAAATTAATTGAAGTAGCTCAGAAGATATCTTCTCTATCTAGCGCTCCTTTCGACCTGAATCAAATTCTCCGTGTAACGGTTACAGATATCAAAGAGGCAATAAAAGCTGATAGAGTAATGGTATATCGCTTTCAGAATCAGAAAGAAGGTAAAGTTATAGCCTCTTCAGCAAGTAATGAGTGGTCAACAACTTTAGGTTCCCAGACCAAAACTCCTAATTTTGCTGAATATTATTTACCAAATCATTCCATTGATACTCCTCTAGCGATAGAAAATATATATTTAACTAATTTCAATAAGTCTCAAATTGCTCTACTCTCAGAATTTGCTGTCAAAGCTTTATTGATGGTTCCTATTTTAATTGATAGTAAACTTTATGGTTTTCTAATTGCTCAACAGTGTTCTTCACCCCGGAAATGGCAAGATTCAGAAATTAATTTACTCCAACAGGTAACAACTCCTTTGGGGTATGCTCTTGATAAGGCATGGTTAGTAGAAGAATTAGATAAGTATCGTCAGGATGTCGTAACTCTCCAAGAAGGACAACACAAGCAGGAAGTATTGCAAGGTCAACTCAAAAAACTAATTGAAGATATTCAATCGGTTTCACGGGGTGACTTAACGGTAAAAGCTGAAGTTGTACCAGGTGAAGTTGGTGTGATTGCTGAACATTTCAACTATGCGATCGCAAATCTCAGAGAAGTGATTGACCTATTAAGGTTATCTATAACTGACTTTAATCGTACAATCGAGCGCAATCAAAGTTTAGTAGACTCTTTTGCAGAACATGATTCAGAACAGTTCGAGCAAATTATACCATTGACAATGGAAATGGTAGACAATACCCAAAAAGCTGCTGAGGTTGCAGTTCATACATCTGGAACTGCTGAAAAAAGTGCGATCGCGGTTAATACGATAGCGCAAGATATGTCCCATCTGTATTTAAGCATTACTCAAACGGGTCAAAAGGTGGAACGTCTTAGAAATACTGCAACAGATGTTTCTAATATGGTTAGTTCCATCAAAGAGATTGCGACCCATACTCATTTACTAGCAATTAATCTAGGATTGGAAGCTGCTCGAAACACTGATTCTGCAGAAGATGACTTACTCACAAATACTGAACTTGGGGAGTTAGCTTTACGTTGTGCTAATGCTACTAAAGACATGGAGGAATCCCTAGAAGCTATACAGGAGGGAACGAAGGATGTTGTGAAAGACATCCAGCAGCAAATACATCAAACTTTAGAGATAAGGAAGTTGACAGAAAATTCTCAAGTTTCCTTAAATCAAATTCATCATTTTTCAGAGGAGCTATCAGGTTTGGTGGATTCAATTTCTCAAATATCAGCTTCTCAACTTGATACTTTACATACAGGGGAGGAATTTATTTCAGAGGTTGCTGTTCAAAATAAATTATCTGTCCGGTACTCGCAACGTTTTTCTGAAAGTTTAATGAATGCGCTTGAGGTTTTTAAAAAGCTAGAGGAATCTGTAGATAAGTTTAAAACCAAGTAGTGCAATCAAGATTAAAAAAACCTGCTAACTTTTAATTAGCAGGTTTGAATTAATAAAAAAGAGTTTCAAGATATCTTTTCTCTTCAGTCTTATTTAGAAATTATGCTCCCCTCACACAATTATGTAATTACGTCTGTTCGGATGAAGGATAGATCTTAATTTCTGCTAAACTAAGTGACCAAAAAAATTCAAAATTCAAGAATAATACCAGTCAAGTCACAAAACTAAGTAAATACTTCCTTCATAACTCCTAATCACAACTTATTAATGAGATTTTCGTTTTTTGCCTTTGCGTAAGAACATACCACCACTTAAAGCTAATATTCCTAAAGCTATACTTGGTTCGGGTACATCTTGAGGATCCAATGAAATCTGATTTGTACTTAGCTCAGCAAAATCAAATGCTAAGTATGGCTCATTTTTGGCAATAATTTTAGCTTGTAATGAACCATTATATCCATTATTAGTTGAAGTAAATATGTCACCAAAATTTAGTTTTACAAAGGCTGATTGAATTAAGCCGTCCTGTCCTTTATTATTCTTCTGCTTTGTAAGCTGACTTGTAAATTTGCTTCCATCCGCTCTAGTAAATTCAACTTCTGCATTTTTAACATCATAGTCTCCGAATAGCATATTGAAATACATATCAGTTCCTTGCTTAATGTCATTTCCATCTACAGAGAAATTAAAATTTAAGTTTGGTAAAGGAACTTTGCTATTGCTGACATCTGCTTGAGTAAATCTTTTTTTCTTTAAGTTATAGTTCTTTTTATTTTTATTTGTTTTGATGAAACTTGTTGATAGAGAGATATCAGTAAACTGTGACACACTACTTCCGTTATCGGTAAAACCACTTCCAGTAATATAATTACTACGCTTTTCTTTCCTTGACCTGTTATCAAAATCATCTTTACTCCCAGTAGCTAATTTCCCATCCATGTTTAAATCTGGTAGTAGATCACCTACTCCTAACATACCTCTTCCATCAACATTTGCATTGCCACCATAAGCTCCTTGGTAACCTTGTCCTGTCCCATATCCAAAACCATCTCTATCCCCTATTCTAATCCTTTTAAAACCAGCCGCTTGTGCAGAATTAGCGTAAGCAACAGTAGCGATCGCAGATGCAGTGATAACAGTTAATAATTTCTTAAACATTTAATTTGATGCTTGTCCCTTTATTATTTTCTTATCAACTTTTTCTTTCGAGTTGATATTTAAATTATGTCTTTAATAGAGAATAAAAAGTTAGGTGAAAATTACTGAATTATATTTTATATTTTCATCAATAAAAGTGTATTTAAATACGTAATAATTAGGTTGTTTTAATATTCTTTAAATTAACTTAATGAATTAATTTATATTTTCATCTTTAATGAATCAAGTAGTTAAGAAATAACAACTAATTAGATTATATAAATTTAATTTATAGATAATCGATGATGCAGTATAAAAAGGGAATACTCCAAATATTTAAGAATATATTTTGTTGATTGGTATAAGTATTTTTGATTTAGTATAATTTTCCTAGTGCAGGATTAAAAAAACCTGCTAACTCTTAATTAGCAGGTTTTAATAAATAGATAAATAAAGAATAGTTTTGAAGAAAAGAGTTTAAAAACATCTCTCTTAATCCTTATTATTTAGTAATAATAATAAGTACTACAATTAAGAATTAAGAGAATTGGAATTATTGGACAGATTTTCGTTGTTTGCCTTTGCGTAAGAACATACCACCACTTAAAGCTAATATTCCTAAAGCTATACTTGGTTCGGGTACATCTTGAGCATCCAATGAAATCTGGTTTGTACTTAGTTCAGCAAAATCAAACGTTAAGTATGGCTCATCTTTGGCAATAATTTTAGCTTGTAATGAACCATTATATCCATTATTAGTTGAAGTAAATATGTCACCAAAATTTAGTTTTACAAAGGCTGATTGAATTAAACCGTCCTGTCCTTGATTATTCTGTTGCTTTGTAAGCTGACTTGTAAATTTGCTTCCATCCGCTCTAGTAAATTCAACTTTTGCATCTTTAACATCATAGTCTCCGAATAGCATATTGAAATACATATCAGTTCCTTGCTTGATATCATTTCCACCCACAGAGAAATTAAAATCTAAGTTTGGTAAAGGAATTTTGCTATTGCTGACATCTGCTTGAGTAAATCCTTTATCCTCTAAGTTATTTGTTTTAATCAAACTTGTTGATAGAGAGATATCAGTAAACTGTGACCCACTACTTCCGTTATCGGTAAAACCACTTCCAGTAATATAATTACTACCCTTTTCTATCATTGACCTGTTATCAAAATCATCTCCACTATTAATAGCTAATCTATTATCCTTGTTTAAATCGGGTAGTAGGTCATTTACACCTAAAACACCTTTCCCATCAACATTTGCATTACCACCATAAGCTCCTTGGTAACCTTGTCCTGTCCCATATCCGAAACCATCTCTATCTCCTATTCTAATGCTTTTGAAACCAGCCGCTTGTGCTGAATTAGCATAAGCAACAGTAGCGATCGCAGATAAAGTGATAGCGGTTAATAACTTCTTAAACATTTAATCTGATTCCTTTTTCTTTATTATGTTCTTATCAACTTTTTCTTTCGAGTTGATATTTAAATTATGTCTTGAATAGAGAATAAAAAGTTAGGCGAAAACTACTGAATTATATTTTTATTTTTATCAATAAAATGGCGTTTAAATGTGTATTTTTTCGGTTGATTTGATGTTTTCAATTTTAGTTAATTTAAATTGATTTTACAATGAATAAAATCGTTGTCAGCTATTAGTTGATTAGATTAATTTAATATCATTTATAGATAATCGGCAATGCAGTAAGAAAAGGGAATATTCCAAATATTTAAGAATATGTTTTGTTCAATTGTATGAGTGTTTTTAATTTAGGATAATTTTCCTAGTGCAAGACAAAGAAATAACCTGCTAACTTTTAATTAGCAGGTTTTTATAAATAGATAAATAAAGAAGAGTTCTGAAGAAAAGAGTTTAAAGACATCTCTCTTAATCCCTATTAGTTAGTAATAATGATAATTACTATAATTAAGAATCAAGAGAATTGGAATTATTGAACAGATGTTTGTTGCTTACGCTTGCGTAGAAACATACCACCACTTAAAGCTAACATTCCTAAAGCGATACTAGGTTCAGGAACACCCTGAGAATATGCTCCTTTACCGATTCGGAAGGTGTGGTTATCAGTTTCAAAACCACCACCAGTAGTTTGGGAAATTATGATCTGATCGAAATTATCAGTGGTACCTTCAGAGAAGAACTCGAAGAATCCATTTTTTTGATTGTTCTGATTAGTACCTGTTGTAGGAGCCAGAGCTGTTAAAATATTATAATCAAGGGTTGTTGCAACCTGTGCTGCACCTTGACTATCAAAATAGTTAAATTGTACCGCTTGACCCGCATTGAAGAATTCTAAGGTGTTACCTCCACTTAGAGCACCCAAGTTGATACCAAAGTAATTAAATACATCCCCCTGTTTGGCTGTTTCTATAACGGTACTCTTACCTTGAAATACCTGTAAATACTGCGAATTATTTACATCACCATTGACTCCAGCAGGTGCCCATGTATTATTAGTAACTCGAGTATTCCCTTGTGTATTAGTACCTGAATAGGAATATTTTACTTTATTATCACTTGGTAAGCTGCCGCCATTGAAATCAAATGTTGTATAACCTTGCTGATTAACATTACTAGAAAAAGCACCTTCATCTGTGACATTATTATCTCGAAACACACCAGTACCGTAAGTAAACTTAGCCGCTTGCGCAGAATTAGCATAAGCAACAGTAGCGATCGCAGATACAGTGATAATGGTTAATAATTTTTTAAACATTGAGTCTAATTCCTTTCTCTTTATTATCGTTGTATTAATCTTCTCTTGTGAGTAGATACCTGAATTCTCACCTGTTTTGATAATAAAAAGTTAGGTAAAGATTACTGAATTATATTTTTTTATTTTTCAATTTATATTGTATATTTTAAATGATTAAAATAGTTGATTTAAGTTTTTTTTGATTGAGTAAAAAGCTTTATTTTTGTAACCGGATAAATATGATAAAAAATTGAGCTTTATTATATTTTTTATATAAAGAATATTTTTTATATGTAGTTTATTTTACTAATAAATTAGAATTATACATTTATAATTTGTGTAAAATTGTGAATATATAATTCTAAAATACCTAAAATCACAATTGTATAAAAAATCCTGTATGCTTCTTTTTTAGGCTATTTAAGTCATGAATGTAAGACTTTAATACTCTGAGTTTGTTTTAACAGTATACGATGCATGTTTAGACCAAATCATTCTAAATCATCACAGGTAATAGCCTTCTGGTATGACTTTGAGAATCAATTTTTTTCCCTTAGGCAAATGAGGATGTTTATATTGGATGATATCTTTTCCGTTTACATTGGAATTATTCAATATATAAGTAAAAAATTTTGCATATATCCAAATCTAAATCTAAATTCTCGAAATCTTCTCTCTTGCGATACAATCTGCTATTCCCCTATAGAAATCTCATTATGGGTATCTATAATTTCTTCTAGTAATCCTCGAGTAAACTCAATACCTTTCTCCTGTACCCGCCGAATAGATACAGGTATAGTTAAAACATCACTCCAAGCTTTTTGGCGATCGCAAAATATTTGATACTCAGGATTTTGTCTGACATCAGAACGACCAACTTTTAATCCTGCATCTTGAATATCATCAATATTGGGCTTTTCAACCGTTGAACCGTAATGATAATAATCACCTACATCCATTAATAGGTCATAAATCTTTCTAGATAAGCGTTTACCAACACTCCCCGATAAATTACAGCTTAACATCGGCATAATAAAGCCCGTTTGCGCTAGCAAATCTTGCTGTAAACCAGAAAGATTTCCAGGGACAACCAAATCTATATCGCTTCTCAAACCAGTTTCTTCAGATAGCAACATTACAGAAGCAATTTCCCACCCCTCTGCTGCATTCAACTGTTCATATTCCCCATTCACAATCATTACATAACGGGATGGAGTCATACCATTGAGAAAATCTCTAGCAATATCAGAATAAAGCTGCTGTTGCTCCTCCAAAGAAAATTTTACCGGAGCAACAACCCCCGGAGAATTATAAGAAGTAAAATCATATCGATTAACTTCCCAGATTTCTCCAGGTAGAGGAGATAACTTCGGAGATGGTATATGAATCTGTCCTTTTTCGTTATCCTCTATCGAATTATTCGACTCAATACACATATATTTGACTCCGGTCGCTGGAGGTTTGTAAACAAAATAGAAAAACTAGGACTAAATTAAAAGATTCAAAATACTAATTTTCTCATCAATTCTTCTATTAGTTTTAACGAATCAGCAATGATAATTATTGGGAGCTTTATAGATATAATACATAATGTATCTATATATCTGCGATATATGCGCGATATACAGATTTACAATCTCCTACCATTCTTCCTGAGAACGCCTTCTGATACCAGGATTACTATCACCGTACTTTTGTTCTTGCTTAATTTTTTCTTGTTTAATAGTACTAATATTCAATAATCCTAACTCTTGAGCTAATCTCCCGAAAAGCTCTCTGCGTCTTCGTGAAACTTCTCCCTGGGTGACTTGTAAGTCTGTCGCTAAACCCATTTGTTTTTTACCAGCTAGCATTCCTTCCCAAAGCTTCATATAACCGCGTTTAGGAAAACGTTTCTCCAAAGAAGCGATCGCTATAAATGCAGCTTCTATTAAATTGACTTGTTCTACAGCCTCAAGGTTATTAAAATCATCTGCAACAGTATCTATCAAGGACACATCAGTTCCAGGAACTGTAGAATCAAGACTGAGAAATTGACATCGCCTTTCTTTACGAATCATATCAATAATCGCATTTTTTGCGACAGTTTTAGCCCAAGCATAAAAATTCTTTAATTGCGATTTATGAAACTTACTTTTTCTAATACCTTCAATAATTTTGATATTTGCTGTTTGCACAGCATCTTCCCAAGAAATAGAAGTTCCTTTTGTATGTTGTCGAGCTATAATTTCAATTATTTTTTTATATTTTGGATCTATTAGAAGTTGTTGGTCAAGTACTGGGAAATGTTGTAATGATGGCATATAAATGCCTCCTCCTTCATATTGAGGATATTTAAATATACTTTGTAATACACAGCTAGATATATTCATTCCAAATTAAAGACCTTTTTATTCCACCTTTGTTTCATTTTTTCTCTCTTTTAAGGTTTTTGTAATACATCGTAATGATAGGAACGAAATTTATGATTTATGCACTTGATTGATATCAATTAGATTTTTTTGAATTGATGAAGATTGTGAATAGATAATACTAGACTCACTGCACCAGAATTAGTAGAACAGATTACTTGCTCACATTATTTTTGAGAAAGCTTATCTGGGATAAGAAGGGATTTATATTAAGCCATAGTGTGATTGCATTCTAGTAGCATTCAGAATGCTTTCGGAATTCTAAAAATTGCTTAGAAACAGAAAAATCTAGTTATCGTAATAGTTTTAGCAATTTACATTAGTTATCATCAAGCTATCAGCTTTCTCTAAAAACTCTAATTCTTACGCGATGATCGAAGATCATTTCTTCGATCATCGCATAAAGTCAGAATGAGAGTACATTTAAATTATCTCTTAGAACCCTATTAAACTCTTCGGCTTTTTCTGAATCAATTAAAAATATGTAAAATGTGAGTAGTTATTTTAATTTTAAATAACTTGTCGTATTTGCTAGATATTGAGTAGTATGGAAAACATTTTATCTGGATTGGATGATAATTTGTCAATATCATTCAATTTTGGTATGGAAGAGTTTGCTTTAACTGACCTCATGACAGGATTATTGCCCAACATTGATAGTCAGAATTCTTTAGTTGATCTTCAACAGTTTGTAAATCAAGTTGCAAATACTGAGTTACTAGATATAGGAAATAATATTTTAGGTACACTTGTTGACTCAGTTGTTACTGAGATAACAGTTGAAACATCGATTATTGATAATTTAGAAGATATTATTGCTAATATACAACAGACTTCAATATTTGATTTTATTACAGGATTCAATACAGTATCTACCTTCGACCTAGAAGCCGATATCACCAACGAGGATAGTTTTTATAATCTTCCTTATCCGAATGATTTACGATTAAATCCAGATGGAAGCCCAGATTTATCAGGTTTTCCAATTGCAGACAACAATATCTTTGCTCAAAGCCTTAAGAGTATTGCAGATGATGGTTCTGGTTTTCCTACTAACTCTGCTGCTTATTTTCAATTTAATCGACCTGTTGCTCAACAAGATTTTAATCAGGTAATTGCAGCAGATACCGATTCACCCATTTTATTAATAAATATTGACCCAGATTCTCCCAATCAAGGAGATTTACTACCAACTGTTGCATCAACTTTTAGACCAGACCTTAATTATGTTCCATCTTCCTTACTTTCAGTTGCACCGGCACCTGGTATCATACTTGAGCCTAATAATACCTATGCTTATGTAGTTAAACGTTCTCTCAACAATGCAAACGGTAGACCCCTAGGCGTTTCCCCAACCCTAGAGAAATTAATTAATGGCGATACCCCTGGAGGTGAACTTGGAGAGGAAGCTCAAGAAATTTATCAACCACTTTGGGGAATACTTGATGAAATTGAAGTTGATCCCTCAAATGTCGCAGCAGCTACTGTATTTACAACAGGTGATGTAGTATCAGAATTTGCTCAATTATCTGATGAAGTCTTAGAACGATACGATGTCACTATTGAAAATTTACAATTAGACCCAGAAGATGGTGCAAGCAATTCTGGCTTCTACGAACTACAGGGAACAGTTCAAATGCCTCAATTTCAAAAGGGAACTCCTCCATTTAATACTGAAGGGCTTTTCGAGTTTGCTCCAGATGGTTCCCTTATAGAACAAGGTACTGAAGAAGTTCCAGTTGTCATAACTATACCTAAAACACCAATGCCATACGGGGGTTATCCTGTAGTGACTTACTACCATGGTTCAAACGGTCTCAGTACTCAAGTAGTAGATAGAGGTCCGATAACCGAACCTGATGGGGAACCAACACCTGGACTTGGACCAGCATTTGTAGTTGCCGAAAAAGGATTTGCTGCGGTCAGTAGTGCTTTACCACTTAATCCAGAACGTTTTGACGATGATCGACCCGATTCCTACCTCAATCCCTTGAATTTAGCAGCTTACCGAGATACCTTTCGACAAACTGTAATTGAGCAAAGGCTATTAATAGAGGCTTTGGAAGATTTAAAAATTCCCTCAGAAGTGGTAGGTTCTGATGGAGATCTTCTTCTTCCTGCTGGAGAAACCCATTTTCAATTCCAAAGTTCATCTGTTATGGCTTTGGGGCAGTCTTATGGAGCGCAGGTAGCTAATATCATCAGTGCAATAGAACCAAAAATTGGTGCGGTAGTACCAACTGGTTCCCCTAGCTTTTACCCCTTACTAATTAGTGAGGATGACCTGTCTCCGCTTGCTGGTTTGGCTTTAGGAACTCTACAAGAACTTAATCCTCTTTATCCTGCTCTCAATTTGCTTGGTACAGCATGGGAAGTCGTAGATCCAATTGTTTATATGCCCTATCTTGCGACAAGACCATTACCGGGTCATCCAACACGTTCATTATATCAGCCCGTTGGTAAAGAAGATACTGAAGTTTCCGAAGCCGTATTCAATGCAAACGCTCTTGCTTCTGGGGTGCAACAGGCTGGTTCCATACTTTGGTCAGAAATGCAAGAATCCCTTGCTCTCTCAGGGTTAGATGGTATTGTTTCTTATCCAGTTAGCAACAATGTATTATCTTCAGACGGCACACCTTATACAGGATTAGTTGTTCAGTATGAAGGTGATGGTATTACCGATCCACACAGTATTTTTGCTCAATTAGATGAAGTAAAAGAGCAATATAGTTCTTTCTTTGAGAGTTTTCAGGAGACTGGAGTAGCGGTTGTTCCTGCTTCTTAATTAACATCTGACCTAATAAGATTCGATTAAATAGGGAAAGGGGAAAGACGTAATCATAATCTTCTTTCTCCTACTTCTCCTTTTGCAAGTTCGAGATTATAGATACATCCGTTTTCTGCTTGAAATTTACGTCTAGTTAAGACGCAGGTATGTTCTCCGTCGGGAAATTCACTACAAACTTGCACCATGAGCTAGAGCTTCCCGGATAGCTACACATAACCCAAAGTCGAGAATAGACATTCCAGAGTTGTTGGCAAATTCTACCGAACGCTCATCACAAGGGTGAGAATATATCCATTCTCCAAAGATGAAAACATCTGGTTTATGATTGTGGATATCTGCGTTGAATTCTTGCCAAAACCAAATTGGCATATGCTTGACAGTATCTACTCGTAGTGCATCCACACCTCTGTAATTATAATCTGGTTTTATTTACAGGACTTACGCAACGAAGATTTGTCATTGCGACCGGAATCGAGTGTAGGGAAGCATAAGCTCTATCGAGCACGCTACGCGAACGCAGGGTTTTTGCGATTACGTCGCTATCGCTCGTAATGACGGAATTACGTTGATTTTGCGTAAGTCCTATTTACTTTAATTGTTCCTACTTCAGAGATATAATCAGGTATCTTCAGGAATATTTACAATTCACTATAAACCTTCTCTTTTATCTTCAAAATAAAGGCACATTTAAACCAATATTTATTCCTACAGAGAAATTATCTAAATCAATATTAGAACCGGAGGAAGAACCAAATAAATAGGATGCTGAACTTCCAATAAATAAGTCCTGGTTAATACTGTAAACTGCTTGAATTCCCAATTGATGTCTAGTGTCAAATCTGGATTGTTCAGTAAAGTCTTGCAGACTGAGTCGATAGTTTAAGCTACCTTGAAGTTTTGGAGAGATATCATAACGCAAACGTGTTCCTAAAGAGTTTACGATTCTGCTTTGCTCGTCGGGGTTGGTAAAGCTACCACGGAGTTCGTAAAAAGAATCCAAACGTAATTTATCATCTAGTTGGTCTTGTCTACCAATAATTAAACGTAACGAATCGTCTAATAGTAGTCTATCTCCATCATCATCCCGATATATTCTATCCTGTGCCCATCCAAATTGAGCATACATTCCTTTGCCTATTCTTTGCTGGACTCCCAAACCAAAGTTGAGGAAGTTGTAGTTCGAGTCTCTCTCCGTTGCAAATCTCGCTAAACCTCCACCGACTGTTGCAATTAATCGGGTTTGGTCTCCAAGTTTTGGAGTTACAAGAAAAGTTGCACTATTAACAAAGACTGTGTCACCATCGCGGAAGTTGTCTAAGGATGTAATATTGGAACTGGTGAAAGCTGAAGAACGCAACAGTAACTGTCCATTTGGCTGTTTTCTTCTGGGTGGTTGCTTTACTTTCGGTTGAATAATTTCAATCTCACCTAATTCGTCTTGTACTTCTTCTTCGGTGATTGGTGGTGTTTCTTCTGGGGGAGGGAAATCAGGAATTTCGGTAGGTGCGTTTGGATCTGGTAATGTTTGAGATATTTGCTGAGATATTTTTTGCTCAGGTATATTATCAGGATAAAGTTTTTCGGGAGTCTTTAGTTCGATTGGAAGAGACTTTGAAGGATATTTTGAATGAACTCTGGAACGAACTCTGGAACTAGCTTTTAAAAGAGATATTAATTGAGTTTCATTTCTGATGGTCACAGATGAAGATTTTAGATTAGTTTGTTTTTTATTAGTTTGTTTTTCAATATTTCCTGAATCTGAAAAAACTGTATTGGAGGAGAATTCTGGTTGAGATATATCAGCTTGTAAATTCTCAGTTAACTTGGATAATTCAGTTGCTATATTTTTATTTTTTGTATCTTGCTCGATTGATTGCTGAAATTTATCGATAACGGGATTAGCGATCGCTTCATCGTTAATGTTAACTGTTGCTAATATAGCAGCTATGGAGTAAATTGCTGTAGGGTAAACACGCATGGTCTCTTCACGCTCACACTATAAGGGTTATGATTTTTGTAGTTAGATGTCTAAGTTCTTGATTTAAGCTCTTAATTAAAACTTTTAAAATTTAGCTCTGAGGAATAATCACTTACTGGAGTTGTGGGTTGTCATTATTTCCAGTATTATCTGGGACTGGTATATCATTGATTCCCGTATCAATATCATTCCCACCATCGTTCACAGTACCATTTGGATTCCCAGTATCATCTGGGACTGGTATATCATCGATTCCCGTATCAATATCATTTCCACCATCGTCCCCAGTATCCCTTGGTGGGATTACCTCTCGAATATCTTCAAACTTATCTAACGGGTCGCCATCTGTAGTGATACAGTTAGTAGAAAGAGTGCTTGCAGAAGTGCGAGAGTTGAGACTGCACAAACCCTCTACCCATAGTCCCTGATTCTCAATTGTTAATAAAGCTTCTTTTCTCAATGCTCGGAGAGTTTTCTGTACTGGTTCTGCTTCCTTTACAATTAACTCCTCTTGTCCGGGTCCTAAACCAGCAGCTAACTTGCTTGTTTGGTAAAATTTCTTCAGGTCAAAGGTTTCTACTTCTCCAATCACCCCATTCCTAACAGCTACTGTTTGACCACCCCTTAAAATTACAGTTTGAGTTCCTTGGGTATTGTTAACAACAACAGGATGACGAGTTAAATTCAGAAATCTGGAGTTTTTGTTGGTATCATCAGCAATAATAGCTACAGCACTCCCTCTAAAATTTTCAGCGATATCTGATGGTAAATTGTCTCCTTCTGGCAGTGGTTCTCCATCCGATTTAAATGCCAAAATATTTAAAGTTGCTCCATCGGTTTCTACCTTGGTTGTACTACCGGAGGATGGAACCATCACCACAGCTACACCTTTTCTCATTTCTAAGATAGTTTCCGATCTTAGTCCCCGACCGGGTAGTTGAAATCGTCGTAATCCCGACTTAAACCGGAAAGTTGCATAGGAACCAATACGCGCTAGAGAACCCTCATTAAACAGCAATTCAGCCCTCGATGATCCTCTTGTCCTCAATGCATCTAAAGGGACTAAAACATCCCTCAATCTTGCTCGACGTACTGGTTTATTTCTCAGTAATAACTGGACTTGATTGAGTACTCTATATACTTGCGCTCTAGTTAGTAAATCTCTTTGTGCTTGTACTGGTGTACTCCAGACCAATGCAAATAAACTTGTAAAAAATAAACTTACAAAAAATAAACTTTTTAACGATAATCGAACTCTCTTTGACCTCATCACACTTTCACCTTAGTTGCACATAATTTTGCATTAATTGCAAAGTATTTTTATAAGTTAAGTATTTTGGTTTAAAAATTATATTTAACTTATATATAAGTTCTTTTTCATAAGATTAAAGATAATTCCCTGATTTTTTAATAAAAATCACCATAAATAAATACCTGCTAGATATTTGCTAGATATAGGAAACTCAAAGCTCCCAATATTTATACGAAAGACCTCTAGAAAATATGCAGTTTGTTCCAAAACTATACCAAATCAACAAATGATTACAATACATTCAATGGTATGGACGTTTTATGAAACCTCTCTACCACAAATCCATCTGTCGCATTATTTAATCAAATTGATATTAATTTTCTGATAGTTATCCAAACTGACAAACATGCACAAAAATTAACTATAGGGGTGCTAATTTTACCTATCCACCATTGGTGAGAACTTAAAAAAGAATGCCAAAAGTCAAGAGTTGATTAACAAAATATAATAAACAGCTACAAGACTGATAAATGATAGATTTGACCTTGGTGTATAATTTACTCCGTCCACAATGAGTAACAGAAAGACCA
>JBHJJE010000003.1:0-105793 GCA_050042865.1 Mastigocoleus sp.
GTATTGTTTTCAAGTCTTAGAGGCAGATTTTTAAATCATACTTTTAGTGTTCGCCAAAAGTAACAGTGATATTTAAAAGCTTGAAACGACGTATTTACGTTGATACACGAGATAACTCTTTTGTACAGTGCGTAAGTCCTATATTTGTTAAAGGCAATGGGAATAGTTGGGAAGAAGATTCAAAACTCTCTCAAACATTCCTTTGTCTAGAAAGATGAGATTTTAAACCATGAAAACAGTAAAAACCTTTCCCTCTGAGGGAATTTGGTGAATCATTGCATAAATTTGTATAACAATTATTTTTAAAGATAGAACCTGTTTTTTTAAAGATTTAAAAAGTTCGCTATTTATAAATCTCAAAGCATCCATATATATGATTAAATAGGACAAAAATACTATAAAAATATATAATTAATTATCAATGAAGAACCAGGGTCATCCAGATGATGTACAAGAACCAGTAATAAATGCATCACCGGAAGTCAGACAGATAATTGAAAAGGTTTGGAAACTAGAAAAAAGTAGATTAGATAAAAAAAGTCTTAGTCACATCAACGAAGATATTTTAGCGATTGTTAAGGAAGCAGTGAGATGAAGCTGACTTCCATACGTTTATGTAACTTTCGTTCCTTTTACGGTAAAACACCAGAAATTATTCTGGCAATAGGTGACGAACTAAATACCACGATTATTCATGGTAATAATGGTGCAGGAAAAACAAGCTTGCTGAACGCCTTTACATGGGTATTATACGAGAAATTCAGTGCAGCTTTCGCATCTGTTGAGCAATTAGTAAACAAAAGAGCGATCGCAGAATCTAAATTTAATCAGAATATTGAGTGTTGGGTAGAGATAGCTTGGGAACATGAAGGTAAGCGTTATCGGGTGAAGCGTCAATGCCGTGCTTATAAGAATGAGACAGAATGTGAGATAACTAAAACAGAGATTCTGATGCAGATATCTGGTGATGATGGACGCTGGTATTTTCCCCATCAGCAACCAGAGGATATTATAGGGCAGATTTTACCTGTGAGTTTGCATCAATATTTCTTTTTTGATGGAGAACGAATTGAAGAGATAGTCCGTTCTGATAAAAAGACTGAAATTGCAGAAGCTACCAAAATATTTTTAGGTGTGGAGGTAATCAACCGTTCCATACGACATCTAGCAGAAGCAAAGAAAACTTTAGAGCAGGAATTAAAAACGATTGGTAGTTCTGAGATCAAGAAATTATTAAGAGAATTAGGTAAAATTGAGCTAGAAATTGAAGAAATAAATCTACGTCAGCAGGAGATAATTCAAGAATTAGAGTATAGGAATACTTTAAAAAAAGAAACCAGTAATAGATTGCAAGAACTTAGTGCAGCAAAAGAATTACAGCAGCGCAGACAAGATTTAGAAAAGCAGAAAAAGCATTATCAAAATCAACTTCTACAAACGAGAGAAATAATCAAAAAAAATATTTCAGCGAAAGGATATGCTGTTTTATTATCAAATATTACGGTAAACTTTCGAGACATTCTAACTAATCTTAAACAAAATGGTAAATTGACCTCTGGAGTTTCTCAGGAATTTCTTACTGAGTTACTTATATCTCAAAAATGTATTTGCGGGGCAGATTTATGTGAAGGGAATCATCCCTATACAAATATTCAAAATTTATTAAATAAAACCAGTTCCTCATTTGTAGAAGAAACAACTATTAGAATGACCGCTCAAGTAGATGAAATTGATAAACAGAGTAATATATTTTGGGAAGAAATCGACCGAGAACAAACCAGAGTCAATCGACTCAGGCAAAATATAGCAGAAGTAGAAAGTGAATTAGACAGCATTCAAGAAACACTTTTAAAAGACCCCAGTGAAGAGATTAGAAATTTACAAAAATCTTTAGATGCAGTTGAAAGAGAGATTACCCAGCTAACTCTAGAGAAGGGAGCAAATCAGCAGCAAATTACCAATTATAAAAGACATTTAGAAGACTTAAATAAACAGGTTTCCCGTCAGAAAATGCACGAGGAAAGACAAAAAGTAGCTCAACGCCGAATTAATGCAACTCAAGATGCAATTGATAGATTATCAGAAGTTAAAGTCAGACAAGAAAATCAATTTCGTCTACAACTAGAAAAAAGAGTACAAGAAATATTTCGGAAAATATCTTTTACTCCCTATGTTCCGAAAATTAGCGATAAATATGAATTAACTTTAATTGAAAATACTACAGGTTCATCAGTTATAGTTGCAGCTTCTACTGGAGAAAATCAAATTCTGAGTTTATCTTTCATCAGCAGTATTATTGATAAAGTCCGGGAATGGAGCGCCAAAAAAATGTTGATGGTTACAGATAGTAGTACCTTTCCAATAGTAATGGATTCACCATTTGGAAGCTTAGATGAAGTTTATAGAAGACAGATTGCAAAAACTATTCCCACAATTGCAAATCAGTTGATAGTCTTATTGACTAAAACCCAATGGAGAGGAGAAGTTGAAGGGGAGATATCATCAAAAATTGGTAAAGAATATGTATTAACTTATTATTCCTCGAAACCTGATTGTGCAGAGGATTATATAAAATTAGGGGAAGAAAGTATTCCTTTGGTTAAACAGAGTCCCAATGAATTTGAATATACGGAAATAGTTGAAGTTATTAGATAGGTCATGCAGCATTTTATCGGTAAATTTATCGGTAAATTTATCGGTAAATGTTATACCTTAATTCTTGTATAAAATTATAAAAAGAGGAAATAAAACAAGAATTTGAGAGTCACCACTAAGTAAATTGATGGGAATAAAAATTCCAACAAAGTAAAAGACTAGTTAACTCTAAATCCCTTTCCCTACTATCTATTATCCACTGGCTATTATTTTATAATCACGACAACTTTAAACACCGATAAACTTATTAAGAATATAATTATCATATGGCGGAAATTGGTAGAATTAGAGTAGCAAAAGATAAAGCCGAATTAGTAAAAGCTTTAACCTCAGCAAATGGTGCAACAGGTCCATTTCAAACCTTTGCTGATGCAGTTGTATTTGCAGCTGCTTTAGGTGCAAAACATAGAAAACGCATTCCTTTAGGAGAAATATCTAAAAAAGAAGTAACACCAATTCGGTTGGAATATTTTGCATCAATGGGACACGACTGGGTTTTAAAACTATTAGGAGTTACCGACACCAAAGATATTAAAGTGGTTTCTCCAAACGAAGAAGAATATGTAATTCAACGCAATCATATTTTTGAAGAGTACGCGAATGGTGGTTTAGAAATATTACAAAACGAGTTAAGGGGAGCAGTAGATTATACAGAAAGAATCCTATTAATCTTAAGTTCTGAAAGATTTAAAAAAGGAAAATCGGAAGAAGAATTTGATTTGAGTAAGTTTATTTAGTATATTTATTTGATATTTTGAATAATCATGAATGATATCAAAATTGCAAGATACAAATATCCAAACTGTTCATATAATTATATTTATTTGATAGCCTGAATAATCTTGAATTACATCAAAATTGTAAGATGAGAATATTCAAGCTACTCATATAATGACGTACTGACTTAACTGAAACTTACTTAGAAGAAGCGAATCTTGTAAATACAAATATATTGGATACAGATTTTCATAGAACTTACTGAAAACGAACTAAAATACCAGATAGTACAAAGTATGATTGATGATTAAATTTACCTATGGGCTGATTCTAGATTCTTATTAAAATGTTTACTCCATTTTCAGGTTTACTTCACTATCTGAAAAATTTTGTATAAATTCTTTTTTATGTTTGATAATCTATGTAAATACCTGGTTGAAAACTTTCCCAACGACTTCGCTACTTGGTTATTGGGAGAACCAATAGCTTTAACTGAACTAAGTCCCAAAGAACTTTCTTTAGAACCAATTCGCGCTGATGCTTTGATATTAAGACAATCCGAAGAACTGGTTCTACACCTCGAATTTCAAACCCAACCCGATATCAAAATTCCCTTTCGGATGACCGATTATCGTTTGCGAGTATATCGTCGTTTTCCAGAGAAACGAATGCGTCAAGTGGTGATTTATCTCAAAGAAACTAATTCTGAAGAGGTTTACAAAACAACATTTGAACTTGAAGAAACATTACATCGTTTTCAGGTAATTCGTCTTTGGGAACAACCGACAGAAGTGTTTTTAAAAACCCCTGCTTTACTTCCATTTGCTGTTTTGAGTAATTCTAAAAGTAAAATTAACATCTTAGAGCAAGTTGCAAACAGAATAGATAATATCAGCGACAGAAAAATTCAAACCGATATTGCTGCATCTACATTTATTCTAGCTGGGTTAGTATTGAAACAAGAAGATATTCAACGTTTACTGAGGAGAGATATAATGCGCGAGTCAGTAACTTATCAATTATTAGTCGATGAAGGTCGTGCTGAGGGTCGTCAGGAAGGTCGTCAGGAAGGTATTCAAGAAGCAACGAGAAAAATTGCTGTCAATATGCTTAAAGAAGAACTTTCGGTCGATCTGATTGCGAAAGCTACGGGTCTAACTGTTGAAGAAGTGCAGAACTTGCAAAACACCTAAGCTGAAAATCAAGGGGAGTGAATACTCTCAACTATCTCTTTTTTGTTTTATTGAGATATCCAGCGTGTTTGATATACGCTGGATTTTTTTGTAGGTATTAGACGCGATCGCATAAAGCTAGTAAACAAGACAAAGACTATTATTTAAGTCAATTCTACAGTATATGTATTGATGTTTTTACTTAATATCAATGTCTTAATTGCTGCTACATAACTTAATTTATTATGTATACTCTTAATAAAAGTTAAAAAAATGAGAGCTTTGATTATGTCAGAACATACTCATGATTGGATTAAAAGACTGGTTGATGAAATGTTACAGCTTTTAAAAAAAAGTTAGGTTCTTATTCAGATAGACCTTCTGTTCTAGCAAGAATAATTAAACCCCCTAGCAACAACGAAGGTGAAAAACAAGCGACTCTAATTGCAGAAAAAACTAATAGTCAGAATCCCGTATTATCTCGTGATTTACGTAGTAATGATACTGTTCAAGCCAATTTGAGAAAAGCTTTTGAGCAACTTAGTCCACCTTGGTTTTATGAACGCAAAAGAGGAGAGTGGGGTACTCTAAGCACTAGCCAAAAAAACAAATTTAAAGAAGCTATCACAGGCAAAACAGTATATCGTAGGTTGGATATGGAATACGTTGGTCAGTCCTGGAGAATGTTGTCAGGTCAGCCGTCAAAAGCTCTAACGCATAAAAGAGAATTATTTGATGATGACAATATTTACTCTACAGTATTTCGCTCACGTCGAACACCAGAACAATTCCTGTTTGCAGCACAACTTCGTACTAAATATGAAGCATTTTGGCATGGTAAGAATTTTGATGAGATTCGTAATACATGTGGTGACTATTTGAAAGACAATATTCTTAGACGGATGATGAACGCTAAAGGACAAATGGTATCTCATTCTGTTGCTCTTACATGTAGAGGACTTCGAAGTGGTCAAGAGTGGGAATTAAAAGATGCCAAAATAGGTTTAACACTAATTAAAGAATTTGATACAAAGATGATAGCCTGGAATCGCCTGCTTGCTAAGGCATTTCATGAAATATTGCAAGCAGTAGATAACGATGATGATTCTCTGGGATTTAAAAAGACTCTAGAAAAAACTGGAGGAGAAGCACTCGAACAATTATGGACCAGCATCGAAGCTTCTGCTAGTATAGCTCTTACCTTTTCTAATGAGAAAAAATCATTACGTGATATCTTAGTTGGGAATGAAGTACGAATGTAGATATAGCAGCATTCTTACAATGCTGATAAGCACAAATTTCTAATTCCAGCAATTAATGAAGTGTTAAATCTTTTGAGTAACTTGGTTCCCTACAATGTATTAGGAAGTCCGACTTTTTTGGGTTCAACAAATTTACCCTCAAAGCTGACGCTTTTATCTTCAAATGTTCTGGCTTTAGCTAAACTTTTACGTAGTGAACTAATTTCGCTATTCTCCTGCATTCCACCTAAGATATATATTAATAACTTCGCTGCGAGTTCTTTTCCTGCAACTAAAACACGCTTCTTATTCGGGTCGTATAAGACCCCGTACCATAGGGAATTAGGATATTCCATACCACTAAATCCACCTCCACGGTCAAATCTTTCTAGCTTTTTAAAAACCTCTAAGAGGGAAAAATCTTTTTGAAATATTAAGATTCCTAAAGCTTGAGCGATCGCTACTTGTCCGACGGGACGAAATAACATGTTTCCTTCTGCGTTTTCTTTTTCAAAGCTAAAGCGTCTGAGTTGTGGTGTGTCTTCAAATTTCAGCAGTTTGTAGCTGGGTAATTTTGCGAAGTTATCAAAAAGTTCGTAAAAGTTGTTTATTCCTGCTTTGAGTTCTTCGTCTTCCGGACGCAGGGGGATTAAACCTTTATCTAAGGGTTTCCAGTGGGGATATTTACAACCCAGGTATCGTTCTGACATTTCTTTTAATGCTTGCAGGGTGGTCAGAACGGTGGATTTTGTCGCGACGGTGGAACTATTCCAGTTGACCCGGGGGTTTCTTCCTTCTCGCTGTTCTAGGAGTGGATGAGTGACGGCTATTTTTCTGGCTACAATGGAAAAACCGTCGTCTTCATTTAGCTGTGCAAGTTGTCCTTTGCTTAAAGGTACTGCCATGAGGTTAACATGGACGAAGATTGAGCGGACTCTACGTCTTGCTTCTTCACGGGTTTCCCCAGAACCTACAGCACAAACGAATTCGATACCGATTTTTTCTTGGGGTATTTTCTTTAAGTAACTGGGTGAGACATGATATTTTTCGACGATGTCATCAATGGTTATGGGTGTAAGGTAAGCAGATTTATCTTTTTTATAGCGAGGAAGTTCGCGGGTTTGCAATAGCTCCATTAGACCCTGTACTCCCATTAGTCGATGCTGACCATCTAAAGCATAAATCGTTATATCTTCTGGGGAAACGTTCAATAAACCGAATTTACCGTCATCATCTAAAGCTGTAAATTCAGCGCTGGATTTTTTTGCACGTCCTTTTTTATTCCATTCCGACGCTTTGGATTTATCTACCCAGGGCTGATTGATGACTACTAATACTGGGGGAAACTTGTGATGTTCCCGGGATGCTAAATACTGTACTAGAGCTGCTTGACGAGACCAATCGAGGGGACGTTGCTGGATTTCATCAATACTCTCAGCATCAATTTCAATATCATCTATATCTTGATTATACTTATGTCCAAGCAATGGTAAACGGGATGCAAACTGAACTCGCTGTGCAAACCACTCCAATGTTACTGAACCAATATAAGCTTCGCTACCGCCCATTTGGGTCTTTTGTACTAATATAATATTATCTTGATGGGAATATTGATTTAAAAGAGTAGCAAGTAGCTTTTGGTTGCGATTTTCCTCTTCTGTGTGTTCAGAGAAAATTTCAGCGATCGCATCAGATGCACGGACATTCATGTTATTTTTTGACACATCAAATTAGTAAGATAAATTAACTATACTTTCATATTGAGAATTTATAAATTAAGTTTTTAAAAACCAATTTTATGCAATACTTAAATTTGTTTTTGATTTAAAAAAGCTTTTAGCATTTAGTTATTAGCTATTTAAGGAAATTTTCCAATACATTTAGAAGACCATTATCCTCAAATCCTTTCCCTAATCACCTATGGTGTAAATCAATTACCATTCATAAACTGACACAAAGTTAGAAAGGGAAAATGGGCAAGGGAAATCAATAAAAATGGGTACTGACGAATGCTGTCTTCTACTAGAAGGGAATGAGAATACGATACCTCAAAGTCTCTTTTCAATCCTGAGAGAAATGAGAAAGGAGGTTTCAAAATTTTTCAATTTGTCTGTATTCTACAGAGATTAATTTTTGGGAGAAAGAAGTAAGAGAGGACTATAGGTGAATGACCGTAGCAAAAAGCAAAAGTCAAAAAAGTCAAGCTCAAGGGAAAAAAGCTCAAGAACAGCGTAGTGTTGACGAGTTTGTAGAAAACGTGGAATTTCTCACCAAGGAAATTCAGCAATTGTACTGCTCCGATAGTATTCCTTGGGTAATTGGATATTCTGGGGGGAAAGACAGTACAGCAACCTTACAACTCATTTGGAATGCGATCGCTCAACTTTCTCCTCAAGAGCGTCAAAAAACCATACATATTATTACTACAGATACTTTAGTCGAAAATCCTTATGTATCTGCTTGGGTCAGAAGTTCTCTCAAACAAATTCAAAAAGCAGCAGAAGAAAAAGAATTACCTTTTCAACCCCATTTGTTACAACCAGAAGTCAAAGATACATTCTGGGTGGGTTTGATAGGTAAAGGTTATCCAGCACCAAGGGGAAAGTTTCGCTGGTGTACTTCCAGATTAAAGATTCATCCCTCAAACCGTTTTATTCGAGATGTAATTCGCACAAATGGGGAAGCAATTCTAGTTTTAGGAATTCGCAAAGCAGAAAGCGCCGGTCGTGCCAGCAGAATGAAAGAATGGGAAAATTATAAAGTACGCGATCGCTTATGTCCAAATATGAATTTGCCGAACTCTTTAGTATACAGTCCCGTGGAGGATTGGCGAAATGATGAGGTTTGGCTTTATTTAATGCAGTGGGAAAACCCCTGGGGATATAGTAATAAAGATTTGTTTTCTATGTATAGGGGTGCAACCGCAGATAATGAGTGTCCTTTGGTAGTGGATACTTCTACCCCCAGTTGTGGAAGTTCTCGTTTTGGGTGTTGGGTTTGTACTTTGGTGAGTCAAGATAAGTCACTCTCAGCGATGATTCACAATGACCAAGAGAAAGAATGGTTGCAACCCTTGCTGGATTTTCGCAAAGAATTAGATGTAGAGGAAAGTCGCAATCGTCGGGATTTTCGACGTAGAAATGGTGATGTCCAACTTTACGAACGTAACTTAGATTCGGAAATATCTGTTGTAGAACCAATTCCAGGTCCTTATCTGAAAGAAGCAAGAGAAGACTGGTTAAGAAAACTATTAGAAACTGAGAAAAAATTGCGCGACACAGCACCAGAGGAGATGCGCGATATCACTATTTTAACCATTGAAGAATTGAGCGAGATTCGTCGTATTTGGTTAGAAGAAAGACACGAATTTGATGATAGTTTACCCCGCATTTATAAGGAAGTGACTGGAGAAGAATTTATAGACCCTCGTCCTGGAGCTGATTCTAGTTTACTAGGTAGTGACGAATGGGCAGTTTTAGAAGAGATTTGTGATGGTGACGGAATGCATTTAGAATTAATGGCAAAACTCCTCGATACTGAACGTCAATATCGTAAAAAAACTCGTCGTGTAGGAATTTATGATGCTTTACAAAAATGCTTTGAAACTAGTTCTCGTACCGCAGCAGAAGCGATAATTAATGCTCATAAAAAAAGAGATTTAAAAGAAGCTGTAACTAAAGGAGATATTGATAAGGTTAAACAGTTAACATTAGGAGATGCAGTAGAACAAGATAATGAAAATAAAGTTCCCAATTGGGCAAGTATGAAATTTCAAAAGAAAGAATCTTGATATTCTCTTTTATTTATTTCTTTCTTTTCTTTTCTTTTCTTTTCTTTTCTTTTCTTTTCTTCTCTATTAGCACCTCTACGCAATAAAGCCATTCCTTTGTGTTTAAAAGAAACCCGTCCAAAAATTTATAAATCCCTTACCAACAAGCTTTTTAGCTGCAATCTATATGTGCTCAATCAGGGTAGTAATAAGCGGTCTTATATAGTTAACATCAGTTTGGCAAAAGTTAGGTTTATTTAACTTTAAATTGCTGAAACGACAAAAACACGTTGATATATCCCTAAATCAAGCAATCCTGTAATCAGGGATTTAGCGATTACCCAAATAATGGTTAGTTAATGATAGTTTAGAGACAAAAAAATGTAATTTTCGATTTTGAACATAAATTTGAACATAAATTTGAACGTAAATATTATTTATTATGCTGTGAAAAATTTACAAGCTAAATATAGTAAGAATTTTGCGCTCTATAGATGTTAATTTAATATCCTTTTTTACGCAAATTTAATTTATTAACTGGTCTAATAGTCAGCACTTATTTATGGATTAGAAGTCTACCTCAGAAGCGACCATAAGAAAATCATTCCAAAGTCTTATTTCTCGTTACCTGATATCTTGCACCTAACTTTATAAACCGCGAAAAGTTCTAAATCTAGCTGGGTTTTGCTACATTACTTAACTTTATTTTTATCGCTAGATAAAGGATTTTACTTTTTTACTGAGTAATAAAATTACATCAAAAAAATTGGTGCAAGAAGTGAGTTATAAGCGTCTAATTTCTAATAGTATCTTAATTACGTTTAATGATTTTAAATATTAAAAAATGAAATTCATAGAACTAGTTTTAAAAAACTTTGGTCCCTACATTGGAGAACAAAAAATAAACTTTGACTCCAAGAAAATTGACCACAATAACAAAGATGAAAACCTCAAACCCATAGTTCTGCTTGGTGGAATGAATGGAGGTGGAAAAACCACCCTCATGGACGCAATTCGTCTCGCATTGTATGGACATCGTGCCCAATGTTCTACCCGTGGGAACCTAAGCTATAGTGACTTTTTATCTCAATGCGTCAACGCTCAAGCTCAATCCCATGAAATGACCCAAATAGAATTAGCCTTTGAACATATTGAAAATGACCAACCTACTCTATATAGAATTATTAGAAACTGGTCAAAAATTCCCAAAGAAGGAAAAGATAACTTAGGAATATTTAAAGAAGAAGATAGAACCTGGGGGATTGAAGGTTTAGCAAATATCTGGGATGAATATATCGAAAATATTTTACCCCTGGGTATCTCCAACCTATTTTTATTCGATGGAGAACAAGTTAAAGAACTCGCAGAACAGGAAGTTCCACCCTTAGTAGTTGTAGAAGCAATTCGCAACTTACTAGGCTTAGAATTAGCAGAAAGACTAGCTATTGATATCGAAATTTTAGTTAACCGCAAACGTAAAGAAATCGCTGACACTCAAGAACTAGAAGACCTAGAAAAAATAGAAGCAAACTTAAATAAACTACAGCACGAATATAAAGCAGAAAATAGCCAAATCAACTTTATTAACGAAAAATTAAATATTGCAGAAAAAGAACAACAAGAAACATTTAATAAATTTGTCTCAGAAGGCGGTAAAATAGCAGGCGATCGCAATAAACTTGACCAGTTCAAAAAAGATAAAACCGAAGAGGTGGAAAATACCCGTCAGGGGATGTGTGACCTAGCTGCTGGAGTTTTACCATTAGCATTAATTGAAGACTTACTTACCCAAGCACAAATCCAGGGAGAAAAGGAAGTCCGCATTCAACAAGCTCAAATTGCTAGAGACGTATTATTAGAGCGAGACAAACGTTTACTTGCTTGGATGAATGAAGAAAAAATTCCCCGCAAACAAGTTGATAAAATCAAACTTTTCCTAGAACAGGATGCAGACACAATTAATTCTAGTTTCCTACAAGCAGAAGAATCTTGGTTAAAAGCTGATACTGAAACCTTGAGTAAATTAGGAAATATTATTTACTACTTACACAACTCTCAAAAAATAGCCAAACAGCAAATAAACAAACTCAAAACTAAAGAAAACGAAATTATTAACTTAGAAAGACAAATACAAAGTGCAGCAGAACCAGAAGAATATAAAAAACTAGTAGATAATCTTCAAGAAGCACAAAACAAAGTCGCAGGATTAAAAGCCAAATTAGAAATATCTCATCGTCGCAAAACAGAACTAGAAGATAATATCAACCAAACCAAAAAATACCTCAAAGAATATACAGAAAATAACATCGACCGTCAAAACACAGAACATATTATCGAAGCATCCGCAAAAGTCCAACAAACACTACAACTATTCCGCGAAAAACTTACCCTCCGCAAGCTCAACAAACTCGAAATCGAAGTCACAGAGTGCTTCCGTTACCTCCTACATAAATCAGACCTAGTACATCGTATCTCCATCGACACAGAAACCTTCAGTCTCTCCCTCTACGACAAACAAGCAAAATCCGTCCCCAAACACCGACTCTCAGCAGGAGAAAAACAACTCCTAGCGATCGCATTCCTCTGGGGACTAGCGCGAATCTCCGGACGCAGACTTCCCATTGCAATAGATACCCCCCTCGGACGTTTAGACTCATCCCACCGTAGTAACCTCATAGAACGTTACTTTCCCTCAGCATCCCACCAAGTAATATTACTTTCCACTGACACAGAAATTGGAAAAATTGAAGTAGAAAAACTCCGAGAAAATCAAGCGATAGCTCATGAATATCTTTTAAAATATGACCCGAAAAAACGACAGACAACCGTAGAATCGGGATATTTTTGGTAATAGATAATTTAGTAAAATAATATGATTGTAAGAAAATTATTCAGATTCAAAAATTATACAATCAAGCAATGAATTTAGCTGAGATAGCTTTTATGGCTAAACTCAAAGGAGATATAGAGCAAGCTAAAAAATTGACTCGACAAGCTTTTGAAAAAGAAAATCAAGCAGCTCAATTAATTGCAAATCAAATTGATGCAGAACCAACTTGTTCTGTATTGCATCGTAGTGCAGCTTCCTTAGCAATTGAGTGTGGAGAATTTCATATTGCAGAAAATTTAATTGCAACTGCTTACCCTGGAAATCCACCACAAGAAATTGTCGAAGAATTAAAAGACTTACAATATTCTATGAGTATTACTAATAAATAGTTGTGCAAAATTAATTTTACATTCTGAAAACTTCAAGTCCCTGTGTTGACGTAGTCTGCTCGATAGAGCTTATGCTTCGTTTCTCGCAATGACAATACACAATGAATTTTGCTTAGGTACTTAATGATTCAGATAAAGAAAGTACGGAAATTAATCTCTGATCAAATTAAAGTTTTTAAAAACCATACTGCAAATTCTAGAAATGATTCAACCACTATTTAATACAATTAGCTTTGAAGAATTTTGCCAATGGTTACCCTCAGATAAGTTTTATGAACTGCACGATGGAGCAATTATTGAAATGAATCAACCATTAGGCACTCATGAAAAACTAGTTGGTTACTTAATTGGAGAAATCGTATATCAGTATAAGTTGAACAATTTACCATATTTTATCCCCAACAAAGCACTCGTCAAACCATGCGATCGCAACTCCGCTTTTCTTCCAGATATATTACTAATTAATAACGATAACTTAATCAATGAACCACTTTGGGAGAAATACTCTACAATTACTACACCAGATTCAGCACCACTGATTATTGAAGTAGTAAATACTAATTGGAGAGATGATTATTACCTCAAACGTGGTATTTACGAAGAAATGAGAATCAAAGAATATTGGATATGTGACTACAAACCATTCGGAGCATCAAAATTTACTGGTAGTCCCAAACAAGCAACTTTCATAATTCATCAACTCAAGGAAGACGGTTATGAAGAATTTTCCTATCAGAACGATCAAAAGATAAAATCTCAACTATTTCCCAATTTAGATTTAACAGTAAACCAAGCCATCGCAATACTCTAAACTTTAGGAATCACCCGCTTTCCACTCACCAAAAACATGGAAACCCCAATAGAACGCATCCGTCTTTCCCAACTCGCAAAAGACCAGTTAACAAAACTTAAACGTCAAACCAAAATTGACCAGTGGAATATATTATGTCGTTGGGCTTTATGTCGCTCCCTATGCGAACCCACATTACCCTCATCGGTACCTGTACCCCAAGATAGCAATGTAGAAATGACATGGCGGGTATTTGGTGGAGAAATGGCTGATATGCTGCTCTTAGCCCTTAAACAACGCTGTTATAACGACGGTTTAGGTACAGATAAAGAAACCCTCATAACTCAACTTCGTTTACATATACATCGCGGTATTGGTTACTTAGCAGGAGACCCAAATATCAAGAAAATTGAAGATTTGATTGAATTATCTACCAAAAAATGAAACTATTTGAAACTATATAGATGTAGAAGATAAATCTAGAAGTCTGTTTCTTATCCCCTATGGTAGAAGCTACAGCAATCGAACGTCATAAAGCTGCTATTCATCGTACAGACCTATCCCGTCCGGTAAAGCTGGCGATGGAGTTAAAAGTGATCACCAAAAAAACCAGCTTTTTTGACTATGGATGCGGACACGGGGACGATATGAAAAGGCTCAAACACTTGGGTTATAAGAGTAGAGGTTGGGACCCTTACTACGCTTCTAGGAGAAAACGAGTTGACGCTGATATTGTTAACTTAGGCTATGTTCTAAATGTAATTGAAAATTCCGAAGAACGTCGAGAATGTTTATGGCAAGCTTGGGAATTATCCAAACAAGTATTAATTGTCGCTGCACAAGTTTTAGTAGATGCTCCCAATAGCAAACACCAAATCCCTTACGGTGATGGTATTGTCACCTCCTGGAACACCTTTCAGAAATATTACGACCAAGAAGAACTCAAAACCTATATAGATAATGTATTACAAGTAGACGCCATTCCCGTTGCATTAGGAATCTACTTCGTATTTCGAGACGATACCCACAAAGAAAGCTTTCGTGCTGCTTGGTTCCGTTCCGGTGCGATCGCCCCAAGAATTCGTATTGCCAGTAAAAAATTTGCAAACTGTAAACAACAGCTAGAACCACTAATGGAATTTTACACCCAACGCGGTAGAATTCCAGTTAAGGGAGAATTAGAACCTGAAATTGAAGAAAAATTATTTTTAGAATTCGGTAGCTACAACAAAGCATTTAAAATTATTTTGCAAGCTACCGACGAAGCAGAATGGGACGCGATCGCTTATCGTCGTTCTTTAGATATTCAAGTTTATCTAGCTCTAACTCAGTTTGATAAACGTCCCCAATTATCTAAGCTACCAGAAGACATTCGTTACGATATCAAGGCATTCTTTGGTACTTATCAAGACGCTTGTCAGGTCGCAGACCAAAAACTATTTAGCGTCGGACAAACAAGCTTTATTAAAACTGCTTGCGATAAAAGTACAATTGGTAAGCGTACCCGTGGAGCTTTATACATCCATATATCAGCCCTCAACGAACTCGACCCACTACTAAGAATTTACGAAGGTTGCGCTAGTCGGGTTTTTGGTCGTGCAGAAGATACAACCCTGATTAAACTTTATATAGGTGAACCAAGAATATCTTACCTATCTTATCCAGAATTCGATACCGACCCCCACCCAGCATTAAAAGCAAGTATCAGCATTCATTTGCAAACTTTCAAAGTCACTAGTAACGACTACTCCACTAGAAGCAATCCACCAATATTACATCGCAAAGAAGCCTTTGTATCTCCTAAATACCCCCTGTACGAACAATTCGCTCAACTTACCCAGCAAGAAGTTGAATTAGGATTACTTTCACAAACCAGTAATATCGGAACTCGCAAGGGTTGGGAAGATATACTAGCACAACATAATGTAGAAATAAAAGGACACGAAGTCCATACACAGCAGTGATTTTTTGATCCGAGAAAAGAAGAATCTGCTTGCAATAAGGTCTGGTCAAATAAACTTTAGATATCTAGCATACTGCTTCCTGGGATAGCTTCAGTTATCATGCACATGCAATGCAGATTATTTCCCATAGTCGAAAATTCTTATAAACTATTCCGCCATTATCGGGTAATATTTTTAACAATTAAATATTCTGTCCGTTCGTTATATTACAACGTAGTCTATAAAGGTTAAGACATGTTAAATGTCTGAGAGTAATGTATATGAGTAATTTGCTCCCGTACTTGCCAAGTATCCTCTGAATTACACTATACAGACTTATGAATTGGAAGATATAATTTTTACTTTTATCAACTAGTTATTTACTGTTAGTTTCCCAAAAACACCAAGACATTTTTTCCGGCTAAAGCAGAGATTTTATGAAAGCAGCAAATATAGTCAACTTATCTCAATTCAATTTATCTTAAATCCCACAAGGTTTATTTGCTCCTCTATTAAAACTTTCTTGTTTTTAACTAGTACATGAAGGCAGAAGTAAGTAGGCAGGAGGCAGAAGGCGCAAAAGCTTATTTTAAGAGTATTTTATAAGTTTTTAATGGTCTATTTATTTACGCCGTGTTGTACTAGTAAAAATTTTCCATCCTCGAAAACCAAAGTTAATAAAAATATTTATGATTCAGAAAACATCTAATATTCTTTCTACCTTTGTTCTTTTTATAACTGGTATTTTACTAGGATATGTCCTTTCCCAATTATTTTTAGGCTATATCCAACTAAATCTGGTAACTTTCCTAGGAACTATTAGCCTTATCCTGATTTTTGGTACCCTTTACTCCATTATCATTTGGAATTGGCGCAAAAGACAAACTGCCAGGTATCGAAGAGAAAGGGGTTTTGGACGGGAAGAACCAAGAAACGAGGCAAATACATTCGCAAGCAAAACAAATAACCCTCGTCACTATTATAAAGATAGACTCATACAAATGCTAGACGGGGACGAAGAAGAAGCACGTCGTCTCTTCGAGGAAGCACAACAAGAAAATGAAGAAGATATGCCAGAAAATTTCTACTGGGAGAAAGCATTAGATAAATTGAGACGAGAAACAACTAATTGGGAATGATCGATGATCAAATTTCACAATTAATCATTCATAATTTCCAATTGAGATCATAAAATAAAAAAGGTTAATAAAACTTAAACCAATTATATTATTAAAACCATGTCCATACTCCGCCAATATATTGCCCCATTGATAGCAGTGTTAATCTTCTCTATTGCCTTAGTCGCAGTCAGCGCTAGAATTTTTCTACCCTCAGATATGGCAGCACCTGCACCAATCGAAGACAGTCCAGAACTGGGAATGTGGAAAAATTCAGACAACTTTAGTTTAAACTTGAACTCTCACCTTGTCGGATTTTTCACTGCCCCAAATTTATATTAAAGTCGTTAACTAGATCGCAAATTAATAACTAACCCTGGTCATTAAGCCAGATTGGAGATTTGAGTCAGGAATTGATACCCGGATATTTAATACGTCGCGGTTCTAACCTTGATAGAGCATTGCTAATCAAGTTTATGAAACGGACTTATCAGGATATGTTTCCACAGCAGGATTTTTCTCATTTAGGGCTAACCGTAGAACAATATCTCTTACCTGAAGCTCTTTTATGGTGGGTTGATGTGACTGAAACAGCAGAGAAATCACCCTTTAAGTTTGGAAATACAACTCCTGTATCTTGCTTATGGATGGGAAATGCTATTGACCAATTAACGGGTCTGCGTCATGCTCATATTTTTCTACTTTATGTAGTACCCCATCATCGACGAAAAGGCATTGGTACCGCGTTGATGAAATATGCTGAAAGATGGGCAAGGAAAAGAGGTGACTCTCAAATTGGCTTACAGGTATTTACTAGTAATGAGCCAGCGTTAAAACTTTATAATCATTTAGGTTATCAAACTCAATCACTATGGATGATAAAATCTTTGCAGATTGAAAAGTAGATAAAAAACTTGTAAGTTTTTAGCCCGAAGCGATTAGATACTTATCAAATAAGAACTCCTCTAATCAAATATGTACAATTTTTGGAAGTATGCTGGAGTTCCTAGTTCCCAGAGAAACTCTAGCTAGAAGTTAAAAGTTAAAAACCAGTTAATAAAAAACATTTCAAAGATTTATTTATTTGTTTTGGGGTGGTTATAAATTTATCCCTAAATGGGGTTGACATATGTACGACGAAGAAGAACTAAGTTTATTAGAAGTCGAAGAAGATTTAGAAAGTCCTCTGGACAAAATAGAACCTCTGAACGCTGAATCAGAGGCTTTTTTGCCAGATCCAGAGGAAATGTTGCTATTGCTAGAACATCCCCAATCCCAGCAGAGAATGTTAGCTGCTCGTGCTTTTTGCGACATAGAGGATGCCAGAGCAACACCTTTACTAATAAAGTTACTTACAGATGTTTGTCCTTTAGTTAGAGTCAGTGCTGCTTATGGAATTGGACGCAATCCCAGTCCTGATGCTGTAGAACCTCTGATAGAAAAGCTGGCAGACTGGAATGGTTACGTTCGTAAAGGTGTCGTCTGGGCATTAGGGAACTGTCGGGATGAGCGCTGTCTAGAACCCCTGTCTGACGCTTTGAAGAATGACATATCTGCCGTTAGATTATGGGCTAGCAGCGCTTTAGCACAGATGGCAAGCGTGGGTTATGAAGTGGTAATCCGCGCAGTACCTCCCCTAATTGAAGCCCTTGTTAAAGACCCTGTAGCTGCTGTCAGAAGTAACTGTGCTTGGGCTATCGGACAACTATGTAAAGAACTGCCATCTAATGTAATTTATGCAACAGCTATTGATGCTTTAATTGAGGCATTTGCTGAAGATAAAGATTTGGGTGTTAGAGAGGATGCAAAAGCTGCCTTATTGGGTGTTGGTGACACTCGTGCACTGCAAATGATTGAGGACCTTGAAAAGGAAGGATGGTTTTAATGTGGGGGGGTTTAGTAGTATTAAATTGCGGTTCTTAGAGCTTGCTCAATGCCTACTTATCAATTAACTACCATTACTTTACCTTTTCCCTTGCCCCATTAGGTCAACTATCCTGAGACTGAATCCGCTAAAAGACTACCGTCGGGTAAATTTAATAAATCCACAAACCAACCTTAAAACTTACAGGATGGTTAAAATTTTGCTATAAAATCACTATTATGGCTTTATGCTAAACAAGGGTGGAGAATTTTATGAGATATTTTTTCTTTCTCTAAAACGGAACTATGATTATTTAGAGACAGAATCATTTTCCGTAGCAGCTTATCTCAGAAGAAACATCGGTTTTGTTGGAATCCAGTAATGAAATAATCAGTGTTACTTTTGTCAAGAGAATTGCAATACGACACAAAGATAATAGTCTCATAGTTGATTTTACCCCTATAATGTCACTTTCCGGTTTCTCCTATTAATAAAAAGTTTTCAAGAGATGTAATATCAATAGTTTGAGATGTTTTGAGTCAAAATTATGTCAATTTTCCATTTTGTGGAAATCATATTAACAAATAATTGGGCAACCGCTTAACACACAACAGTTACATAAATTAGAAATTATAAGACTTTTCTGAGTATGACATTATAGGGGTATGTAAGAATTCAGGTATTTAAAAACCAGTCACAGAAGCAGTTTCAAAATTTAACTTAGTTTATTCCCAATAAGGAAGGGAAATATAGACGTTAGGAAATTATCATTGAGAATCAATCATTGTGACTAATCTCTGTAAACCTTTATCATGAAAAGATTATCAAGATTTTGGTATGACCCGAATCGCAAACGATTTCATAATTGAAATTCATAACTGAAACAATCTAATATGCAGGATAAAACATCTCTTCTATGATTTATACATTTGATATTAGAAATTTGCTTAGACATTAATTTCTACCATCTACTATCTAATAACGTACATCTTGTTTAAGTTCCATAACAAATAAATTTTCCTCAATAAAAGAACGCACATCAGGATTAATATCAACTGCACTTTTGAGACAATCTACAAGTAACTTGGTACAATCCCAGTATTCCTGTAAAAGCATCAATTCTTGAGTATTAAATTCCCATTGATAACCAATTAGTCTTACCTCCTCAGACGGTAATAGGTCAGTTCCAATAAATAAATTTCGTAAATCTTCTGTCCATTTATCACCGCGATCGCGCCACCATGAAGATAATACTTCTTGACCTTCCTGGGGTAAAGGTAGTTGGTCTTTCAATTTTTGCAACGATTGTCTGAAATTCGGTTTACCCTCAAGTAAATGCTCCAAATCCAATGCTAATTTAATTGCAGCAACACGATAAAAGAATATTTCTGGAGTGATAGAAAAACTTACACTCAAAGCATGACTCAATGCCATATCTAAAGCTAACCCAGGCTCAAGCTCTTGAGCAAAACTCTTATCTAAAGATAAAGCTAAACTTTGATTCCCAGCAAGAGGGTGATTCAAAGGTAGTGCAAGAGTAAAATAAAATGCTTTGACTGCGGCGATATTATAAGATGCTTTCATAGAAGAAGATTTCTGGGAAATCCAATTCAATAAACTTTGCAGTTTGTCGTTATTATCCAAGCGATCGCTGCTAAATAATCTATCAATTTTTTGCTTGATTTTATTAAAGAAATTATCGGCAGGTTGCAACATCTGAGAAACTAATAAAAAGACTTCACGCCATCGTTTTTCATTGGTATGATTTATTAGCTCTTCTAATATACCTTCATTATCACTCTGAGTTACGATTTCACGAGCCGTTAAATATTCTTGAAATGTTAAATGTGAGAAAGAATAAATTCCCCGTGCTCTTTCTACCAATAAACCATGTTGAGCTTCAATAGATTTGAGCACAGCTTCACTTTCTAGCTGTAATGCATCTATATCTGTTGGTGAGTGGGGAAATAAACGTAAATAATCAGAAATTAATTTTTGAATCTTACTTGTACTGACAAAATACTCTTCTCGATGGAATGTATTAGAAGCTATGTTACTCAATAACTTCAGCTTATGTAGCAAAGATAAATTTCGATAAACTTCATCTCTTTTTATACCTCTAGCCTCATCCCAACGTACTAACAGAAGTTCTAATCCTTGCTTATAAAGTTCAGAGCGTTGAATTAATAAGTCTCCAGCAGATTGAAAAACTAGACAAGTTAAATTTAATAAAATAGGTGTGGTTGCTAATTCTTTAATTTGCTCATTTCCTGGTAACTCCAGTTTATACATAAACTCGGAAGCTTTTTTCTTTCCATCTAAAAGACTATTATTTGCAACTTTAAAAAACCATTTTTCCACAAAATTAGCAATTTGGTTCCGGTCAAAATCAGCTATCTCAACTTCGTTAAAACCTTTAAATTTATATTGAAGCGCAGCAACTCTGCAAGTAATAATAATTCTGTTATGATAAAACCGCTCGGAAAAGTAACGAATCTCCTTTATCAAAGAACTACTAAATTCTTCACTAACCTCATCTAAACCATCTAATAAAACTAAAGCCTTACCATGAGTAAGTATCTGTATTAATTCCGATTCAGAGACACCACAATCAATAAATTCTTGAATCAGATAATTGGTTAAACTAAGTTCCTCTCCCTGTTTAGTATCTTCAGTAAAATATTTTAATCTGACAAATATTGGCACGCAATCAGATTCCAATAATCTTTGATTACAGCCAATAGCTATTGATTGGAGAAAAGTAGTCTTACCAGACCCTGGTTTCCCTAAAACCATAAGTTTAGAGTACTTATTGACTGCATCTAAACCATTCAATCTTTTTAGAGAAGCAGCACTTAAGCTCAGACGCATTCCTGGAATGGAATCGTATCCCTCTACCTTTAAATTTTGTAAATCTCCTATAGAAACCCACCTTTGACTGGAAAGTTCTTCCAAGATACTTACATCTACATATAAATCATCAAGAGCGATCGCGTGAGAAACATCTAATAAATTTAAAGTACCGCATTGAGCCTGAACTTTCTCATAACGAGCAGTATGAACCTTTTCAACCAGATTATCAATATCCCTGACAATTACTGAAATTCCTTGTCCAGTTAAGTTTTTTTTCTCATCTTCATCCGTAGACCCGGGCAAAATATCTTCTGGATTTAATCCTAATACAAAGCAAATTTCATGAAATACCTGTCTATCAACTGGTTTTCCTGTAAAAAACTTCCAAATAGGCTGACGAGTCTCTAATCCCACCTCAGTTGCTAGGTTTTGTTGAGTAAAACCTTTACGTTTAAAAGCATGTTTTGCTTTTCTTATACCTTCAACTGATGCTTTAAGCGATCGCTTTGCCATTGTTTCAATTTTTCTTGTAGAGTAAAGGAGTTTATTTGTATATATTGAAAGTATACAAAATTGATATTAAGATATACTAAAATAACAATATAATTTTCAATATAGACACTTGATACAAGTATTAATATACGAGTGTGTGATGTCTTTAAGTAATTTCAAAAGCTATTTTATTTACAATACACAATATTAACAACTAAATACAAAAATTGTCTAATTATATTCGATGCTTTGACACAGAATCGAATATTAAAATATCAACATTAAAAGTTTTACTATTCTCACAGGGTAAGGCACTATTCCAGATGAGCAGAAACTCTCGTGATTCTCAACTATACTTATTAAATATGTATACAAATATTGTTACATGAGTATTTGATTATCTGGCTTTAATGGAATAAAAAATACTAGTCTGTAGAAATATCTGTTCAAAATTTAAGTTTTATTTCCTCCCGACAGAATCATTAAAACTTAAATAATGAGTAATATTTGCGTACAACGCATATGATTTTATATAAAAATGATGAGTATATATAGAAAGCCAGATATGAAGGTACAACCAGACTCAAAGTATAATAAACTTCAAGTCTAATAATACTTCTATTGAAAATTATGCAGGTAGACAGCGATTACTAATTAGTAAATTTTCAAAATCTTCCACTGGTACCGGTTGACTTAAAAGAAATCCTTGTACGCCATCGCATTTTTGCTCTCTTAAAAAATCAAGATCCTCTTGTTTCTCTATACCCTTACCAATAACTTTAACATCTAGACTTTTCGCCATTTGAATTAACCCAGTAATAATTGCCGATTTCTCTTTATCTTGAGCAATGTCAAGAGTAAAGTAGCGGTCAATTTTGAGGGTATCAATAGGCAGTTGCTTCAAAGAAAGTAAAGAAGAATTACCAGTACCAAAATCATCAATCGCAATCTTTACTCCTAAAGACTGTAAGTTTTCAATAATCGCAACTGCTGGATGAAAGTCTTTCATAATCAAACTTTCAGTAATCTCTAATTGTAGAGAATGTGCTGGTAAATTATTTGCGGTGAGAAAATCGGATATTTTCTTAACTAAGTCTGGTTGATTAATTTGATGAGCAGATAGGTTTACCGAAAAATTTAATTGTGGAAGTCCTGCATCACACCAGCTTTTTGCTTGTTGACACACCTGTTGTATTATCCATTCACCAATCGGAATAATGAAACCGGTAGATTCTGCTAAGGGAAGCAACTCAGCAGGAGATACGAGTCCTAGCTCTGGACTAATCCAACGAACTAAACTTTCTGCAGCAGTAATATTACCAGAGACGATATCAAATATAGGCTGATAATAAACTTGAAATTCTTGTAAATTTCCTCCCTCCAAAGCCCTACGTAAACTGGCTTTTACAACTAACATTTCTGGAGAAAAGCTGCTAACCTTTGGAGAATTACTTGCAGAAAGATGTTTTTTGAGTGTTTCTTGTTTATCCAAACGGCTAATAATTGCGCTTAACAACTCAGCTCTTGTAAATGGTTTAGTCAAATAATCATCTGCACCTAAATCCATACCTTGACGAAAGTCAGAACGACTAGCTTTTGCGGTCAGAAAAATTAGAGGAATTGCTACAGTTGATGGCTCATTTCGTAATCTATTTAATACACCGTAACCATCAATATTTGGCATCATTAAATCGCAAATAATTAAGTCTGGTATATGTGCAATAGCTAAATCAATACCAACCTGACCATCAGGAGCAGCAATAATCTCAAAACCCTCAGATTCTAACAATTCTGATAAATTTTCCCTTACGGGAGCTTCGTCTTCAATCAATAAAATTTTTGCCATAATTGCCTCTATTGTTATTTATTTCTCTTTCATGGTTTAATAATGGTAGATTTATAATAAATTGTGTTCCCTGACCAATTTTGCTATCAACATCTATTGTACCTTTACACGCTTCTATACATTCTTTGACAATTGCTAATCCTAATCCGGTTCCTGGAATATTGCCAATATTACTAGCTCGATAAAATGAATTAAATAATAATGGTAATTCTTTGGTATCAATACCAATACCCTCATCTTTTATAATAAATACCACTATATCATTTTGAACAGTTAGGATAAGAGAAACGGTACCTTCAGAATTTGAATATTTAATAGCGTTTGATAATATATTACTTAATATAATATTTAATAGATGTTGGTCTATATTTGTCTGTAATTTTGTTAATTGGGTATGAAATTCAATATTGACCATTTTTTGATGATAGTTATGGTTTAATTGAATTTCTTTCACTAAATTAGTACAATATTCAACTAATTCTAAATGAGCTAGATTGCCTCTTAACTCTTTTGATTCTGCCTTACTAAAGGTTAATACATCTTCTAGCATATTTGTCATATGCTTGACTGATTTTTGAATGCGAACAAAGTGCTTATTTTTTTTCTCTTCATCCCATTTGTGGTGATAATTTTCTAAAAGTTCTGAGGAAGAGAGAATGGTGCTTAGAGGGGTACGAAATTCATGAGATGCCATTGTGATAAAGTCTGATTTGAGTTTATTAATATCCTTTTCTGCTTTCAGGGCTTTTCTTAACTGCTTTTCTAAATTTTTGACTTCGGTGATATCAGAATTAATCATTATATAGTTAGTCAACACACCGCGATAATCATAAACGCAGCAGACATTCACACTGGTAATATATTTGCTTCTATCCTTCCGATAGCTAGACATAATCACTGTACGTTTCATTGCTTCTTTGACTGCTGATTCAATATCATTTTGTTCTTTTGCAGTCGTATAATTCGTAAGGAAAAAATCTCGGTGTTTACCTATAGCTTCATTTACTGCATAACCGGTGATTCTTTCAAATCCTGAATTTGCGTAAATAATCGGTGTATTGGGTAAAGTTGCATCAGCAATAATTATACCGTCAGTACTGGTCGCAACTGCTTTTTTATGGAGTGCAAGCTCTTTTTCTATACGTATTTTTTCACTAATATCAGTAAATATTATAATGTCACCAATATATTTGCCATTATAGTCTTTAATGGCATCAGCTTGTAACTCTACATCAATTGAGCGACCGCTCAAATGATTTACTCTAGCTCTTTCACGCAGGGATTTTCCTTCTTGGAGGTGATTGAAAATCTTCATTGCTGCGACCTTACTATTAAAAATAGTAATAGCACCTCCCATCTTATTTAATTCTTCACAACTGTATCCAAGTAACTCAGTAAATGCTTTATTCAAGTAAATTATCTTACTATGAGCATCTGTTATCAAAATAGAGTCATTAATATTCTCAATAGTTTTATGAAAACGCAACAAAGATTCTTCAGCAACTCTGTGCTTTGTAATATCTTCATAACAACAAAGTATACCTGTCACATCACCCTGAGAGTTGTGTAAGGGTATTTTACTAATATTCAAACGAATTTGTTCTGAATGAGAATGATTTTGAGTCTCAAAAATATAATTTTCAGACTGATTATTTTCAATAATCCTGGTGTCGCTAGAGGAATGATGTATTACTTCTTCTTTGATGAATTCTAATTCACAGTCCGTCTTACTTATGATCTGATCACAGCTATCTAAACCTATATCTTTAGCAAACCTTTGATTGCAACCAAGATATTCGCTATTTATATCTTTCCAAAAAATACATTGGGGGATAATATCTATTACTTTTTGCAGTATTTGTTGCGATCGCTGCAATTCTTCTTCTAAAAAATCACGTTTGGAAACTTCCTCTACTAATCGTTGATTCATTTCCATGGCAATATCTGCTTGAGAATCGACTCGCGCTGCCAATTCTAGATTAGAGTTCAAATAACTACAAAAATTTTTAGCGCTAATTACTCCGATGAGATTTTCCTGCTCATCGACAACCGGAAGTAAACCCGAATTATTTTTATTTAGAAGGGAGAGTAAATATTGTACATCATGAATATCTGATAACTTAATTGAATTAGTTATGGACTGCATGACTTCAGATACTTTTAATGTTCTCAGATTATTACCATCGACAATCAAATCAACAATATCTGAATTAGTTAGTAAACCTATAGGATGTTTGCTTTCCAATATAAATACAACATCAAACTGAGATTTACGCTGCTTCATTAAGGCGATCGCATCAAATACTGAGGCTTCTTTTGTTACATTTGGGGGTTGAAAATCAACCACCGCAATTGGAGATGGTAGCTTCAGCATCTGAGTCAGTATAATCTGTAAGTATAGTAACCAAAGGAATTATTCAATAAATTAAGTCAGTAGATTAAGTATAAATAGAGAATACTCTAATATAACGTTTTTCAGGCAACTGAGATACACACGAACCTTGTATATCAGGACTAACAGATTTCAAAATGTACCTCACTAGATTAGAAAACGCTATATATGTCTGTCATATATTTTAATATATTGGCGTTCAAAATCTTTAATTGACTTGAGTGTAAACCCGTAAAAGTAGATTGTTAAGCAGTTATCAAAAATTAATTAATCTGCCCTCCAGATAAGATAAGGGGCAGAAGGGAAAATGTATGAGATTTAAGATTAGCTGATCAAATCAAATCCTAAAATCCAGAAATTAATCTCCTTGATAATGAGGATGACTATCCCAATCAAATATCTCTTTGAGTTCCTCAGGTGAGGAAGATTCTGGTTCTTGTTCATCTACCGAAGAAACTCTCCAACTGACAGTTTTATTATCTAAAGCGTTGCTCAAAGTTTCCTCTAAAACTATTGCTAAATTTTCCCATGATATGTCATTTCTTTTCAGCAACCATCTTACTTCTTGTAATGCCATGTATGCTACACGCTCTTCCTGTGAATCTATCAGGCGATCGGTGCGTAGTGGGTCTTTTTGTACTGCGATTAGGGCTTCTTTGACGACTCTTTTGATTTCTGTATATAAATCTTTTTTACCTCTATTATATTGTCTGTGCCAACCTCGTTTACCTGTAGCATACAAGGCTGGTAAACGGTTTAAAGCATAAGCTGTAATATCATATGCTTTTATATGTTTTTTGGCATTGGGAGACAATGTTTCTAGCTGCTCCTCCACTTCTTCAATAACGACAGTTTCCATAACGTTTTGATAATTTTTAGTAAATATTTTCCGCTTGGAAACCTGTTTGGAAGAATTTGGTGATGGATAAACAACATTTTGCATAGTGCATTTCAAATAACGTGTATAGATGCTTGTATATTTTATTTTTCCCAAAAAATTGATTTATCTAACATTTTTTCAAGTCTATTACAGAAATTTATAGAAAAATTATAGATTTTAAGAAAATATACCGGAGAACACTATAATTTACATAATTTTCAAAGTATCTTTGCTTGGTAATTATAAGTGTAACAATACGTATACCTAGATAAATTCATAAATTACATTTAGTCACAAGTATAAGTGTTGACATGTTTTTATCTTATATTCTTGGGATAATTTGCAGGGTTAGATTGAGATATTAGCTTTGCCGTTTTATTCTCTTAAGTTAAATAATCAATGGTTAGTAGTTAATAAAAAAATAGGTATATAAGTATGAGCGAGGCAGTAGAGACTAACAAGTCATCTGTATTTTCTAAGGTAAAGCAGGCTCTGATTGGAATTATTGTAGCAACCATGGTTGGTGCTGGAATTTTTGCCCTCGGATGGTGGCAAGGTAATAGTAAGGCTAATTCGGAACAAAATTTGGGCGATCGCCAGGTAGAGTTATTAGAGAATCAACTAGAAAAAGCAAGAAACTACGGTTATCTAATGCAAGCACGGGCTGAATTATACCATACTGCGGTAGATTTAGACCGACGTAACTTTGGTACTGCGAATACTCGTTTACAAGAAGCTGCGATCGCTTTAGGAAAGGTGAAGGATGCTAGCGGGAATATAGATACTGGAAAAGTATCTTCTTTACAGAAGGATATTTCTCAGATGAATATTAATGTTGCAGTCAATTTAGAAGAACAACGTCAAAAAGTTTTGGGGTTGGTTAATAAGTTGAACCGTTTAATTCCTGAAGATTTGGAACCTCTGCCTGTTCAAAAGTAGATAGTTATTTAGCGATTCTATCTAAATACTGAGTTTATTGTATTTATGAACTTGGTTGGGGAATTAGTGTTAATGGAAACTGAAATATCCTGTAGTATACAAAGTACTGATACCAATGTTGTATGCATATGCTCTCATTTACTGTCTCTAAATCTATTTAAAAAATGGAAAAAATAATAGGGATGAAGTCGCGACTTCATTTAGAAACAGTATGACACTACAGGATAATATTTATAATTCGTCTATAGTTTATCTAAATCTGAGTCAGATATAGTAGTATTGTACTCCTTACACAGATTACCTTAGCCTAGCTATAGAGTATTTCTGGAAATCATATTAAGTTTTGTACTAAGAGTTAACTTTGATTTAGCTAATTTTTGAAGTCAAATAAACCAAGTCAAATAAACTAAGTCAATACAAATGTCATGAGAACAACACATATTTTAGAAATGTTATTATAGATGCTTTTTTTCGGGTACCCTGATGATATTATTTTATTAGAAATAATTAAGTGAAAAATATAGCTTCATGCACTAGTTAGCATAAGGTTATAGACAGTGAATGATTGCATATCTTTTCATATGTGACTAATAATATATATTGCTTCGCCTGAAAAGATTGCTAAACAAGACTCTTTTCTAACGAACGGATGCCCAAGTTTCGCCACACTTTAGTAGATTCAGATTTATTAGTATTAGTAAATTCAGTTATATCCTTACAGGCTCTGACCAGCTTGAATAGAGCGAACTTCACCATTGCGACGAATAATAGCTTCTTTACCTGTAATATCAACTAAAGTCCAACCACTAGTTCCGATAGTTTCACCCCTACGGATTTGTAAATCGGCACCTTCAATCTTAAAGATGGCAGCAGATTGTTCCCCTAAATCCATCACACCCTTTAACTCATGGTTAACGCTAGCTTTAGCTACTGTCAACTTTTGCTTTTGCTCTTCTACAGCAGACTGCTTGGAACTTGGAGCAGTAGGTGCTGATGGAATTGCAGGTAATAAAGCCGATATAGGCTTAGAAGGCTGTTTAATAGAAATTGGTGTTTTAGCTATATTGACGGGTTTAATTCCGGTTCTAATAGCCGCAAAAGCAGCATTCCTTACAGCTTTAGTTGCTAACTTTACCTGTTGAGATTTAGATGGTTGAGAGTTGGATTTTGTTGGTGGTGTCAACTTTTGCGGAGTACTAGCTATAGATGGTGGTTGATAGCGCATAGGTTCAGGTGCTTTATAAGTGGGTACTTTTACATATACCCGCTTCACACGTTCAATCACTCGCGTATAACGACCAGGACTCGGAGGTAAAGCGCTATTTGCATTTGCAACCGGTGGCAAATCATCTCCTCTGGTAGATGATATATTACTAGGAAGATTTGGAGAGGTTCGACTGACTGCACTCAGGTTTTGTGCAGACAATTCTTTGCTCTGAATCTGCTCGCTATTAATAGCCGTGAATGCTGCGAGCATATAGTTAACCAATTCAGCCTGGGGATCTACAGGAGCTTTCTGGGATGATTGTTTTTGGATAAGCGGTTCTCTCAAGGCTTGCTGAAAAGCGCTGGAGGATAGACGATTTAACAAACCGGAGTTTGCTAACCAGACAACTCCTAATACTATTGCAGCAAAACTGGCTGCCCCATTTAACAATTTTCCCCAAGCAAAATGGGTCTTTTCACGGACTTTTTTCTTTGATGGTTTTGTATGAGATTTATTAACTGGGGAAGTTTTCAGGTTGTTGCTCAAAACTTGAGGAGGTTTTACAATCTGCAAAGTTTCTGGAACAACAATCTGCTCTACTCTAATATTTGCCGTTTTATTTGCTGTTTGAGAGTATTCTCGCTGTGCTGTTCGAGAACTTAGATTTTTCCCGTTTTTCAGAGCATTATCTAAATCGGAAAATAGTTCATCCATTAAACCATCAGCGTAAGTCTCCATAGACCAGGCTTCGCTGGTAATTAGCTCCTCTGATGGTTCTGGAAGAATCATGTCGGTGCTGGTTTTTAGTGACATATCAATCTTCAAAAGTAACTTTTAGTAGAGAATTCCTCCTCTATTACCTGACAGTGTGAAATCTACAATTAAGTATCTCAGCTTCTGCCCGGACTAGACAAATAATTTACTAAGAAGTATGAATTGTTTCTTAGTTTTAATACTGAATAGGACTGATGAGACCAACAATCAATTTAGTGAATTGATGTCATTAATCATACCAGCCTTATACAGGTATACCCTACTACTATAATCGAGCTTTATGAAACTTTTCTGAAGATAATGGCTGTATCCCTTTATCTTCATAGTTTTTACGCATTTCTATATAAATTAATAATGCATTTATATCCGCAGGATTCACGCCTCCGATACGGCTTGCTTGACCAATACTCAGGGGTTTGACTTGATTAAGTTTTTCTCGTGCTTCCTTGGATAGAGTATCAATTGTCTCATAATCCAAGTCTGTTGGTAGCTGTCGATTTGCTTGACGAGCTATTTGGTCAATTTGATTTTGCTGTCTTGCTAAATATCCAGAATACTTGATATCTATCTGAGCACCTTCTTTGCGATCGCGTGGGAGTTTGGTGTCTCCGAGATTATAAGTTTCCAGGTCGGCGTAATAAAATTTAGGACGACGCAGTAAGTCGGCTAAAGTGATGGAACCTTTAATTTTTTGTTGAGTAGATTGAGCGATCGCTTGACCTACCGGGTCATTTTCTTTGACTCTGGTGGAGTAGAGTCTTTCTTTCTCAGCAGCAATTTCAGCTTGCTTTTGAGTAAATAGATTCCAGCGACGTTGATCAATTAAACCAATTTCTCTACCCAAGGGAGTCATCCGTCGGTCTGCGTTATCCGAACGCAGTACTAAGCGATATTCTGAACGACTGGTCAACATTCGGTAGGGTTCGCGTAAATCTTTGGTACATAGATCATCTATCAAGGTACCGATGTAACTTTCCTCACGGGGGAAAATAATCATTTCCTCAGAACGGGTAAATCTAGCTGCATTAATTCCCGCAACTATTCCCTGTGCTGCTGCTTCTTCATAACCAGTGGTTCCGTTCACCTGTCCAGCACAAAATAGACCGGCAATTTTTTTAGTCATCAATGTGGGATAACACTGAGTTGCGGGTAAGTAATCATATTCTACAGCGTAAGCGGGACGCAGCATGGTGCAGTTTTCTAAACCCGTGAGACTGCGCAACATTTGCAACTGTAAATTTTCTGGTAAACCGGTAGAAAAGCCTTGGATGTATAATTCCGGAATGTCTCTTCCTTCGGGTTCGATAAAGATTTGGTGACTTTCCTTATCGGCAAAACGAACAATTTTATCTTCAATACTGGGACAGTAGCGCGGTCCCTTTGCTTCCACCCAACCACCATAGACGGGGGATAGGTGTAAGTTATCTTGAATTAAACGATGAGTTTCCGGTGTGGTGCGAGTGATATGACAGGGAATTTGTTCTCTTTCCACCCATACATCGGGGTCAAAACTAAACCAGCGAGTATCTTCATCACCTGGCTGGAGGGTCATTTTATCGTAATCCACAGAGCGCTTATCAACTCTGGCTGGAGTTCCGGTTTTTAAACGTCCGGTTTCAAATCCTAAGCGATTTAAGGTCTGGGTCAAACCATCAGCAGCAAATTCTCCTGCTCTTCCTGCTGACATGGATTTATTACCGACCCAAATTTTCCCACCTAAAAATGTACCGGTGGTCAAAATTACAGCTTTACACTCAAAAGCAACGCCGAAATAAGTTTCAACTCCTATAACTTGGTCATTTCTATCTAAGACCAAGTCCGTGACCATACTTTCACGGAGAAACAAATTTTCTTGATTCTCCACAATTTCCTTCATCACAGCTGCATATTCTCTTTTATCAGTTTGAGCACGTAAAGCCCAAACTGCCGGTCCCCGTGAAGAATTGAGAATTCGCTTTTGTAGGTATGTCCTATCTGCCATTTTACCAATTTCCCCACCCAAAGCATCAATTTCGTGGGTTAACTGAGACTTTGCAGGACCCCCCACTGCGGGATTACACGGTTGCCAGGCGATTTTATCCAGGTTTAGAGTGAGGAGCAAAGTTCGGCATCCTAAACGTGCTGTCGCAAGAGCAGCTTCACAGCCTGCATGACCTGCACCGACAACGATGACATCAAAAGCATCTTGGAATTCAACTTGACCTTGGGCAACTTGACTTTGGGCAACGTGACTTTGGGGACTCATACTCGCATAGTCTTACTTAAATAAACTGGTTAATTTATGAACCGGAAAGTTTCTTTTCTGTCAATTTTACTTTCTCACATGAGGACAAGTAGTATTGACTCAGTTATCTATTCTAACAATTTCTAACACAGGGATTGTGAGTTTTGATGGGAATATTTTTAGTTGGGTTATTTTCTAGTCGGGATATTTCGATTACAGCCTGTCCTCAGAGACAATTATTAAAGCGATAGTGCTGATGTTTAGGCTTCGTTTTCTTTTATGGAGAACTAATTTTATACGGCGTTGCAGTGGCATCTTGACTATGGCTATATTCTGCATACGTATTTTTTTTTCAAATAAGTAATATTAAATACTTTTAATCTATGAAAAAACAGTAAATTGCAATCGCTAATCATCAATATATATTAAGTATACAAGTATAAATTATTTTATTAATTAAATATTGTGAATACTGGTGGTGCGATCGCAAACCCTATTAAAAATAAAATTTGTCCTGTAAAACCAGAATCTGTGTATCGGTTTATTTTTAATTTTTAAATGAGCTTGTTTTTGCTTTTATCTCGACTTTAAACTATTTTTTTGGTCTGCAAAGCCTCTTCTCTATAAATAAGTCCTGATTACCTGGAAATACTTAATTTCAGAACTCTAGACTCAGATTCATCGGCTAATTATTGGATGAGAGCAGGTACTGTTTTATGGTTAAATGTTCTCAATGGATGATTTACGGGCTGTCGTTGATTTTTATATTGAGAGCAAAATTGAGATGAAAATAAGATGGCAGCAATTTGCAATATTATTTGTCTTCATATTCGTAACCATTACTTTAGTATCTACTGTTCAGGAAACCTACAGTCAATCAATATTCAATGCTCCGATAGAATTACGATCGGTTGAAGAATGTTCTAGTGATCAGTCGTTAAGTGAGAATCCGGACTCCTCGAAACTTTGTGAAAGCACTTTTGAAGAGAAAAAATCTCCACTCCCTACAATTTCTCCTCAAGGTTCTCCCATATCTCCTAATCTTAATTTAACTGGGAAGCAACGTTTTTTAGCTGCGGTTTCCGACAGCTTACCAATTGTGCCTTTGCCCAATAGCTTAGACTATATATTGCTGAAATCCTACGGTTCAGCCTTTGTTAATAGACAACCCGGAATTAAGTTACCTAAGAAAGTAATCTTTAACAACGATAAAGAAACTAAAAGCTTTCAAGCAACCCTAACTAAGGGAGTGGTCAAGGGAACCCGCAACTGTACTCTACAAAAACCAGCCGCAGAAGCCCTAAGTCAAGCTCGTTCTCAAGTTAGAATACCTTTGAAGTCAGGCTATACAAATAGCGACTGTATGCGCAGCTACGCTATTACCAATAGATTTTGGCGTAAATATGCTCATAGTAATACTTTAGATTTAGTTAGACAGGGAAAAGAGAAAAGAATTTTAGGAATTGTTGCACCACCGGGTTCTTCTCAGCATTTATGGGGTCTAGCAATTGATTTACGAGTTTCTAATCAAGCTCAAGTTAAAGCTTTGAATGATAACGGTTGGTACAGGACAGTAGAGAATGACAAACCTCATTGGACTTATGTTGGTTATCCAAAGGCAAAATTAGAGGAGTTAGGTTTTCAACCTAAGGTTATCAAAGGTGTGACTTATTGGTTAACTCCTTTGTAGGTAAATATTTACAACACTAAGGAACATGGATTTATTAACTTACAATTCTTGCTTATCGACTAACTTGCTTAATAAAAGTCTTTAAATCAAGTTTTGCACTTTATTTAATCCTCATTCCTCAAGGGCTGAGTAATCCTAAATTCTATGATTGGATAGGGTTGTAGCGTTGCTAAACCCCTATTAAAAAACGTGTAATCACTATAAAAGAATTATTTATCTATTTTTATCTCGTTCCAAGTCATAAATAACTGTTTCTAAATACCATTCCTCAGACATTCCAGGATAATATAGTTTTGCTTGTTCGATTAATCTTTGAGCTATTTCCCAGTGTCCTCCAACTAATCTGAGTAGACGTTGACGTAAAAGCTCATCTTGGGTTTTCTGTATTTCTGGACTGGGGGATTTAAACTTTTTCATGTCATCGAGGACGATTTGGTAGTTACTCCAGTCTTCCTGTTCGCAAAACATGCTTGCTGCTTTTTGATAGTCCTCCATTGCCTTTTGCATTTCTTCCATGTGAGTATAGGCAATACCGCGATTGTAATATGCATGGGCGTTTTGGTCATTGTGTTTTAGTGCTTCAGTGTAGTCTTTAATTGCACCACTGTAATTACCTATTTTTCGGTAGGCATTTCCTCTGGCAACGTATACTAAAGCATCATCAGATTTAATTTGGATGGCTTGATTGAAATCAGCGATCGCTCCTTGATGATCTCCCATGTAGGAACGAGCTTTTCCTCGGTTGCGATATACTGCTGCATCTTGATACTTTAGTTTTAAGGCTTGATTGAAGTCTGATATTGCTTGTTGATATTTTCCTTGTTTGCAGCGTACGACCCCGCGAAAACAGTAAGCTTGTCCGTCTTGGGGGTCTGTTTGTAGTAACCAGTTTAGGTCTTCTGTAGCTTGTTTAGTTGCTCCACATTCGGCTTTCTCTAATAACTGGATAAAATATTTATTTTCTGTAACGAATGGTTGATTATTATTACTTTTGTATTGACTATTTGGCTGCTGTGGGGTTTCAGAAGATTTTTTTGGCTGTAGCTGCTGAATTTTCTCCAGACACAGACGACAATTTTCCTTATCTTTTTGCTCTAGATACAATTGTGCGGCTTTTTTGAAATTAGCGATCGCATCATGAATAAATCCTTGTTTACGTCGTACTATTCCTTTTAAATCGTAGGCTGGGGCATAATTATGGTTAACTGCAATAGTATTTTCAACATCATCGAGAGTTCCTGGTAGATTTTTGAGAGCTAATCTTGCCAGAGCACGACTATAATAAGCTTGAGGGTTTTGAGAATCTAGTTTCAAGACATGAGTATAGTCAGAAACCGCTTGCAGAAATTCTCCTAAGTCATAATATGCCAAACCTCGATAAAAATAAGCTTGGAATAAATAAGGATCGTTTTGTATCGCTTCGGTAAATAAAGCGATCGCATTTTGATAATCCTGTTGACGCAGTTTCTCCAAGCCTTGATTATAGGATTTTTGACTCATAATGCTAGTGGTTAATTTAATTCACTGACGAACGCAATAGTGGAATAACTAAATTCAATAAGTAGATTCTTGTAACTCTTCAAGCTGGTTTTGAGTGATTCCTTATTTGTAATCAAAATTTACTAAGATGCCAATGAGAGAAAAAAATTCGCAGCAAAGTTTTATAATTAACCCTTTTATTTACTATTGCTTCCGATACTACAAATCATTTTGATAACTTAATGCTTCCAGCATTTGTATAAAGCTTTTTATGCATTCAATTCTATCGATCATTCGATGATTGATTACAAATCCGAATAAATCATATTCTATTTTCCTACTTCTCAAGCTTTTGAAAATATATAGATGACAATAAATGTATACTCTTAACGTACACATTTTATAAACCTTATATAGCAAAGCTTTTAGCTAGATTTAGAAGAATGTATCCTCACTAAAGATACTCCCTCCTCCTTTGGTTAGTTTCATTCATTGCTCATGGATTTTAATTACTAATTTAGAGATTTTGGTTTTTAACTCTGTATTTCCCACTATATTAGTTAGTAAGTATATTAGTGAATAATTCAGGATAGCTGCTGAGATATTACTTAGATATTGCGTAAATTATGAATCTACCTGAAGTAATTAAACAAAGATTGGAAGTGACCCAAAATTCATTCCAGAAGAATTCTGATGCTTTTCAATCTTGGAATGAAACCGCAGCACAAACAGCTAAGGAAGCAATTAACAGATTAACCTCGACAACAGAACAAACTAAGCAATATGTAGAGAATACCGTTCAAACTACCATCGGTTCTTCTATTGGTGATTGGTTTGCAGAACATCCAGGGTTTTTAAAAATATTACAATTCTTAAATTGGGGAGTAAATCATCCCATTCTCAGCATTATTTTGATAGTATTTGCTTTGGCGCTGATTTTTAGCTTAGTAAAAGCAGTTGTAAAACTCATTGAGGGAATTGGTTTATCCATACTGCAAATTCCTTTTAAACTAATTCAATCTGGACTTAAGTATCTATATATATTTTTAAAAGAAGCGATTAAATGGGTTCTAAGTAAATTTAATTTAATTGAGAAGCAGCAAATAAATCAATCCAATTCTCAACAAAATTTGAATTTTATCAGTATACAAAAAATCAATCAAAAAACCAACCTAGATAAGCAGCAAAGACTATCAGAAATCACTATTAGATTATCTGAAATTCAGCAGGAACAAAATGAGCTTTTAGCAGAAGCCTCATCAATTCTCAATTCAGATATTATACCCCAAGAAATTATATCCTCAGAAATCGGTTTAGATAAGATAGATAATTTAGATATTAAGTTACAAAACAACAATCAGTATTTGTAAACATAGTAAGATGGAAATGTAATATTATCATATCTTTTCTTTATATTAGCTAAAGACTAGAAATCAAAAACGCGAATATACATTACCGATACATTATTAACTCTGTAACCTCTTCGCTAACATTCCATGCTTGGGTGCAAAAATCATTGCAGCAACAAATAGTAAAGTCTGCAACACCACTATGCAACCACCCGTCGAAGCATCCAAGTGATAACTGATGTAAGTCCCCATCAAACTAGAGAAAACCCCAGAAGCGATCGCAATCAGTGTCATCTTATTAAATTCATCGCTGAGCATATAAGCAGTTGCTCCTGGAGTGACTAACATAGCAATTACTAAGATAATTCCTACAGTTTGCTGTGCTGCAACGATAGTTAAAGCCAACATAGAAAGCAAAACATAATATAAAGCAGTAGTATTTAAACCAATGCTACGAGCATGAGTTGCATCAAAACAAAATAATAATAAATCCTTACGCAATAGCGTTAAACATACTATTGTAATGATGCTAATTATAACTGTTTGAACTAAGTTTAAATCAGAAATACCCAGAACATTTCCGAATAGAATATGCATTAAGTCTACGCTACTGGGAGTTTTAGAGATTAACACTAAACCGAAAGCAAAGAATCCTGTAAATACTAAACCTATTACTGTATCTTCTTTTATTCTAGTATTAGCTTTAATAAATCCAATAGAAATGACTGAACCCAAACCAAATATAAATGCTCCAATTGCAAAAGGAATATTTAAAATATAAGCAATTACAACACCCGGAAGAACCGCATGAGAAACCGCATCTCCCATCAAAGCCCAACCTTTCAGAGTCATGTAACATGAAAGAAGAGAGCAAACTGTACCTACCAAAGCACTTACAAGTATTGCTTTGACCATAAATTCAAATTGCAATGGTGCTACAAACCATTGCCAAACTGCTTCTATATTCATAAATTTTTAGTTAAAATTGGTGATTTATCAGTCAATAAATTAATAATATTACTTTGTAAATGAATAGTACATATACAATAATATAATTAATCACTCGTTACCTACTAGCAACATCCTTAATCATCATCATTCCATCAAAAGTACGGGCAATATTCTCTTCTGTAAAAACTTCCCTTGTTGGACCATAAGCTAAGATAGTACCATTGATTAAAACCACATCATCACAAAATGTAGAAATACTAGAAAGATCATGAGTTGAAATCAAAATTGTATGACCCATATTTCGCAGTTCTACTAAAAGCTGAATAATTGCCTTTTCCGTTTTTATATCTACACCTGCAAATGGTTCATCTAAAAGAATTACTTGTGCTTTCTGTGCTAAAGCACGTGCTAAAAATGCTCGTTTTTTCTGACCACCAGAAAGTTCTCCGATTTGCCTAGAGCGAAATTCATTCATATGAGTTTTCAGCAAACTTTCTGTAACTATCTCGTGGTCATTTTTCCCAGGGATTCTTAAGAAATTCATGTAACCATAGCGTCCCATCATGACTACATCTTCTACGCTAATAGGAAAGTTCCAATCAACATCTTCATATTGAGGAATGTAAGCAACTAAATTTTGCTTCTGTGCTCTTTTCATGGAAATTCCTTTGATTAATACCCGTCCATGAGTTGGTTGAACAAAACCCATAATTGCTTTAAATAAGGTTGATTTACCAGAACCATTCATCCCTACTAAACCACTTATAGAACCTGTTCTTAATTCTAGATTAGCTCCATGTAAAGCGACTTTTCCATTATAAGAAACTGTAACTTCTTCGACTTGAACTGCTATTTGAGACATTATTTGAGGTATAAAATGAATTACTTAATATTATTTATTTAAACCACTAACTAAAGTATTAATGTTATATTCTAATAGTTTAAAATAAGTAGGTGCAGCACCATTTTTATCAGTAAGTGAATCAACATAAAAAACACCGCCAAATCTGGCATTTGCCTCTTTAGCTACCTGTTTCTGAGCATCTGCATTAACAGTACTTTCACAAAATACAACGGGTATCTGATTTTGACGCACTGTTTGAATAACTTTTTCTATTTGTTTTGGGGTAGCTTGCTTCTCGGAATTAACTGCCCATAAATATACTTCTTTTAACCCATAATCATTAGCTAAATAAGAAAATGCTCCCTCACAAGTCACCATGAAACGCTTATTTTGAGGCACTTTTTCTACTGTTTTTTGTAATTTATCGTCAATTTTCTTTATCTGCTCGCTATAAGCTTTAGCATTATTATTGTAAGTCTGCGCGTTTGCTGGATCTAATTTCACTAATGCTTCACGAATATTTTCTACATAAGTTAATGCTAATTTCGGTGACATCCAAGCATGGGGGTTTGGTTTTCCTGCATATGCATCTGTGCTGATATTAACTGGTGTGATACCTTCACTTAAAGTTACATGAGGCACATCCTTTAAATTTCCGTAAAACTTCTGTGCCCAACGTTCTAAACCTAAACCGTTATCCAGAATCAGGTCTGCTTTCTGTGCTTTTACTATGTCACTAGGTGTCGGTTCATATCCGTGAATTTCTGCTCCTGGTTTGGTCAAAGATTCAACTATTACTTTATCTCCAGCAACGTTACGAGCCATATCTGCAAGTACGGTAAATGTTGTCAGAATAACTTTTTGGTTTTTTCTATTTGTAATCCGATTTGAATTTTGTGCCTTATCACTACCTTCTTGCAGTGTTTGTTGCTCCGTGTCTTGGGGTGATTCAACAGAAGAAGTACATCCACTTATCCATAACCCAAAAATAATAAGTACAGCCATATACCCATAGGATTTAGGTCTAATACCGAGAATTTTCTTAGCAATGTTGAGAAAGTACCCACTTTGGTAACCGATAGCTCCAGGGGGGTTCTGCGGAACGATAAAACTTTTCGCGACATCGTCTTGCTGACTGTAATGTGAAGCCATTAATAAGTAAATTTTCATAATCTTCTCATTTTTATCCTACAACACCTGGGCAGGAAAAATGAAGTAATTATGAGAATAATTTTTATTATTGATTGTAAAATTTGAGTATCGTTATATGGAAATTAACAACACATCTGAATTTATTGATAAGAAATATTATGATCGTTTACTTAACTTATAGATAAGTAGGTCTGCACAAATAAACCGAACTATGTAACGGATTGTAAACATAGGTAAAAACCTTGCTATTGCTTCGTTCCACTCGCAATGACACACCTTGATTTTTTTAACGCCGACTTACTTACTATTTCCTACTCAGTAGCAGGGTTTAATTAAATCAGGACTTACGCGACGAAGATTTTTCATTGCGACCGCAAGGTAGTGCAGGGAAGCGTAAGTCCTGTAAATATTTTGTTAGCTTTGCTTGTCCTGAACCGTGATTGGTTTCAATAGTTTATAAGAAGAATACGAATACGAATATGATAAATAATTACGCCTTCCTACTTAATTGACAATTAATAGTATTGATAATTAGTAGTATATTTACTTAGGTTTATATTTTTATAATCGATGCTGCCCTTTCTTACCAAATAAAATTTTACCCCGCACTCACAACTGTCATAAAATCAAAGTGGATAGTTGAATTTATGTCAGTGATGGATATTGCTCTTTCTATAAGTTGGAAGTGTACTTGCATATTCGTATATGTTCATATTTGTATATAAAAGACCTTTATGAAAATATAAAATATTTTTAAAATGCTTAAAAGTGAATTAAAAGATAATGTATTTACATAACATAGAAGCCTTATTACTAGACCCTCGTATATTTATAGTCGTATCCCCTATATTTATTGGTTGGATATTTGTCTACTTGATACTAGAAGAAATAGACAAGAATCTATAGAAAATCTTATAGAGGTATTTATTCTCTTAACTTAATTAATCAAAAGGAAAATTAATATTAGCTGAAGTTAATATTAAACATCGAAAGAGATGCTAATTCATACATATTTTATTGGCACATATTTTATTTCTAGCAAATCATGTTTTGCAAACCACCGTATTAATTTATAATACGATGGTTTGGAACTTGAAGTTAATGAGATTTCTAGATAATTATCAGAACCTAAGAGAAGACATGACCCCAAAGGTCAAACCCCTTCATAAACTAATTAGAATGCCTTGGAACGTGTTTATAAATAAAAATAAATTCTTCTAGCGATCGCTCTTGATATTCAAGCCAGTCGCTACTTTAGAATTATTTTATAAACACCCTCTTAGACAGTTATACAATCAATTTCTAAGCAGTTTCCAATGATGCGCTGGAGAAATGAGGAGCTATTACTTCTAACCAGCGTGCAATACGCTCATCAGTTTTTTCACTTTCATTTACTTCATCAATAGGTAGTCCGACAAATTTTCCATCACGTTCAGCAAAGGAATAATCGTATGTATAACCATCAGTAGAGAACTCACCCACTAATGTTGCACCTAATTTTTTGAAATGGTCATATAAAGTTCCCAATGCACTGACAAATTGCTCTCCGTGACTTGCATAATCTCCCGTACCGAATAGCGCAATGGTTTTACCAGTGAAATCCGGTTTGTCCATATCCATCTCAAATAGGGGGTCACGCCAATCATTTTGCACTTCACCAGAACCCCAAGTAGAGCAACCAAAAAGTAAATAGTCATATTCAAGCATTTCATCAACACTCATGAAGTCTTCTTCCATGCTGTAGATATCGCATAGCTCTTCACCAAAATGCTCGTGTAATTTTGTTGCGACTTCCTGAGTCATACCGGAAGTACTGCCATAAAAAATAGCCATTTTTGCCATTATTAAAGCTCCTTTCAATTTAGGTGATTGGTTTTTCCGAATCATTACTTCGGATTTGAATTTGCAGAGATTCCGAATGTTAAACAGGTAGTAGATTCTGCTAAATCAAGACTTATACAAAATTTCAAAAATTACTGGGGAGCGGGTGAATCAAAATATCTGAAACACCGAACTTTTCTTCAAAATTGTGTAAGTCCTAGAAACTAGGGCAGAAATTTTATATATTAATAAATAGTGATAAATATTGTGCGTTCAATCATACGCTCAATTGTCTGTTGAAAATATATTTAAAAGAGTATAGTGGGGGTTTTATTACTCTTTTAAAGTATTTGTATAAGATTGCTTTATTGAATTTTATTCTTACAATCAAATCAAAACACTGTTAATAGATTAAACTTTTATATCTATTTTTTTTTGTAGCACATACAACGAAAATAATAAAAAATATAAAGTTAAAGGTTTTTCAATAAATTATTGACAGGATGTATAAATATAAGTTAAATATTCAAGTCATCTTTATTTTATATTTAAGTATAAAATAATTTATATGGTATTAATAAATAACCGTATTTTAAAATCAGTAATTTTTAATGCTAAATAATTAGGGTGGTATAAATAAACCCAACTATATAAAAAAATGTAAAAATAAAGAAATGTAAAACATCTAGTAAAACATCTAAAATAATTGCGATGACTCCAAGGGGGTCGCGCGTAAAGCCGTTGCGGCATAGCTAACGCTTAAGGCGTAGTCTCTCGTAGAGAAGCGATGGTGCTTTAGCACCCGCTGTAGACGGTCGCTGTACTTCACAACGATATCTGACTATGACGCATCGACAATTACTAATAATTTAATATTTACTAACACACATTTTGTACTATAAAAAAAGATTTGTTTCCTTGATTAGGACTTACGCAAAGGGAATTTTTGATTGCGACCGAAAAGTAGTCTAGCACTAGCTAAGATAATGAGGTAATTACCTTACTTTCGCGTAAGTCCTGTTGTTCTGAATTTTTGTCATTCACCGTTATCTCGTTTTTGCGCGATGGAGTATCGGTGATGTTTCAGATTAAGTTTTAGCCAAATCCTTCTTTAAAGTAGGTTTTTGAGATAATTTCCAAAACTTAAATATTTGTTCGCTAACTAAATCTGGGTAAAAATAATGAAAGAAGTGACTACCTTGGGGACAATTCCAAACAGCATCTCCAGACTTTAAGTATTCTCTCCACTTATCCAATTCTAAGTAACTTAAAATGGGATCTATTTGACCACCACATACCATTAAAGGCATAGATACACCACCGACTGGTAGTTTTTCTATTTCAAATAATGAATGCTTCAAGGGCACATTTTCTAAGTCTTTATTAAAGTTGTTGATTAGTTTATGGGGACTATGAATTGATTTTTCTCGAAATAAGTTGTGAATAGTATTTAATAAAGCTTCTTTTTGGCTGAGAGTATAGATTTGGCGCTGTTGATAATAGTTTACGTGCCAAGTATTTGCAGGTTGAGTAGCAACTGCAAGTAATGTTAAAGACTTTACTACATGAGGATATTGACGAGCAAAGACTAGGGCAATAGTACCACCAATACCGTGACCTATTAAATGAATAGGAAGCTTTTTTGTTTGCAGGTAATTGTGTAGTAAATTGACAGCTGTCTCTATACAGGCAGATTCATCAATCGATTGAACATATTCCCATCCTGAAATGTTGGTATGTTTTAATAATTTTTGTATCAAAGGCATACTTAGGCATCTCAGAGAAGGGCTACCACTAACCCAAAGAGCATCATCATACAATATAGGCATTCCAAATCCTCCAAGCAAGATTGAACGCTGGTTAATCAAGTTTTTTCAATACACACGCTGCCCCAAAAATGCAATGCTTCACAGAGTATTGCTGCTTAATGAAGATAAATTGCAATAAACACTAATTGAATAGTATTAGATACAAAATAAAAAAAAGTCCAAAGATGACAAATTATATTTTTAATAATGAATAAATAGTTACATTTTAAGTTTTTAAAAACTTTTTAACTTTTCAAATTTCCTAATCTCAATTTTAAACTGCATAAGCTCTATCAAGATGTATAGCTGTATATCTGTTGGTTATTACATTATATTTGACCCAATAGACAACAGGGAGCATAGTACAGAGAAAAGGAAAATCTCCCAAGGGCTGTTGCTATTTCTCAAATTCTCAATAATCGTCCTGACTCGGTCTGTAGAAGTACAGAAGAGATTCAGGCAATAGACCCGTCCATAAATTAAATTAGCGCAAAAATGGAAGAAAAAATTAAATTTATCGGAGGTAAAATTCTTACTATGTTTAGCTCGTAGATTTTTAACAGTATAGTAAATAATATTTTTGTTAAAAATCGAAAATTACATTTTTTCGTCTCTAAACTATCAGTAACTATCTAATACCGCTTATTACTACGTTGATTGCCAACATGCAGATAACCGCTAAAAACCTTGCGGTGAAAGGACTATAAATTGTTAGACGGGTCTAATAATGGAACTTCGTTCTCAATTTGGTGTAGAACTAGTAATTAAAGGTTGGTAATCAGTGCAAACGGGTTCAATAAGTGCTTGTGAATTTTTAATAGTCAATAGAAAATAGGGAACGGTTATATAACCACAGAGGTAAATATATAAATAATCTTGCTTGACTACTTATTAAATTCAATTATGGTCAACTGAGGTTATTTTTGTTGACGTAGATAATATGACTGAAGCAACCCAAGCACGGTACATTAGATTCAATTAGTTTGAAGCGGGATATCGCTTTGGGAATGAATGATGTAATCGCGATACTGCACCACTCCCGAACAAGCGATCGCTATGATGGCTTAGTGCTTCAATCAAGAATTATTCTTATTTAATGACTTCGTCTAACATTTGTCTTGCTGGTTGTGCTTTGTTGAGTGCTGTTTGGTGGTCGCTGTAAGCTTTCACCAGACGATTTAAACCGCTAACACCTGTTTTAAGTTGTTCTAGTTCTTCTCCTTCAAATAACTCTCCATCTAGCATTCGCAGGACTAAAGGTTTGACATCACCGACTTCCTGGCGAATTTTTTGCAGCTTTTCTACTGCGCTTAGTAAGCTTTTGAGGGAGCTTAGGATATCGTCAATGTCTTGCTTATCTTCTGGTTTTGAAGGGGAGTCTAGAGTTTTTGTGGTTTCTTCAGTTTTAGATTCTTCAGTTTTAGATTCTTCAATCTTAGATTCTTCAGTCTTGGAAATTGGTGATGATTCTACTGTAGGTGATTCAACTGTTGAGACTTCACTTTTGGTTCCGTTTGTCCGTGCCATAAATACCTTTTTCACCTTTTTCAAAAATTTTTCTTAGTTTATCGTTTTATTTAAAAGAAATTCTTACCTGGAGATAAATTTCAAAGCTGTTAGACTCTTGTTGTTGGAAATTCATATATTTCATTAATTTCATTGTTCACACCATTCATTGCAACATTCATTATCAATAAAATTTTCCTTGCTTGCTCTAAATAATCGCTATTGAGATTAGTTAGCTCTATTTGGTAAACGGAGTCTGGAAATTCGGATTTGCAGGTTTTGACAACTGCTATAATTTATCATTTACAAATTACTGAAAACTTATCTCAATATTTTCTTGTTGAATATCTAAATATTTTATTATCTTTTGCAGTTATTTTATATTTATTTTCTAGTTTTCTGTGGAATATGGTAATTCTCGAACCTATATTCTAAAAATGATATATTTTTGTCTGAAATAACTACTAGTTAAGCTTTTTAAGGAATGAGTACATCTTTAATAGATATAAATAGATATAGATAAGGGGGTGAGATAATTGTCTACAAAAGATGGATTTAAACTACTTGTAAGTTAACTTTTCTTAACTAAAATTTAAGGTTAATTTAGATAATTAAATTAATATTTTTGATTGTCAATAAATTTACTTGCTTAATTTTTTGCATACTTCTAACAGCTACTTGTATAGGAAAAATTGAAGATAAACATAACTCATTTGAGAGTTTTAGCCCAGTCTAAAGGATTGATGGCAAACTAATGAACTGAAAATTAATTGTTTGAAAGTTAATTTAAAACTAACCAGCGTAGCTCACCTCAACAATATAACTCAGGTAGGAAGGATGAAAAATAAAACATTTGCAACTATAGATGGGAATGAAGCTGTTGCTCGTATTGCTTATCGTTTGAATGAAGCGATCGCTATTTATCCGATTACTCCTTCTTCTCCGATGGGGGAATGGGCTGATACTTGGTCTAGTGGGGGTCGCGACAATTTATGGAATACGGTTCCGAGTGTAATTGAGATGCAGAGTGAGGGGGGTGCTGCTGCTGCTGTACATGGTTCTTTGCAGACTGGTTGCTTGACTACTACTTTTACTTCGTCTCAGGGTTTGATGTTAATGATTCCCAATTTATATAAAATTGCGGGGGAGTTAACTAGTACGGTAATTCATGTAGCTGCGCGTTCTTTAGCGACTCATGCTTTGTCTATTTTCGGTGACCAGAGCGATGTAATGGCTGCTCGTGCTAGCGGTTTTGCCATGTTATGCTCGTCTTCTGTACAGGAAGCTCATGATTTTGCTTTAATTGCTCAGGCTGCTACTTTAAGGTCTAGGGTATCTTTTTTACATTTCTTTGATGGTTTTCGGACTTCCCATGAAATTCAGAAGGTAGAGCTATTGCAAGATGAGGATATGCACGCTCTGATTGATGAAGATTTGATTTTAGCCCACCGCGATCGCGCTTTGACTCCAGACCGTCCGGTGTTGAGGGGTACTGCACAAAATCCTGATGTTTTCTTCCAAGCTAGGGAAAGGATTAATCCGCTCTATAATTCTTGTCCGGGGATTGTTCAGGAGGTAATGGATGATTTTGGTAAGCAGACGGGGAGATATTATCAAATTTATCAGTATTATGGTGCAGAAGATGCCGAACGGGTAATTGTTCTCATGGGTTCGGGTTGTGAAAGCGTTCATGAGACGGTTGATTATTTAAATGCTTGTGGTAAGAAAGTTGGTGTCCTCAAGGTTAGATTATTCCGTCCTTTTGATGTACAGCGATTTGTCGATAGTTTACCTAAAAGCGTGAAAGCGATCGCTGTTTTGGATCGGACGAAGGAACCTGGTAGTGCGGGAGAACCTTTATATTTAGATGTGGTGACTGCTTTGCATGAAGCTTGGGAAGGAGATTTTCCCAAGGTGATTGGTGGGAGATATGGTCTTTCTTCTAAAGAGTTTACCCCGGCAATGGTGAAGGGAATTTTTGAGAATTTGGCGGGGGAAAGGAAGAATCATTTTACTGTGGGGATTAATGATGATTTGTCTCACACTTCTTTAACCTATGACTCGAATTTTTCTACGGAACCCGATAGCGTTGTGCGTGCAATGTTCTACGGTTGGGGTTCTGATGGAACGGTGGGTGCAAATAAGAACTCAATTAAAATTATTGGTGAGGGGACGGATAATTACGCTCAGGGATATTTTGTTTATGATTCCAAGAAGTCGGGGTCAATGACTGTCTCTCATCTGCGTTTTGGTTTACAACCGATTCGTTCTACCTATTTGATTAGCAAGGCTAATTTTATTGGCTGTCATCAGTGGGTATTCTTGGAGAGGGTCGATGTTCTTAATAGTGCTGTGGATGGAGCTACATTTTTATTAAATAGTCCCTATGATGTAGAGACTGTCTGGGAGTATTTACCGGCAGATGTACAAGAGCAGATTATCAAAAAGCACCTGAAGTTATATGTAATTGATGCTGATAAAGTAGCCCGTGAAAGCGGTATGGGTCGGCGGATTAATACAATTATGCAGGTATGCTTTTTTAGCTTAGCGAATGTATTACCCCAGGAAGAAGCAATTACTAAGATTAAGGAAGCAATTAAAAAGACTTACGGGAAAAAGGGTGAAGAAATCGTCCGTATGAACTTAAATGCGGTAGATAATGCTGTAACCAATTTACATAAAGTTGATATACCAACACAAGTCAGTAGTCAGATTCATAGAAAGCCTCCTGTATCCGATTTAGCACCGGAATTTATCCAGGATGTCTTGGGTAAAATGATGACTTGGGAAGGGGATAAATTACCTGTGAGTGCTTTACCCCTGGACGGTACTTTTCCTACAGGGACAGCAAAATGGGAAAAACGCAATGTCGGTCAAGAAATTCCCGTCTGGGACCCAGAAGTTTGCATCCAGTGTAGTAAATGCGTGATGGTATGTCCCCATGGAGTAATTAGAAGTAAAGCCTATCCAGAAAGTGAGTTAAATAAAGCACCATCTACCTTTAAATATACCAAAGCCAAAGATAAAGACTTTGCCGGAGAGAAATTTACCATTCAAGTTGCTCCCGAAGACTGCACCGGATGCAGCATCTGTGTAGATATCTGTCCTGCCAAAAATAAAGCAAAACCAGAACTGAAGGCGATTAACATGGAGCCTCAGTTACCCCTAAGAGAACAAGAAATCGAAAATTGGGACTTCTTCTTAGAACTACCAATCCCAGACCGCAGAAACCTAAAATTAAATCAAATTCGTCAACAACAATTACAAGAACCCCTATTTGAATTCTCCGGAGCCTGTAGCGGTTGTGGCGAAACCCCATACCTAAAACTACTGACCCAACTATTCGGCGATCGCTCGTTAATAGCCAACGCAACTGGTTGTTCTTCCATCTACGGTGGTAATTTACCTACTACTCCCTGGACAACCAACACTGATGGTAGAGGTCCTGCATGGTCAAACAGTTTATTTGAAGACAATGCTGAATTTGGTTTCGGTTTCAGATTATCGGTAGACAAACAAGCCGAATACGCATCAGAATTATTACAGCAACTAGGAAACTCAGAACTGGGAATTTCTCCAGATATAATTGACGCAATTCTCACCTCACCCCAAAAAACCGAAGCTGATATTTGGGAACAAAGAGAAAGAGTAGCCTTAATTCAAGAGAAAATCGAGCAAATATCTCACCCCAACTCTAAAATCAAACATCTGAAATCCCTCGCAGATTATCTCGTCAAAAAAAGCATCTGGATAGTAGGAGGAGACGGTTGGGCATATGATATTGATTTTGGCGGACTAGATCACGTTTTGGCAAGCGATCGCAATGTAAATATTTTGGTCATGGATACCGAAGTATATTCCAATACTGGCGGTCAATCCTCCAAAGCCACACCCAAAGCAGCAGTTGCGAAATTTGCAGCGAGCGGTAAACCCGCAGGTAAAAAGGACTTGGGTTTAATGGCAATGACCTATGGTCACGCCTATGTTGCCAGCGTAGCATTAGGAGCGCGAGACGAACATACCCTCAAAGCATTTATCGAAGCTGAAGCTCACAATGGTCCATCTTTAATTATTGCTTACAGTCACTGTATAGCCCACGGTATTAATATGACTACGGCTATGAGTAATCAAAAAGCATTAGTAGACTCAGGAAGATGGATGCTTTATCGTTATAATCCCGCACGCAGAGAAAAAGGCAAAAATCCACTCCAGCTAGATATGCATCAGCCGAAAAAATCTGTAGAAGAATCGATGTATCAAGAAAACCGCTTTAAAATGCTCCTTAAGAGTAAACCTGAAATAGCGAAGAAATTACTAGAGCAAGCACAAGCAGATGTAGATATTAAATGGCGGATGTATAAGTATTTAGCCGAGCAAAGCGTGTAGTTATTACAACTATTTGATTGACATTGATACGCCAAATTATTCCCCGTCTTAGGCTTGGAGAATATCTTATCAGGCTCCGCTTTAATTTTACAAGAAGAAAGGCGGAGCTTTTTATAATGCATTCTCAATCTGAGAATAGGAAGAAGACAAAAACATATAATAATATTTTTTTAAGTTATTTCTGAAGTCATTTCTGAAGTTATTTCTGAAAATTATTTCTGAAAATTAAATTCCGAATTTACCCGGATGTATATCTTGATAAAAAATAACTATATTTAATTCATTGCAATAAACATTGCAACAGGAAAAAATCATTAAAAGTTTAATAAAATCAGGAATATCAATAATGTTTAAAATCGCAAAAGTATTATTAGCCAGTGCTGTTGTATTCTCATCTGCGGCGTTACCAGCTAGTGCAACAAACTTAACTGGATTAAGTAAAGTTAATCCTAGCAATTATGGAGTTTCTAGACTAAGTGAAAATGGTGAACAACTATTAGCTACAGGTGGAACTACACCATTACATTATGTTTGTATCAGAGATGGTTATTTAAATGTACGTAATGCTCGCGGTGGAATTATCGGAGCACTTTACAAAAATACCAGAGTAACAGTGACTGCAAACGGTAGAGGTCGATACCAAATCCGTTACGGAAGCGGATATGGATGGGTAAGTTCTCAATATGTTTGCCCTGTGCGTTAGCCCTGAATATGTTTGTTACGGTGGATAAAAGTATCTGTAAGGTTAATTAAGTTGTTTGTAAGTAGGTACTAAGAAATACAAAATAAATATCTGACTCTATAAAGAAAAAAGATACAAACTTATCTCCAGTATCTATTTGTTATCTTGCAGATTTATTAGAAAAGATATTTTAGTTTACAAAAATTAAATTATCAAAAAGATTTAAGTAGATGATGAGGGTGCAAATATTGCAGCCTCATTATTTATTAACGGATCTAATTTTTTAGAATAGAAAAACTTGAATAAAAAAAGTAATTAAAATTAGAAATAGTGTAATGATAATATCTAAAATTTCACTACTATTATTAGCTATTTTTTATTTTTTATCTATTAATCTACCAGTTAGGACAATAAATACTACTAAATTAAGTCCCATTAAGTAAATTAATTCCTGATGAATATATAATTTTTCAATCAAGTGAAAATGGTAAAAAAAATTAGCGAGAGGTGGAACTATGCTATTGTATTAGGTTTATATAAAATCAGGTCACTTGAATAAAGGTTGATTTTGTTGGATTTTGCGATTGAAATATAAAAATAGCTTAAACAAACTTTAGATTGTCACCAGAACTTTTCCATCTCTCTTGGAAGAACTACAAATATTGATATGATTAAAAAAATAGAAATTTCTAGATCAAAGTTCTAAATATAAAGTTCTAAATATAAATTTTAGAGGTGTAAATGAGTGAAATTCCTCTCTGTAGTATAGTTGTTTCATCCCAACTACCGGCTTCGGAAATAGAATCCTTAGAAACATCCCTGTCTCTAAGTTCAATCAAGATACAAAAGTCACCAAGTCGGATAGTAGGTGCGGATGATATAGCTTTTATCGCTACAGTTGTTGGAGGGGTGGCAGCAACAGCTAATTTGATAGAATACAGTATCAAAGTAGCTAAAGCGATAAAAAAATGGCGACAAAAATTACGAGAGAAAGGAATAGAACCCAAAGGTAGATTAGAACACCCAAAACGTCCTCCTCTTGACTTAAATACCGCTACCGATGAGGAAATAGAGGAGTGGCTGAATCAAAAGTAGCTGAGTCAAAATTAATTGATAAAATTCCCTTAGTTCCAGGGACACAAGAAGTTACAGGACAAGATGATTCCTTTCGTAACCAAATCTTAATTCTATTTTCAGCTCCCCTGCTCGATGAAAAATTTTCAGCAGTAGAAAACTTATCAATTCAAAAAGAAATTGAAGCGATCGCGTTAGTTTTAAATAATATATCTCATCCTATTTCTGTAGAGATAGTAGTAAAGGTTGCGACATCACAAACATTACAAGATGTTTTCTCTAGTCGAATCAAACCACTGGTGATTCATTTCATTGGACATGGAACAAAAGATGAAGATGGTACAGCTTTGGTTTTAGAAGATGAAGTGGGAATGAGTCGCTCTTTTAGTGAAGAAGAACTAAATATCACTTTATCAAATCACAAGCAAGCTCCTTGTCAATTAGCATTATTGAATGCTTGTCACTCGGAGAAATTAGCTAAAGCTTTTATGAGAGCAAAGGTACCTCATGTAATTGCTGTTAATGCTGAGGATACCATCTTAGATATTGCAGCTAGATGTTTTTCTCGACGTTTATATCAAGGATTATTTAATCAAGACTCGATTGCTGATTGTTTTTTATTAGGTCGTAACGCAGTTAAACTTGACGATAAATTAAAAAAGCTATTTAATTCCAGGACTTTTGAGCAAGGAGTTAATTTTGATGAAGCATTCAAATTTTGCTTATTACCCCCAACTCCTCATAATCAATCATTGGTGATAGAATCAGCTAGTTCTCATCAAGTAATCTATCCCCAATGGTCAAACACTAATATTCCTCGCGAAGACCTTAATTTTGTTGGACGCAGACGAGAAATACATCAAGTAATTAAAGGAATAGTAGAAGGAGAGAAAAGCTGTATTTCCCTACATGGTATGGGAGGAATTGGTAAAACAGCACTAAGTTATGCAATAGGAAGGTGGTTACAAGAACGCGAGCGCTATAAGCATGGAGTTTGGTTTATTAGTCTGCGGGATGTTGATTCTGTAGGAACTCTAATTACTAAAATTCAACAAACTCTCGAATTGAAAACTGTTGTTCTAAAAAGAGAGTTAAGAAATAGGAGATTATTTTTAATCCTTGATGATTTAGATAGGTTAATTGATAAAGAACCCGAAGAATTAATTGACTTTTTAAACTCGCTGATAGAACAATGTCCTAACTTAAGACTGCTATTAACTTCCCGCGATTCTCTAGCACCAGATATTCTCAACTGTCATCAAGAAGAAGTTTACAGCATGGGAGCATCAGAAACCAGACAGATATTTAAAAAATATGCTCCACCACAAACGCAATGGGGAAATGATGATTTAGAAGAAGACTTTCATCTTTTAGTACAGTTTCTTGATGGTTATCCCCTACCTATAAAATTAGCAGCATCTTATATGGTAGAAACCCAATCTACTCTCAAGATGTTGTATGAAGACTTAGATATTGAACCTTTAGAAGTTCTGGGTAGTTACTCTCCTCAAGAGCGAAAAGAAAAGAGTCTGCGCATAACATTAGAGCGTTCTTTTGATATGTTATCAGTAGAAGCTCAAGATATATTCCCTTTACTAGCTTTCTTTCCCAGTGGATTAAATCGAGATTTAGCTAGAGTTATTTGGGGGAGAAACGGTCAAAGGGGTCTGATTGAATTAATTAAGTTTTCTATGGGGGAAAAATCTCCCACTGCATTAGATTGGAGAGTAAATTTACCAGAACCTGCTCGGACTTATGCTAAAAGTAAATTACAGCCAGGGAGAGAAATAGAATACTTAGCTGATAAGGTTTTAAATTTTTATTTTAATAATTTCTGCAATAGAGTTATCAAATTTTTTGAAGATGGAGATGATGTAAAGGGACAAGAATTACTCTTGCAAGACAACTCAAATTTAATCTTATTTCTTGAATGGGGTTCTGAGCATGAAATGAGTTCAGATAAAATCTGTCGCAGTTCTAGGATAACAGCTGCATTAAGTCCTTATTGGCGTTGGATTGAAGCTGATGAAGACCCCTTATTTAGACTAAATTCAGCGATTAAAGCAGCTATAAGAAATCAGGATGAAGAAGGAGAAGATTTAGTTAGAAAAGCGATTTCTGCTTTATCTTCCAGAGGAGAATTTAAGAATGTTCAATCTTTAGCAAAAGGAAGCATTACACACCGTCGTAGTGAAATCATTAAGCGAGAAACCAAACAAGCGCAATACTTCAGGGAATATTTAGATGAAGACATCACCTTAGAAATGGTTGATATTCCTGGTGGAAAATTTATCATGGGTTCACCTGAAGGAGAAGGATATGAATTTGAGAAGCCCCAACATGAAGTTAACATTCAATCCTTTTTTATGGGTAAATATTTAGTGACCCAGACACAATGGAAAGCTGTAGCTGCACTACCAGAAGTTAACCGTTCTTTAAAACTAGAACCATCTTACTTTAAAGGAAATGACTTACCGGTAGAGCGAGTATCTTGGTACGATGCGATTGAATTTTGTGCCAGGTTATCAAATCACACAGGACAAGAATACCGCCTTCCTAGCGAAGCAGAGTGGGAGTACGCTTGTCGTGCTGGTACAACTACACCATTTCACTTCGGGGAGACGATAACAAGTGAGTTCGCTAATTATCATGCACGCAGTACCTTTGCTGATGAAACCAAAGGAAAATATCGGCGGAAAACTACTCCAGTAGGTCAATTTCCACCTAATGCTTTTGGTTTATATGATATGCACGGTAATCTGTGGGAATGGTGTCTTGATGATTGGCATAATAACTACGAAGATGCACCCAAAGATGGTAGTGCTTGGTTTGATGACAAGAATGATAATCTTTATCAAAAAATAGGTTTTTCATTGCTGCGGGGCGGTTCCTGGGACGTCAGTCCTAGATTCTGCCGTTCTGCGTGCCGCAACGGCAGCAATTGGGCGGAGCGCGACGACTACGGCTTCTATAATGTTGGTTTTCGTGTCGTCTGCGGTGTTGGGAGGTCTCTTAATTAGCTCTTTATACTTTTTTTCTTTTCCCCTTTACCCTCCTTTTTGTCGCTTTTAGCGACTCGATTTTTTTTGTAAAATTCTCAACCTAGAATTCTCTTAGAGAGATTCTTTCCCGGAGATATCTAATCTAATAGGACTTACGTAATTGTCACAATACCCGATTGGTGCGTGACACTAAAAATATTATTACCAGGACTTATGCAAAACCTACGTAAATCCGTCATTACGTTAGCTAGCGCTACACTACGTGAACGCGTAGCGTGTCCGTTAGGACAAACGATAGCGACGTATAAGCTCTGTCGAGCATGCTCCGCGAACGCAAAGTCTTTGCGATTGCTTCCCTGCACTACGTGACCGTCGCAATGACAAATATTTGTTGCGTAAGTCCTGATTACTACATTCCTTCATTAGTCGAAGTGTCAAACCACCCTACAAGAAAAATGTCAAGTTGGGTAAGTCCTATCTAAAAAATAATCATGTTATGACTGTGCAAAAATAAATCATAAAAAGCGTTTATTAATGGTTATTTTGAGCAAAAATAGATTCACACAGCAGGCTTACCAAAGATGTAACAAGACGGACATCCCTATTTGAAAATCTCTATATATCCAAAATTTGCTGACGCAACCATTCATGTTTTGGTCGTCCTGTATTCCTTTGATGCCAAATCATAGATATAGTAAAACTATTTATTTCTATTGGGGGTGGTAATAATTTTAATCCCATTTGTTTTGCACATCTTTCTGCAACCCGTTTCGGTAACAGAGATACACACTCTGAATTAGCTATTAAAAACGGTACAGCCATAAAGTGAGGTGTTGACCAAACAACATTACGAGAGGCACTATAATCACGTTCTAGGATAGAATCCACGGCTCCTCTAAAATCATCGCGACTGGAAACCAAAATTTGAGGACGTTGTAAATATTCCTCTAAAGAAAGATTATTGTTCGTATCAGACTCTACCACACATACAAACTCTTCTTCATATAGTTTTTGTTTAACATGCCAGCTTTTCAGATTTGGAAATACACCAATTGCTAAATCAATCTGGTTTGTATCCAAACCCTCCAAAGCCATTTCTTTTTCTGCACTACTAACTCGAATACGAATGTTAGGAGCATTTTTTTGTAAAGATTGTAATAGGGGTACTCCTAGAGATATTTCTGCATAATCGCTCATAGCAATGCAAAACCTCTCATTTGCGCTACCAGGGTCAAATGACTCTTTTTCTAATAAACCTTGAATCTCTAATAAAATCTGACGAACGCGGTTAGCGATTTCACTAGCATAGGTTGTTACTTCCATCCCACCAGAAGAGCGCAATAAAATTTCATCACCTAAAATTTCTCTGAGTCGTTTGAGGGAGTAACTCATCGCAGATTGGCTAAGATTAAGCCGATTCGCTGCACGAGTAACGCTAGATTCACTAATCAAAGCATCAAGAGCTATAAGTAAATTTAAGTCAAGTTGCCGTAAATTAGCATAATCAATTGTCATGTTTGGATTCGATGCATTATCAGTATTATCGATAGTCATTATTTATCATATTTGTTTGACTAATAAGCTTGATTTCACTTAGTTTATTAGCGTGAAGATAATTAAAACAAACTATCTTCCGACTAGCTTCTGCAAAATTGAAAAGCACAGTCGAACAAAACAGGGTAAGTACTATGAGTCGATTTGTAGATAAAGTTGTTTTGATAACTGGTGGTGGTTCTGGTATTGGTCAAGCGACTGCGGTGAAATTTGCTTCTGAGGGAGCATCTGTGGTTATTGGAAATCGTAATGAAAAAGCCGGTCAAGAAACAGTAGAGTTAATCAAAAAAGCTGGTGGGAAGGCTAGTTTTTATCAAACAGATGTAACTAAACTTGAAAATATACAAAATTTAATTAAATATACAGTAGATACTTATGGTGGATTGCACGCTGCTTTTAATAATGCTGGAGTAGAAGACCCCCAAGCAATGACACCAGACCAGAGCGAAGAGACCTTTGACCGAGTGATGAATGTCAATGTCAAGGGTGTTTGGTATTCGATGAAATATGAAATCGAGCATATGTTAGAAAATGGCGGTGGAGCGATTGTTAATACTTCCTCCATAGCAGGAGTAATCGGTTTTCCCGGTCACGCTCATTATGTTGCTTCTAAACACGCGGTTTTAGGTTTAACCAAGACTGCTGCTCTGGAATATGCAAAACAAGGAATTCGGGTTAATGCTGTGTGTCCTGGTGCAATTGAAACTCGAATGCTTGATGACTTTACAGGGGGAGATAGTGCGACTGTTGAGTATATGAAATCTTTGCACCCCATTGGTAGATTAGGTAAACCAGAAGAGATTGCTGATGTTGTAGTTTGGTTATGTTCGGATGAAGCTAGTTTTGTTCTGGGACAGGGAATCAATGTAGATGGGGGTTTTACTGCTATTTAGTTAACAATTAAATTAATTATCTAGTACAGTGCTCGTAAGGTGTAAAAATGCCATTTCATAATATTACTGAGTTACCATTAGGGTTTTGCGACCCAGATACAGTATTCAATAATGACTTATCTGTAGAAGATAGAGTTCAGATTACCGAGTTACTCCATCGCGTATACTTATGTGAGGATAGCCGAGATTATAAGGCATTGGAAAAAATCTTAGTAACTGATTACATTAACGAGCATCCTTTATTCGGAAAACATGAGAGTGCAAGCAGTTTTATTGAATGGTTAGGGAATACTCCTGCTGGATTTGATGGTATCCGACATCAATGCCTCAATTCAATCACTCGTGGAGTTGCTAAAGATTTAGCAGAGTCGGTAAGTTATATTCTGGTACTCCAGCTTTTCCCCGCAGAATCCCGTAGTGAATCTCCTAGCAAAGAACTGGATTCTTTATTACCTCGTACTATCGGTCATGGTGTTGTAGTTGATAGTTGGATATATCAAGAAAATCGTTGGTATTTAAAGCATCGGATTTATCAACAGATGTCAGTCAACGCTACTTTTTTACCAGATGAAACTATGGGTGAAGAAGCTGCAAAAACGCCAAAAAATTAAACTAAAAATTGCACTAATCAGTATATAAATACTATCTCAAACCAAGGAAAACTATTGATTATGACACCAGACATGACAGGAAAAGTTGCAATTGTAACTGGTGGTAGCTCTGGAATTGGACGCGCTACAGCAATTGAATTTGCTAAGCATGGGGCTAAAGTTGTGGTAGCTGCAAGGGGAGAAAAAGGAGGGGAAGAAACTGTACAACAAATCGAAGCAGTTGGTGGTGAGGGAATATTTATCAAAACTGATGTCACAATTGCGACTGAAATATCTGCATTAGTACAAAAAACAATAGAAAATTACAATCGTTTGGATTATGCTTGCAACAATGCAGGTTTCGGTAAAAGTATTCCTTTGGTTGAAAGAACGGAAAATGAATGGGACGCAGAAGTTGATGTGAATCTTAAAGCAGTTTGGTTATGCATGAAATATCAAATTCCAGCCATGCTGAAAACTGATGGTGGTAGCATTCTTAATATGGCTTCTATGGGTGGTGGAGTAATTGGAGTTAGTGAACTTTCTAGTTATAATGCTGCAAAGGCTGGTGTTATAGGGTTGACACGCTCATCAGCTATCGAGTTTGCTGAAAAAAATATTCGGATTAATTCTATCAGCCCGGGTTTAATTGCAACCGATATTCTTTCTAATGTATCAGAAAATGTCCTTGAGCAAATGATTGCAACTATTCCTATGAGACGTCCTGGACAAGCAGAGGAAATCGCTAATGCTGTGGTTTGGCTTTGTTCTGATGCAGCTTCTTACATTACAGGTCAAAATTTGGTGATTGATGGTGGTTTTACAGTGCAATAATTTTTATGACCTTACTAAGGGTAAAATCCGGTTGCTGTTAATGGGGATTAATTTTTTTGAATTCGATGAGACAGGAAAGATTACTAATTTAGTCGGTTTCATCGAATCCTGAGGACATGATTGAAGGGTAACCAAAATGATTAGGATTAGCGATCGCTATCTGAGTTGAAAAATATTTTGGTTGCTGGTAATAATCGTTGTTTCCTGAAAAACTAATTTTATCATTAGTATATTCACTCACTTTTGACATAACTTTATAGAAGAAATTAACTATGAAAATTGGTATTCTTGGTAGTGGTAATATGGGTCGTTCTTTAGGTATTCTTTGGGCAGAACAAAAACACGAAGTATTTTTTGGTTCCCGGACAGCAGAAAAAGGAAAAGCTGTAGCTGAGTCTGCGGGTAACAATACGAATGGTGGCACAAATGATGAAGCGGCAGCTTTTGGAAATATAATTTTATACACTATTCGTGGCATAAATCCATCCGAAGTACTGACCTCCATTGATGTTCTCAATGGGAAAATTATTATTGACTGCAACAACTTTGATATACCTGAAAGCTTTGCATATCAACCCATAGAAGAATCTTTAGCTGAAAAACTAGCTGCTGAAGTTCCTGAAGCACGGGTAGTGAAAGCATTTAACACAATGGCACAGGAAGTACTGGAGTTATCCCCAGAGCCATTAAAAGAACATAACGTTTCCGTATTTGTGGCAGGTGATGATGAATCTGCGAGAAAAACAGTGATGAGTCTCGCTACAGATATTGGTTTTACTCCCGTTGACTGCGGAGAGTTGAGATTTTCTCGGTTATTGGAAGGATTAGCAGATTTTATTCGTTACTTAATAATCGGTCAAAAACTTGGTGGTTACACTACAATCTCAGTTGAAACTTTACCATCAGCTCAAAATCAGCGCTTGGGTGGAAGAAAATAAATCTTCTTTACTTAATGTATGGGATAAGCACAAGGTGTTGACAGCGATCGCTTCAGGTAGATACTGTCTCATCATCGCTTCAGTTCAGCCATGTTTTACACGAAACTTTGAGTATTTTTTTCGTCGTAAATATTCCTAACGGGATATCTACGAACTTTCACTTTGTGGGTTTTTGTGGTGAATCTAAATTAATTCACTATTTTTTGCATATCTCGAAAAATATTAGATTATCCTAGTTTATTGCGATCGCTCTCATAAAAATTGACATTTTGTAACAAAAACTATTATTTTGTTTACATAACTTAAATTATGTATAATTAAGAAGTGTCTAATTTTAAGAAAAGTTAAGCATCGTAAATATTATTGAAGTAAATCTGAATCTCCTTTGTCTGTAAGGACGGTGAGGTGAAATATTGCGAAAAAAAGCCCCTAATTTAGACAACTTACCCAATTTGAAATGCTTATCCCATGTTATGAAAGTAAATGAGCTTATAGAACGCTATGGTGCGGGTAACAGAGTTTTTCTGCGAATAGATTTGCAGCGAGTTAATTTGAGTGAAATATCTCTAGTTGGGATTAATTTGAGTCAAGGGAACCTCAGGGGAAGTAATTTTGCGGGTAGTTCTTTAGGAGGTGCTATTTTAAATGAAGCTATTTTGGCACGGTCAATTTTGTGGAGAGCTAATTTGAGCAAGTCTTTCATGGTTTTTGCTTATTTAAGCCATGCTTGTCTGATTCGGACGAATTTAAGTCATGTAGATTTACATCAGGCAGATTTAAGCAGTGCAGATGCAAGATTAGCGGATTTTCGCAATGCTGACTTAAGTGGTGCGGATATGAGGGGTATAAATCTTAGTTATGCGGATTTACAAGGGGCTAATTTGGCTGGAGCTAATCTAAGTAGAGCTAATTTGACTGGTGCAAACCTTACTAATACAGATTTATACAAGGTCAATTTATCTCAAGCAATACTTGACAGAGTGAATTGGACTAATGCGGATTTAAGTTACGCAAATTTTGGTAGTACTAATTTGTATGGCTTGGAAAAGGAGAGTAATTTTGATGATTTGAGATTAGCGGGTACATTATCTTAGCATTTATCTGATAAATTGATTTGCTAAGTGACTATAACGCGATCGCATTGCCCTAGTTGACCCAGAATTTTATCGTTACAATAATAAACTTTTAAGCTATGGACTAGATTTACAAAAATAGTAATAAATTAAAATTATTTTGATATTAATCTAATGTCAAGCTACTTAGTCTTGCTTAATAATAGTTATCGACATATACCTGAATCTGAAGAGATTGAAATTTATATTATAAGTTCATACTTTCTTTTATCGTCAAGCTGACGGCGCAAACAACTTAATGGCTATATAAAACTACGTTGATGAAAACCAAGACTTCTAATTCACTGTTAGGCAAGTTACTGAAGAGTTTACCGCAATTGCGATCGCAAGTTTATTTTAAAGCATCTTTAATGGCGCTTTCCCATGCGATGGAGGATTTGGTAATTACAGGGAAGGATAAACCTCTAGTGATTGTAAATTTTCACCAGCAGCATTTTTACACTCAAGGAAGTCGTCGTTACAAACGTATAGCAGCCATTACAGACCAAGTTTACGCCATCGTTCCTCAGGGTTCAAATTTTGATGAAGATTCTGGTCTACACTCAATTATTACATATAATGCGGATGAAGAGTTAGCCCAAGATTGGCATTTGGCGATTTTTGGTAAGCATTATCATGCTTGCATATTTTGTAGAGAATTTGCTTCCCCTGATAAAGCATTTTCTATTGATAGGGCAAGACAGTTTGAAGGAATTTGGACTTTTGAGCGTCAAGTTTGTGCTCAAGCAGCAAATTTATTATTAGAACGGATTTTAGATTATAAACCAGAGTTAGCCCGTCAAGTAGATTTGACGCGAAAACGTTACGGTTTAAATGATACGAATGAGAACTCAACCTTAAGAAATACAGTAGAGAGAATACGACCAATTGACGCTCAACTATTTACTGCTCGTTTGGTTAATTATTTACAGTCAAGTCAATACAGACAAATTAAAGCATACCGTAATCTGTTTCATAAAGAGCATTTAGAAAGATTAACTAATAAAATTACAACCCTTATCCGTAATTCTCTAGACCCAGATGAAATTTTTCAAATAGCTGTTAGAGAGATAGGTCAAATTTTTAGCCCTTGCCGGTGTATACTTTATTCTCGTAACTCAGATAATTCTATTCCTGTGGTTGAATATGAATGGGTTGCAAATGATTCCCTTTTTTCTCTCAAAGGTAACACTTGGGAAATTGCTAACTATCCTCTCATAGAAGAGGCACTGAAAATATCTGAGACAATTCTGATTAGCGACACAACCCAAGACTTAGGTATTAGGACAAATCCACAATTAGGTAATCTTTTTAATCAATGGCAAATTAGGTCATTTTTGTTAGTACCTATTCGCTATCAGGAAATATCCCTTGGTATATTGGAAATACATCATTGTGCTGAAAAACCCTATGTTTGGGGTGAATCAGAACAGTCATTTGTAGAAGCGATCGCCAATCAGGTCGGTGTTGCAATTATGCAAGCTCAGACCTATCGTAATTTGGAAACTGTAAATCTTCAGCTAGCTAATTTGGAGCGTACTCAGAGCAATTTAATTGCTATTGTAGGTCATGAATTGCGTACGCCTTTATCTACTATTCAAATATGTTTAGAGAGTTTAGTAGAAGAGCAAAATATGCCGATAGAATCTCAGCAATCTATGTTAGATATAGCTTTAGGAGATTCAGAGAGAATGCGCAGACTTATTCAGGATTTTCTGACTCTTTCTAAATTGGAAGCTAATGGGGTACGTTGGCATATAGAATCTACTTCGCTTCAAGATATTTTAGATTTAGTACTTAGTTCCATAAAGGGACGTAGTATTGCGAAAGCTATACCTGAAATAGTTTTAAATTTACCCGAAGAGTTGCCCTTAGTACAAGCTGATAAAGAGGGTTTAACAGAGGTTTTAAATAAATTAATTGATAATGCCTGTAAATTTACTCCAACTGATGGTGTCGTGACAATTTCTGCTAAAACAATTGAATCATCAGTTCTACAAAGAAAGTCCCATAACGGTTTAATGTTAGAAATAATTATTTCAGACACTGGTCGGGGGATTGAAATAAATCAGCTCGAAACAATATTTCAACGTTTCTATCAAGAAGAGGGTTTTCTACAGCGTAGTATAGGTGGTACTGGGCTTGGTTTAGCTATTTGTCGTCAAATTATTCAAAAGTTAGGAGGAGAAATTTGGGCTACTTCTTCAGGCAAGAATCAGGGCAGTGAATTTCATTTTAATTTACCAATTGGGCAATAGTTAATAATCAACTTAGGAATAAAAATTAAATAATATACACAGGACTTACACAACGAAGATTTGTCATTGCGGAAACTTCGTTTCGTTTTCCCTGAAAGGGTTGTCGTAGACTAGCAATCTCAAGAACTATGGGTTAACTACGTTCACGTTAGCGTGCTCGATAGAGCTTATACGTCGCCTGCCGGAAAGTCAAGCACGGACATGCTACACAAACGTCTCGGACAGAATTACGTTGCTTTTGCGTAAGTCCTGATACAATTTCATCAATATTTCTTAATTAACTTAATTTCTAAACTTTTTAATTTGGTATACTTATTCCCGACTCTTGGATTGGGTATATCTGCGGTAAGTTTATGTAGCGCATTGTGAAAGCAGCTAGGGTAAGCAAACTAAGGGAGGTTATCAATGCTCCACATAATGCGAGTAGGGGGATTTTCTTATGAGAACGCACTGTAAGAGTTGGGTTAGATAACTGTATTGTTGTGTTGGGAGTTTGTACCAGGGTTGAGGGACGTTTTGATTTTGATTTACGGGATTTTAATCTATTTGATTGAGATTTATTACTGATTAATGGTTTCCTACCAGATGTTTCGATTGCAGATGTTTCAGGATTAATGTTAGAGCGAATTTGGGTATTAGGTTTTGACTTTTTTGTAGTTCTCATTGTCATTAAGCGTAATTCTACCTCTCCTAAGCGTTGTAAAATTTCTGGGACGTTGTAAGGACGTTGAGATATATCTTTGTTCATCAACCAGTCAATTAAATCTAGTACCAGGTGAGATATATTATCATTAACGTAACCCCGCCAGTGTAAAATATCTTGATGAGCGTCATATATTTGTGCTGGCATTTGCAATGGATGATAACCTGCAATCAGAAATGCTAGAGTACGTCCCAAAGCAAAAAAGTCTGATTGAGCAGTTGTTTCACCTTGCATTTGTTCTGGTGCTTTGTAACCTATAGAATCAACGCTAATTAGACTGCTGGTGTTACTCAGTCTGGTTAAATAAAATTGACTTAACTCTCTGGCTGTTCCAAAGTTAGTTAGTACTAGTTGTCCATCAGGTTGAATAATAATATTGCTGGGTTTGATGTCTCGGTGAAGGTAGTTTTGATTATGAATGGCATATAATATTTCTGCTAACTGTCTAATCCATAACATAATCTGTCCTTCAGAAACCTGAATTTGCTGTAATCTCCATTCTTCTATATTTATCCCATCTATTTTTTCTATAATTTGACAATGTAGGATGAGATTATTCCTAGTTTGGTATTGAAAGTAATCTAGATACTGAGGAATTCCGGGATATTCTAATTTACTTAAGATATTTACTTCTTCTTGAAAAAGCTCTACTGTTTTAGGGTCTTCGGATAAATATTGTTTCAGAACTTTGAGAATTCTATATTCACCTTGACCGTATATTTCATAGACTTGTGCAAAATAACTTTGGTCATCAAGACGTTTGAGGACTCGATAACCGTTGAGTAAATCTAGTGAAGAACCACAGCTTTGACAAAATTTACTTTCATTATTGCTGTTAATTTCCGGTTTCGGACAGGAAGGATTAATACAAATAGTCATGACTGACTTAATCCGATATTATAAAGATATAAATATTTGTTCAAATTTGTTCAAAAATAACTTTGCTCTTAAAGCTTTATGTTCAAAGCTCAAAAAGGTTTGAATTTTCTTTTTCATGCTTCATATAAAGATTTTCATCTAAAAAGATATAAAAGTTCTTTATACCGTTAGCAAATAGTTGTAGAGGGTAGTTTAATATCAATCAAATCCTAGTTAATAATGATTAATAATTAGTTGGGTATATTCAAAGATTTTGGGTCTGTATCGGTTTATTTTCCAGATTATTGAAGATGCAATTTAATATTAGTAAATACGTAATATCAATTAAGATGTAATATCAAATTCATCATCATGGGAATAATATATTTTCTTAACACTGAGGAATACAGAGGTGGATACAGAGTTTTTTGACTTATCTTTTTTAACTTATCTGTTGAATAATTCCAATGTAAATAGAAAAGATATAATTGGTATTTATGCTCAAGATATTTTATAGGCACTTTAGAAATGTTATTTCAGAAATATTATTTCAGAAATATTATTCTAAAAATGTTATAGATGCGTTAATTTTTAAGTCTTTATAATATCTATATTTACAATATCTATGGGAGTAATATCTATAGGAGCACAAATTTACATAAAATTGGTATACTTCTCATTTTAATTACTAAGGATTACCTTTTGCGCAGCATCTCGGAGAGAAGCTTTTATCAACACTTGTAATATCAGGTTCGGTAAATCACTTACAATATAAAATTGTCAGAGTTGTTGTATCTCAGAATTTCGGTGTTAATTTTATCGTAAGTCTTCAAGCAGACATGATATAAACAGTATATTAACAGCACACTGATATTTGGTTTTTAAAAACCCTTGGTAGATGTAGAATAAGTATGTCATTTATCTATCTACTGGAGTAGATGGTAAATCTTCTAGAATGAATTTCACTCAGTTCTAAGTTTCTGATTAAGTTTTTGAGTGTACATGTTCCCGTAAAAAAGCTGATACTGCCTGATTAAATGATTGTGGATTAGTGAGAAAAGCCCAATGATTTCCAGGTACAACACAAATCTGTAGATTTTTCAGATACTTTTTATAAGGTTTCAACTGCCATTCTTGACGATTTAAACCCTTTTCTGGCTGAATAAATAGAGAAGGAATCTCTAGGGGTATAGTTAGACCAGCAACCTCAAGTACCTGATCAAAAATGCGATCGCGTGCGTTGATAGTAAATTTACTTCCCCAACTACCATCAGTTTTTAACTCTATTCCATTTTTGAATACCTCTTGCTGTAGGGGAGTCCATCCCTGGTATTGGTACATTTGACGTGCTTGATTTTCGGCTTCCGAGTAGCTGTTGAATGGTCCCATCCCTTTGAGAAATGAAAGGACTCGATACAACAAGGGAAAACTAAGTTTTAGGAAACTAGGCATCTTCCAGATAAAAATTGGATCGACCAACACCATACTAAGCAAACAAAATGGGTTTTGTCTTGCCCAAATGGCAACTAATTTACCACTCCAAGAATGAGCTACCACATGGGTTGATTTCCATCCGAGATTACTCATCAAAGCTTCTAAGTCTGCAATTATACTGGTAAAAGTGTAATCATCTTCTGGTTTGCTACTTTCACCATGTCCGCGTAAATCTGGAGCGATGATATGATACTTTGATACGAGTTCATCACCTAAATTATTCCACACCAAAGCATGGTCGGCTAAACCGTGAAGTAATAATAAGGGTTCTTTCCCTTGCTTACTCCATTCTAAATATGAAATTTCCACGCCTTGATGGGATAATCTCTTACGAACGGGAGTCATTTGCGGTTGTTGGTTATGTTGGATGGTGAGTGGGGAATGGAAGAGTGGTGGGATGGTGAGTGGGGAATGCAACATTAACTATTGCTTATTATCTATTACCATCTATTACCAATTACCAATTATTCATCCTCGCCAGAAATTTCCAAATCTAGATTATTCTCTACTAGATTATTCTCTAGTAAACCTAGTTTTGATAATAAATTTGGTAAAGGTAAAGACAAAGCTGCTGCAATTTGTTTTAATTCACCCCATCTGAGGAAATCGATATTACCATCCCTCAACATCCAAACCGCTTCACTGCTGACACCAGAGATTTGTTCTAACTCCTTCCACTTGGTAATTCCCTGAATTTGCATTAAATTTATCAATAGCTCATCATTAGCATTACCAGTGGCGTAAACTAAAGATAACGTTAACTTTATAAGAGCGATCGCTAAAAAAAGACTTATAGAGATAGTAGTAATAAAATATACAATATTTAAACTATTTTCAGCAAGAATTTGATTCATAATATTCTGTCTTCTATATCCAGAACTCTTAACATACAGTCATAGTGGCATTTTTATAATTCACTGCACTAAGTATTGCTACTGAATTTATCAAGATTTAATAATACTCAACAAGTATTTAATAAGTACTTGATTTCGAGAGCAGGAAATCAAAAGGTAAACTCTTTATTTAGCACGGTATTAGTTTGATAACTTCCCCATTTAACAACAAAATGTTCTATTTATGGCTGAAATTTATATAAGTTTTTGTATTTTATATTTTCCAGGACTTACTGAACTCTGTCCGAGACCGTTTGCTTGCGAGTTTCCGTGCTTGACTCATGCTTTTCCACTAGTACTCGAACAAGCCAAAATTGCCGGGTAAAGGCAGGCAGGGGAAGCAGAGGAAGCGGTTCGCTGAAAGCGTTGTCGCAGACTGGGAGCAGGGGGAGAAACAACTTTTTCTTTTCACGAACAACTACGCAAAGTTCGCTGGGTAAACTACTAGGTTTCGGTCGCAACGACAAATTTGCATTACGTAAGTCCCGATATTATTTATCAATATACTTGTATTTTTTGAGCCGATGGCAGATAGGCGATCGCAGTTCAATAAATGTCCTTAACTCGAACTGATGTTATTTAATCTGTATTCCCCAGTGTCTATGAATTTTGTGTGCTTCTCTAGATGGATATGTTGATTTGGATGACAACTATACATTACTACAACCGATTAAATCGGTAAAAGCAGTGCAAAATCAGTAAGTGAGGAAAAGATGACAGTAGAAAACCGAAGTATAGAAATTGCTAGAGATGTTAAAGAAAGCGCGATTCAAAATGGTACTGGAAATACTGCGACTATCAGCATTACCAATTACTATTACCGTGAAGATGCCAAGGTAGTATCTTAGGATTTCTTCTAAAGGGTGTTTATAAAATAATTCTAAAATAAGATGTTTTATGGCTATACAAGGATTAAAGATAATCTTAGTAAGTGTTACACACGCTACAGAAAAAAATATGCCTTTTGGGGGCATTTTAATTTATGATTTAAAAGTTATGAAATATCTATAATTAGATTTTTCAAAAACTAGATTTTTTAAAAGTAACAAATGCTTAAGTTTTTACAAGTTTAATAGCATTGATAAAACTCTTTTAACAAAGCCTTGGAATTTCCTATATTTTCAGGCTAAATTTGGCCAATACGCAGTTCAAAATCAAAAGCGGAGGTCAAGTAATTCAATTTCTTGCTCATAAAATGTATTTAAGTATATTTAAATAGCAGGTGATTTCGGAAACTATCACAAATATGGTGCGGTTCTTACCACTGCTAATCTTGAAGTCGTTTTTCTACAATTACAGGTGTAACAAATACTTAAGTAATTGATTTGTCATTTGTCTAGTTGATGATAGGTAGATTTCCCATCTTTTACTCCAATCCCAAAATAGTTACTTAAATTTACTTTGGATATTGAGCATAGATTTCCGGAATATGGAGAATTACTTTTGTATTTTTTGCAGGTGAGTTAATCGATATATCGATGAAGGTGTTGCGATAGCTATTGTAACTTTGACCTTACCTGAATTATTTAAATAGACTGTCTTAACTAGACTTTCTTTAACTAGATTTTCCAACTTTATCTATTCAAACTTTATCTGAGAAACCGAAGGAGAAAATAAGTATGAATTCATCTATCCACAACAATCAAAGCGCATCAGAAGCTCTAGCAAATGCAATTAGCACTGCTGTGGAAGAAGCTCGTGCTGCATGTTCAAATAGTGGTGATACTTCTACTGAGTGCGCAGTCGCTTGGGATATTGTAGAAGAAATGCAAGCAGAGTCTTCTCATCGTAAGGCTAATATCCGCAAAAATTCTTTAGAAAGCTATTGCGAGAGCAACCCCGATGCATTAGAGTGCTTGGTTTACGACGTTTAGATTGTCCAGCGATTAATCTAAGTTTTGCGATTAATCTAGCTCTTGTGATTAACAAAAATACTTAAACTAGAAACTACTTACAGCTAATTTGGTCATTTTGTAAATAGCTTCTAGCTTAGTTTCTAACTCATTATCTAGCTGAGTATCTAACTCATTTTCTAACTCTAATGGCTGGGGATGCATTTCCATTCCCAGCCATAATAAATATTCTACATTTCCTTTTGGTCCTTGAATAGGCGACCATGTTAAACCTTTATATTTCCAACCCAACTCTACAGCTGTTTGTAACACCTGAAAAATAGCTTTTGCATGGTGTTTTGAGTCCCGTACCACACCATTTTTCCCCACGCGATCGCGTCCGACTTCAAATTGGGGTTTCACCAACAATATTGCTTCACGTAGGGGTCTACTCAATCTCCAAATTGCGGGTAAAACCTTGGTTAGGGAAATAAAGGAAACGTCAACAACTATTAAATCGGGATAATCTTTTTCTTCAACTACGAAAGGTTTACTATATAAATCTTCAGGTGTGAGGTGACGGATATTTGTTCTTTCCTTGAGTATTACCCTCTCATCAGTACGTAACTTCCAATCAACTTGTCCGTAACCGACATCAACACCATAAACAAACTTTGCTCCCGATTGTAGCAAACAATCTGTAAAACCACCTGTAGAGATACCACCATCCAGACAAACACGTCCTTCTACAGCAATATTAAACTCATCTAAAGCCTTCGCTAACTTTTCACCACCACGAGAAACAAAACGCGATCGCTTTTTAATTTGAATATTTGAATCAATTTTAACTTCGGTTCCGGCTTTATCAATAATCTGATCATTAACCTTCACCTCTCCAGCTTGAATAAACCTCTGTGCTTGCTGACGAGAAGAGAATAAGCCTTTTTCAACTAACAAAACATCTAATCTCTGTTTAGCCAAATTAATTACAGATTCCTTAAGATTAGTAAGTGACCCACAAGGTGGAAATTCAAAATTCAAAATACTCGCTATCGCGAGAAGCAAGCTACAAAATTCCGCCATTCCCCCATTCCGGAATTTAACTCCACCGGGAGCAAAGAATGAAACTTGTACATTTTTCGATAAATTCTAAAATCCTTGATATATGAGAGTTGTAAAATGTGCAAGTTAAGAGTGGTTAGCAGTGAATAGTAATTAGTGAGTTGATAAATCAATGGTAAATCACATTTCTGATAAATTTTACCAACCTACACTTGATAGTCTTGCAACGCCGGTTAGACTATCAAAATTTTACAATATCACCATTCACCACTCACCACTCACCAAAACAAAAACTTAAATATCTTTCTCACTCAACTCTTTGGTCATATAATCAAAAGGCTCATCAAGCAAACTTGTATCAGCAATTCCAGCTGCTACAACTTGTTCTTTCACAATCTCCTTCATAATTTGGATACCGCGAACTGTAGGACTAATAGGTACTCCCAAAGAATTATAAGTTTCACGTAGACCCTGCAATACACGCTCATCAAGAACATCCATACTGCCAGCTACTAAAGCATAAGTTGCATAGCGTAAATAATAATCCATATCCCGTAGACAAGCTGCATAGCGACGGGTTGTATAAGCATTACCACCAGGACGAATCAATTCCGGCAATTCATCAAATAATGCTAGACCTGCTTGTTTCACAATATTAGCAGCATCAGAGTTGACTATTGCTGCTGCTTGTATCCGTGCTGTACCGCTTTCAAAATAGGACGCAAGACTATCAATAGCATTTCTATCCAGGTATCGTCCTGCGACATCGTAATTTTGAATTAGATTTGTGACTGCATCGCGCATTATTCTTTATCTCCCAATATGATTCTAACTATGATTTTGATATCTAATTAGCGATTATTAGCTACTATCAAACAAAATATGCCCTTTGTGAGCTAGTCCTTCAAAAAAATAAATCTCTGAAGTTTTCTTAATAAAGCTAATAGCTGATTAATAAAACACAATATATGTGCTAATAAGGATTTTATTCCAAACTTGCCCCTACCACTGCAATTGTGGAGTTTTGTATCTTTTAGAATTTGATATTTTTTCTGAAAACAAAGTTTAATATAACCTTTAAAATTATTATTCTGTAACTATTGATACAAAATAGAAACTTTTCTGTCTTTAGGATATGTCAGGTGTGTGACCGAATAAAGGCGGTCAAAATTTGATTTTTAGATTCGCAGGGTCACGATTACTCCAGCGTATAGCAATGGAGCAACTGAACCGGTGTTTTCCAGTCAAAAAATGTGTTAAAGATTCCAGTGTGACTTTAATTAAGTAGGCAGATAAGGAGTGACCATGACAACCCCAAAAGAAGTCTTGAAGATGATTCAAGATAATAATATTCAACTGATCGATTTGAAATTCATCGATATGCCAGGTATTTGGCAGCATTTAACAGTCTACCAGGACCAAATCGATGAAAGTTCTTTTACCGAGGGTGTACCCTTTGATGGTTCCAGTATTAGGGGTTGGAAAGCCATCAATGAATCAGATATGTCAATGGTACTCGACGCTGATACTGCCTGGATCGACCCCTTCATGAAAGAGCCGACCCTAAGTATTATTTGTAGTATTAAGGAACCTCGTACTGGTGAGTGGTACGATCGTTGTCCTCGAGTAATTGCTCAAAAAGCATTGGATTACTTAGTATCTTCTGGTGTTGGTGATACAGCTTTCTTTGGTCCAGAGGCAGAATTCTTTATTTTCGATGATGTCCGCTTCGACCAAACAGCAAATGCTGGATACTACTATGTAGATTCAGTTGAAGGTCGCTGGAACTCTGGTAAGGAAGAAGGACCAAACTTAGGTTATAAACCAGACTTCAAAGGAGGTTATTTCCCAGTTTCTCCTACTGACACCTCTCAGGATATGCGTACTGAGATGTTGCTAACAATGAAAGAATGTGGTGTACCCATCGAGAAACATCACCACGAAGTTGCAACTGGTGGTCAGTGCGAACTCGGTTTCCGTTTTGGTAAACTAATCGAAGCTGCTGACTGGTTGATGACTTATAAATATGTGATCAAAAATGTTGGTAAGAAGTATGGTAAAACAATTACTTTCATGCCAAAACCAGTCTTCCAGGATAACGGATCTGGTATGCATACCCACCAATCAATCTGGAAAGATGGTAAGCCAATGTTTGCTGGTGACCAGTATGCTGGAATGAGCGAAATGGGTCTTTACTACATTGGTGGAATTCTTAAGCATGCACCTGCACTTTTAGCTTTTACTAACCCCAGTACCAACTCCTACAAACGTTTGGTTCCTGGTTATGAAGCACCAGTTAACCTAGCTTATTCTCAAGGAAACCGCTCTGCATCAGTACGTATTCCTTTGAGTGGTGATAATCCTAAAGCAAAGCGTTTGGAATTCCGTTGTCCTGACGCTACTTGTAATCCTTATTTAGCATTTGCTGCAATGTTATGTGCTGGTTTGGATGGAATCAAGAACAAAATTCATCCTGGTGAACCTTTAGATAAGAATATTTACGAATTATCTCCAGAAGAATTAGCTAAAGTACCTTCTACCCCTGGTTCTTTGGAATTAGCACTAGAAGCGCTAGAAAACGACCAAAAATTCTTAACTGAATCTGGTGTATTTACAGAAGATTTCATTGAAAATTGGATTTCTTATAAGTTAGATACTGAGGTTAATCCATTACGTTTACGTCCTCATCCTTATGAATTTTCTCTTTACTATGATGTCTAAATTGTGATGTTTATTTTTAAGCTAGTTTGAAATCTAGCTTAAAAATAAAGTTAGATATTCACCGAACCACTGCTTTATTGCGGTGGTTCTTTTAATATTCTTATTGTTTATATTGTTATTATTTATGTTCTATTTTCTCAGGACTTACGCAATTATCATAATACCTGGTTGGTGCGTGACACTAAAAACATTATTACTATGTTCTGGAGTTAGTCGAAGTGTCACAGCACCCTACAAAATAATGTGCCTTCTTGCTAAGTCCTATTTCTGTTTTTACAGCTACTAACAATAATTTTATCTTGAGAGTTATGCTGCAAATTTCTAAGAATGTGATTATTCCGGACAGTGAAATTGAAATTAGTGCTATTCGCTCTCAGGGTGCAGGTGGTCAAAATGTGAATAAGGTTTCTACTGCTATCCATTTACGCTTTAATATTACAGCTTCATCCCTACCTGAACATTATAAAGAGCAGCTTTTAAAGTTAAATGATAAACGAATTACTCAAGATGGCATTATTATTATTAAAGCCCAGGAATACAGAAGTCAACTACAAAATAAAGAAGATGCATTATCTCGTTTAAAACAACTTATCAAAAGTGCATTGGTAGTTAAAAAGAAACGCAAATCTACCAAACCAACCCGCAGTTCTCAAAAGAAGCGTCTGGATTCCAAAAGTAAACGAAGTCAGATTAAGTCTAATCGCAGAAAAGTTGATGATTCTTATTGATATAAATATTTTTGTTACATACAGGACTGAATTACGTTGCTTTTGCGTAAGTCTTGAACAATTCTAAAAAATAACTGATATCAAATCCGGTTATACCGGAATGATTAAAAAAACTGCATAGACCCAGAGAACCCTTAGAAATAGAAAGAGAGGGGAAATTTAAATATAGCGGTTTTCATTTGAGCGACCCACAAGGTGGGAATTCAAAATTCAAAATTTAACTCCACCTTGCAACAAATGAAACTTGTACATTTTTCGATAAATTCTAAAACCCTTGATATATGGGGGTTGTAAAATGTGCAAGTTAGAAGTTAAATACAATCTTGTCGAATGAAAATCCCTCCCAGCGGTAATTCACAAATTTACTTTGTATTGCAGTTAACCGAAAAGCGCTATAATTCCGATATAAACGGAAACGATATGATTTCAGGAATCACTGTTTATAGTGCATAATTACTACTGGCTTGCGATCGCAATGTGCCAGTTGTGTAAGTCCTGGAAGTATGAATTTAAGCGATCGCTTACTACAACTTCTGTCGTTTAATTAGTTGACTAAATAATCCAGATTGGTTTGCTAGGTCATCAAAGCTACCATGTTCTACTAAACGTCCGCTTTCTAAAACGTAGATTCTGTCTGCGTTGCGAATGGTACTCAGACGATGTGCTACTACAATTCGGGTAACGTTCAATTTGTCTAAGCTTTCGCTGACTATGGCTTGAGTTTTATTATCTAAAGCACTGGTTGCTTCGTCAAAGAGGAGAATACGGGGACGTAAAGCTAATGCACGAGCAATGATTAAGCGCTGTCTTTGTCCTCCGGAAAGGTTGGTTCCACCCTCGCTGACTACTGTATGCATTCCCATTGGCATTGATGCGATATCCTGTGCTAAACCTGCCATCTTTGCAGCTTCCCAGGCTTCTTCCATAGTTAAGTTGGCGTTACTGGATATATTATCGAAGATTGACGCAGACATCAAGCGACTATTTTGTAGTACTACTCCTAGTTGACGACGTACTGCACCTATATCTAAACCAGCTAGTTCTTGACCATCGTAGTTAATGCTGCCGGATTCTGGGTTTTCAAATCCTAATAGTAAGCGGAATAAGGTAGATTTTCCACTTCCAGAGGGACCGACTAAAGCGATAAATTCTCCTGGTTCTGCTCGCAAACTGACATCGTCAAGGGTTAGTGCTCCATCAGGACGGTAGCGAAATACGATATTTTTTACTTCCACTCTCCCCGACAATCTACCGGGGTCTGCTTTGTCACCATCAATTTCTGGGGTTGCTTGTAAGATGGGTTGCGCTCTTTCCCATAATGGTAGTATCTCTAGGATGTCTACTACTGTGGTACTTAAACTAGTTGCACCACCCAAGAATGTACCAAATGCAGCATTGAAGGCTAGGAAGGTACCTGTAGAAAAGTTACCACCATTTCCTTGGGATTGTTGCAATAAGTTGGCTGCAAAGATAAAAATTACTGCAGGGGTGAAGGCTGCTAAAAGCTGGTTAATTACTGCTAAATTGTCCTCGATTCCTTGGGAAGCCATCATTAATTTTAACTGATGGCGGTATTGTTTTCCCCAGTAAGCAAAAGCCCGGGATTCTGCTCCGGATGTGCGAAATTTTGATACACCGTTAATGATTTGTACCATCATCCCAAATAGTTTACCCTGCATATTTAGGAGGGGGCGGATTTTGCGCAATGTCAGAATACCGGAAACAATTGTAACTCCAATATTTAGGGCTGCGACCAGAAATGCAATTAAAGCTAAAGGAAAACTGTAGTAGAAGAGTAAACCTAAATTTAATAAGGAAAATACACTAGAAAATAAGGTTTTTAATAAAGTATTGCTCAACTTTTGACGAATTTGAGTAATAACAGATACCCTGGCACTCAAATCACCCATAGAATACTGACGGAAAAAGGAGGCTTTCAAATTCAGCAATCTATCCCAGACTGCCGACTGAGTGGAAGTGTCAGCAAAGGTTTCCAGCCGCATAATAGCTACGGTTTGGGCAAACTGAAATAAAGTTGTTCCCAAGGTAGTGGCAACCAACCCCAAAGCCACTTGTAATAAAAGCGACCTATCAGCATCAGGTATGGCTTGGTCAATTAAAATAGCGGTTGCTTGGGGTGCAACCATACCTAATAAGGTAGTAATAATTCCCGCAAATAAGACTGTAAAAAGTTCCTTGGAATGACCCCGAATTGCAAACCCTAATAAAGATAAGAAATTTTGAGTATCTACAGGTAAGGGACGGTAAAAAGTATAAGCAGTAGGAGATAAAGTCCCAGCAATTTTTTTATTACACTTAAACCGCTTTTGCTCAATGGGGTCAATAATGTCGTAACTATTATCAGAAATCGGTAAAACTGCAAGGGGACGATTATCATCCAAAGTATAAGCTAAAAGCGCCCCACTATCCCGCTTCCACCAGCCATCTTGCAAAGTCACCCGACGTACCCGAATTCGGGAAGCACGAGCTACAGCATCCAAAGGATTCCTCACCCTACGCAAATCTTCGGAGTTATTGGGTGGATAAATTGTAATCCCTAAAAACCTACCCACAGCACCTGCTGCAAATAATAAAGCTTCCTCCTGATTCGCAACCTTCTTTAAATTAGGTACCTTTGCATTTTGCTCCTCAAAAATATTTGCAAAATCATCTAAAGTACTACTTAAAACCTGATTATTTAAACGCTCCCTCGCTTGAGTCCGGAACAACTCAGCCTGAATTTCCCGACCTTCAAGTTGCGCGATCGCTTTTAAAAATAATGTTTGCAGTCTGTTTAAACCGTGGAGTAAACTGCTACCACCATCTATTCCCGCACTGATTGGTGCATCAACTTCAATTACATCTTTTGACTGTACCCAAAGATAACTCTGTAAGGGAATTCGCTCTGTATCTGGGGTTATTTCCAATCCCTCTAACCCTAGTAAATTCGCCTTTCCCTGTAAAATTTTTACCCAAGTAACGCAATTACTGGGAGCTTGAAAAACCTCACCACTACCCAAAACAGTACATCCAGGAACCTGGGAGGGAGTAGGTAAAACCGGAGAATTAATTTCCGAAACTGCTCCCCCTAAATGGTGTACCCAAGTTTCTATCAAACTTTTCACCGGGTCAATTTGGGTGTGGGGAGTCAGATTTGGATTACAAAACTGTTCGGGAGAAACCTGCTGTACTTCACTTTCCTCTAAAGAAACAGCCAAAATTTGATAATTACTGTTTGGTAACCCATTATCCGATAAGGATGACTTGACTGAAAACATCGCTTCACAAGCTTTGACGCTAAATAAATAACGTCGCTTCCCCTTAGGAATACCATTCTCTACATTTATCGCAAACAGTGCCCAAACACCAGACTTAACCAACCAAATTTTCTGGGGGTCGTTAAGTAGTAAAGGTTCATTACTTTTGAAAAAGTAGCTTTCTCCAGATATATGTTCTCCAGATATACTTTCTCCAGATATATTTATAGAATTATGTATAGCACTATCTTCAGCGAGCATAATAAAATATTACTTATAGTTATTTTCCAGGTATTAGCTGCAAAGCAGGTCTCCCCACACAAATAACTATTTCTGAATAGAATAAACTAATGCAATTTAGCAAAGGTAGGAAACGCGATCGCTTTATATCCCCTAAAAAATCAAGTTTAAAGTTTTTGACTTCAATTTTTATTTTCCAAGACTGATTAGAAAATTTAACTTTCTTTCGTGAGAAGTCCCTCGATTTATCGAAGGGATGAAACCGTAGCAATCAACATCAGAAACGAAGGAATGAGAATTATTGGGGTAGGAAATACCTCTCATGGAGATGATCCAAGATTTATAACTTATTCAGAGCAATTATCTGTGAAGTGAGAATCCCTCAATTTATTGAGGGAGCTTCAATCAGGTATAAATCAGAGAGAACGAAGACTTGTATCTACAATTACCGTATTAAAGACGCGAAAGGACAGCGACTAACTTGTGAATTTACGATTGTTGGTTTTAATTTTGGTTGCAGAAACTGCTTGATAAAACCCCAAAATTTCTGTTGTGGAGATGATGATGTTTGTTTTGCTCCTGCTGAAGTTTTATCACCAGATGTTAACTTATCTAAGAATTTAGTATTGTCATAATAGTGTTCCAATGACAAAATCTTTAAATCATCGCTAACTTTAATAATACTCATCCCAATAATTTCAATTGTCTCTCCAGTAGGAGCATAATCTTTATAAGCTCCTCGAAAATGTCCCCAATGTCTCCATTTAACAGCAATCGTTGGTGGTGTAGAATATACTTCTAGAACTTCCCATAAAAAGCCTTCGGGAAATGCAGAGTGAAAAAGATTGGTGGAAGTTTCAAAGTTTTCTTCTGAAGCTTTGTAATGTTTGGTATTACCAATCAGTAATTTATAAGTACCAGATTGTACTAAGTCTTCTAATTGAAAGTTAATTCCACCGTTTGTACTCATACGGAACTTATCTTGAACAACGGATATCCACTGTTGAGGATTAGTTTTGAAATTTGCTTCAACATCAAATGTTCGTACTAAGTTTTGTACGAGTGATTCCAGGGAATTTTCGGGATGATTTTGTGTACTTTCTTTTGCTAAATTCTTATTAGAATTAGTGTAATCTGGTTGTTTCCCATAACGCCATTGTACATTTTGATGAGACTTCAATACTGTGTCTCTATTTTGTACCCAGAGTGGTAATTTTTCGATATCAATAGGAGTCATGTGTACCTCTTAGAAGCTACAAAAGAATACAGGTTTATGACAGGTTACAAAAATAACTTATATATTGTTTCGCAGCAGGTTATACAGCTTTTTTATACTGTTTTTATCAATAATCATTCAGGGATTATTTAACGAGTTACTGCGAGCTATGAGTTTCTTTGCAATTCCATCTATAAGCATCATTGCACTTTCTAATTATCTGCACCAGGGAAGTTCAGGAAGTTATAAAAATAATTTTTTTTTTGATAATTCAATCCTCTAAAAGCTCCAAATACTCATATTTCGGTTGTGCAGTATAGCTAATAAAAAGCTCAAATAAAATATAAGAGAAAGATAAACAAAATATAAAACTTCCATATTGAAGATAATTATGATTGGACAAAGACGAGGTAAACGAGGGGTAGTTCTAACAAGTGAGGGATGGGGAAAAATACAAAAGGCTATAAAAGAATGGGAAAATCAAGAAAATTCTGCTAAACCTTATACTATTGAAATTTTAAGCGAAATAACTCAACTAGATCCTGCTACTATTTCTAAGGTTTTACATCGAGAAGTTGGTGTAGATAAACGTACCTTAGAGCGTTTTTTTCGTGCTTTTGCTCTGGATTTGAATCAAAGTGATTATACAAAGTTGAGTGTAACAAATCAGGCTGTAAAAACTAAAAATAAACAAAATAAATATTTTTGCAGCGAAGCACCTGACGTTTCTATTTTTTACGGTCGTATTGAAGAACTAAATATACTACAAAAGTGGATTATAACTGATTACTGCCGCTTAATTGCATTAGTAGGAATTGGTGGTATTGGAAAAACCACTTTATCAACTAAAGTTGTTCAAAATCTTAGTCAAAATTTTGATTTTACAATTTGGTTTTCTTTACGTAATGCTCCACCACCGTTAGAAATAATTACTAAGTTATTACAAATTTTGTCTAATGGTGAAGAAACAGATTTAGCGAAAAATATTACTCTCTTAATTAATAAACTACTTGGATATTTACAAGAGCAACGCTGCTTGTTAGTTTTTGATAATGTTGATGCTATTTTCTGTGATAGTAATTATGCGGGTAACTATTTAAATGGGTACGAGGGTTATAGTGAACTTTTTCAAAAATTAGGGGAAACATCTCATCAAAGTTGCTTATTGATTACTTCTCGGGAAAAACCAAAAGAAATTACCACTCTTGAAGGGAAGGAGCTTCCAGTTCGTTCTTTACAAATTACAGGTTTGGGTATCGATGAAGTGAAGAAGATTTTTCAAATGAAAGGAATTACTGATGCTATAGATTCAGATTGGGAACAGTTAACTATTAACTATGGCGGTAATCCTTTGTATACTAAATTTATCGCTACTACGGTTTTAGATTTATTTGATGGAGATATTTCTAACTTTTCAGCTCAAAGTAGTACGGTGTTTGGTGATGTTCGCAATTTGATAGCACAACAATTTAATCGTTTATCGGAATTAGAGAAATCTTTATTATATTGGCTCGCTATTAATCAAGATGCTGTTGATTTAAAAGAATTACAGGAGGATTTACTATCATCTCAGTTTGATTTGAGTCAAAATCAACCATTTAACTTATTGGAAGTACTAGAGTCCTTAAATTGTCGTTCCCTGATTGAGAAAAAAAACTCTAAATTTTTACTCCAGCCTGTAGTTATGGAATATTTAACTATAAATTTTATTGATAGAATATGTCAAGAAATTATTTCTGGAGATATTTTATTATTTCAAAGTCATGGGTTATTAAAAGCTACCGCACCCGATTACATTCAAGATGTACAAAAACGTTTAATTATTAAACCAATAATTGAACGTTTAGAAATGGTTTTCGGAACTCAACATCAAATTGAAACTAATTTGATAGATATTATTAATAATTTTCGAGAAAAATCACCTTATTATACCGGATATGTTATAGGAAATATAATAAATTTAATATCCCAATTATCAGAAAAAATTAGTATTCAAGATTTCTCTTATCTAAATATTCTACAAGCTAATTTACAAGGAATAACCTTAAATGATGTCGATTTTACTAATAGTAACTTTGTCAAAACAACTTTTACCAATAACTTTGGAATTATTTTTAGTCTTGCTTTTAGTGCAAATGAAGAATTTTTAGTTACGGGAAGTATTGATGGTGAGGTTTCTTTGTGGAAATGGCAAGAAAATCAACAAGTTTTTAAAAATCAAGCACATAAAACCATAGTTGAATCTGTCACTTTTAGTTCCGATTCTCGAAAAATTGCTAGTTCAAGTCGGGATAGAACGGTAAAAATATGGGATGCTTCTACTGGAGAATGTATTTTAACTTTAAATTCACCGAATAAATATACAGTTAAAAATCTTGTTTTTAATCTAGATGGAAGCAGATTATTTGGTTATTCTAGCAAGCAAATATTGACTTGGGATTTGGATACAGGTAATTCTCGTATATTGATTGAATCCCAAAGTCGTATTTGTTCTCTAAGTCTTTCATCTCAAACTAATATTCTGATTTTCGGCTGTGAAGATGGTTACGTTCACATTTGGGATATCAATACAGAAGAATTTATTAAACAATTTTCAACTAATAACGGTGTTATTTTATCGGTCAGAATTATCAATAGTCATAATATTTTAGCTTGCAGTATTAAAGATAAAATTGTCAAGATTTGGAATTTAACTTACTGTGAATGCATAGAAACTCTACAATCTCAAAGTTATAATATTTCCTTAATTGATATTAGTCAGAATGGACAATATTTAGCAACTGGTAGTGGTGAAAAAATTATTAAAGTATGGGATATTGATACAGGTTTATACTTACAAAGTTTATCAGGACATCTTTCAGAAATTAATGCGATCGCTTTCGGAAGTATAGAAAAAAGACTAGCAACTGCTAGCGTTGATAGAACTATAAAAATATGGGATATCACTACAGGAAAATGTGTCAAAACTTTGCAAGGTCGTGCAGATTTTGTTCATTCAGTTATATACAGTAGCTACAATCGAATAATTGTTAGCGGTAGTCAACATACAATTAAATTTTGGGATATAGATACTCATGAATGTATATCTACTTTTTTTGAAGACAAAGACTGGCTTTCTTCAGTAATTATTAGTCCTGATGAGAAAATAATAGCTTGTACAAATATTGGTAATGACAATAATGTTATCCGAATTTGGCAGATAGATTCTCTAAATAAAAATTATATTGGCGAAATTGATAGCAATCAAGTACCCCATAAAATACTAGAAGGACATAATGATAGTATTTGGTCAATTGCCTTTAATCCAGATAGTAAATTAATAGTTAGTGGTAGTAGCGATAGAAGTGTAAAAATTTGGGATTCTCAAACAGGACAGTGTTTAAAAACCCTTTATGGTCATAATCGTCCAGTTCTTTCCGTTGCATTTAGTCCGGATGGAAAAACAATTGCTAGTTGTGGTGGTCATTCGATTATTAAACTTTGGAATTTTGAAACTGGAGAATGCTATCAAACAATTCAAGAAAAAGCTTCTTATGTTATCAAATTTAATTCTGATAGTTCAATTTTAGCTAGCGGACATACTAGCGGGATTGTTAAACTTTGGAATACAAATAGTGGTCAATGTATACAGACTTTAGGAAATTTTGGTAAACCAATTGTTTCTATGGCTTTTAGTCATGATAGTAAACTTATCGCTTATGGTAGTTTCGATGGTACCGTAACTGTATGGGACATAAACAATAATAAATCTATTGCAATATTACAAGAAAAGTTTTCTTCACCTTGGTCCCTTGCTTTTAATACAGATTCTAACTTATTGATTGTAGGTAGAGATGGAGAAATTATTCAGCTTTGGGATATCAATACGGGTGAGATAGTTGGGTCTTTTTGGGGTGATAGACCCTTAGAAAGGGTTAATATGACAGGAGTTACCGGTTTGACAAGTTCGACTACTGCAAGTTTAAAGAAATTAGGAGTCATCAGGGGGTGATGACAAAAAAACCTATAACTTACACTTAATTAGCTTCATAGCGCGATTATCTTGTAGATATAACTCAACCCCAGTCACCCTTGTTAGACCATTCCCCAGTGTCCACAACACAACTTATCTTCTGTAAGCTTAAACCAGACAACCAAAGCATTAATTATAGAATGAACTATTAAATATATCTTATATCTAAACTGAACTACAAAAGCTCAAATTTATTACTTCATTGTTGATATTAATCATATCAATTATCCCAGAGGGCGCCAGGTTTGCGCCCCTACGGATATATAATGTTTTTTATGAATTGCTGCCATACCGCATTGCATACCCTATAGAAAACATTCAATTAGTAGAATGAGCAATTTATAGATTTATTTATACATGTGTATATATACGTATGTCATTTATTGAATTAGTTGAATTGAACAAATATCCTCTAAGAACCAAAGCGGGAGTTAATCAGTAAAGATTTCCCATCTTTAGACATATCAAAAGTTAGAGGTTTAGTACGGTCTAATCTTGCGGCTCCATTAAGTGCTAATTTTATAGATGAGCGACGCTTCATCAACCTTTTTACAGCCTCGATTCTATCTGAAGGAACCGGATGAGTTCTATTCTCTGGTTCAGGTACTCGATTACGTGCTAGTAAATCCAAAGCTCTCAATGCACCTTGAGGATCGTAACCTGCTTTGACCATGTAAATATAGCCGACTCTATCAGCTTCAAATTCTCTTAGCTGTCTTCCTTTTAGCAATTTTCCCTCAAAAGCTTGTCTTTTTTGTCTGAAAATCTCTATCTTCTTTTTTTCAACTTTTTTGGGATCTATTTTACCTTGGTTATCTAAGAAGGATAATTCTCTATAAACATCACTATCAACTATTCTATTTTTCTGACATACTTCACTAAATTCGCCAGAATTTTCTATTTTTGCACATGAACTGATAGCTTTTTTATATTTTTGTTTTTCTTTTGCAATTAATTTCTCAACTTCAGCTTCAGCTTCAGCTTGTAATTTTTTCCGGGTTTGTCTGCTTAAATAAGTTCTTGCAGATGCATGTTTCTTAGTATGATGGGCTAATTCATGACCAATAATAAAGGCTAAAGCAGCATCATCACCGCGTATTTTTTCTATAAGTCCACTATAAATTGTAACTAAGTTGATATCGCTGGCATAAGCAGCATTACGGTACCTATCAACTACTAACATTCGCCAAGGATATTCGTCTAGACCGTTAGCACGAATAACTTTCTCTGCGACACGAGCAACTGCTTTCCAATCTTCATTTTTGAGAATTTTTTGAAGAGTTTCATTAGATGATGATACAGTTTGCTGGCTATGATTTTGTGCATAGCTTCTATTAATTAGATAGGGGTTACCCAAAAATGAGATGAGAGTAGCGGTAAATATTGCTGTTTGAGCTATTTTGCTTTTATTACTTTTTATAAACATCTTTTTTTTATTTTGATAAAGTCTTTTGCAAACGAATAATTATCAGGATTGAAATAGATGGAAATGATAATATTGCAACTGATACCATATCTCAAACAGGTTTGTTAGGACTGTCTTTTGATATAATGCTATGCAAGCTAAAATAAGATATGTTGATAATTTAAAAAAATCAAGTACTGGTGTATAAAAGTAAAGGTTTATTTACCTTTATCACGACTTAGATATTGAGGGAGTAAATTCGAGCATTTACATTTCTATTAAATGATATATAAATCGAAAAGATATATTTATATACAGTAGACTGCCAAACAATTCCACACACCTAAAAAAGATTTTATTGGATATTTTATGAAAAATATTCTTTTTCTACAAAAAATATAACAAATGTATGAAATCAATGTCCATTGTATTACTAGATATATCTAGAAACTTTATATATGATTGGAGGAAATAGATAGATTTTGAAGAAAAAATGAAATCAAAACTGACCCACGTAGATGAAAAAATGTAAAGCTATCAAGGAAAATATAAATTTTACCTCTCTCCATTCTTTGACTGGAATTTTGACTTAGAGGGTGTTTATAAAATATTTCTAGTTAGGAGATGTGTTATGGCTATACAAGGATGGAGCATTGCACACCATCTTTACTTGGTGCGCCCTTACCATATTAAATATTATCGTCAAATCCGATATTATTGTGGGTCTAGGGCAAGCGCACCCTCTTAGATTTTGATTTAATTACTTATACATGAAGAAAAACCCTTATTCCTGGTTAGAAAAATCTTTAGATACAATTCATCGTGCTAACTGGTATCGTCAAGTCAAGACAATTGATGGTATTTCCGGGGCTACAATAACTTTAGAAGGGCAAGAAGTAATCAACTTTGCCAGTAATGATTATCTAGGTTTAGCTAGCGACCCACGACTGATTAGAGCAGCTTGTGATGCTACCCAAAAGCTTGGTACAGGTGCAACAGGTTCGAGATTGCTGAGTGGACATAGAAAACTACACACTTCCTTAGAAAAAGCGATCGCTAACTTAAAAGGAACCGAGGACGCTTTAGTTTTCAGTTCTGGTTACTTAGCAAATATTGGTGCGATCGCGTCTTTAGTAGGTAAACGGGATTTAATACTATCAGACCAGTACAATCATTCGAGTCTCAAAAATGGTGCACTTTTAAGCGGTGCACATATAATTGAATACCCCCACAATAATGTCCTAGAGCTAAAACAAAAATTACAAACTCATAGAACAACATATAGACGCTGCTTAATTATTACAGATAGCGTTTTTAGTATGGATGGCGATTTATGTCCCCTACCGGAATTAATAGATATCGCCACCGAATTTCAATGTATGCTCTTAGTTGATGAAGCTCATGCAACCGGAGTCATGGGAGAACATGGTGCAGGTTGTGTTGAACACTTCCACTGTACGGGAAAACAGCTAATTCAAATCGGCACCCTCAGTAAAGCGATCGCTAGTTTGGGTGGATATATAGCTGGTAGTCGTCCGCTGATCGAATATCTACGCAATCGCTCTCCTACATGGATTTACACTACAGGACTTTCCCCCGCAGACACCGCAGCAGCTTTCACAAGTATCAGGATAATTCAAGAAGAACCGCAAAGAAGAATGCAACTATGGCGTAATATAAACTACTGCAATCAATTACTAACTCAAAAGCAGCACTCACAGATAAAAATTATCCCCTCGAATTCCCCCATCATCTGTTTTGAATACCCTGATGCAAACACGGTATTAAAAGTCGCTCAGGAACTAAAGTCTCAGCATATTTTTGCTCCTGCTATTCGTCCCCCTACAGTCCCCACAAGTCGAATTCGCGCTTCAATTATGGCAACTCATACTTTAGACCATATCCAGCAATTAGTAGCTGCTTTGACAAGTATTAATATTTCTGAATTTGATGACTAACTACAATCAGAATTTATATTTACAAAAATTTATATTTACAAAAATTTACTATCACATTCTTTTTTTTAGGTATTTTGTAGCTTTCAATACAGATTTTTTTGTATACAATTAGTTTAGAGGCATAAATATCAAGATTGCCTGACTTAATTAATATAAGGATAGTTATATGACAACTCAAGATAAAGCCCGTGCGTTAATGCAGCAACACTACTGTTCAGTCAAACGTCGCCAACAGTCTATACTCGAACGTACAGCCCAAGAATTAGGTTTACCTACCGAGGTTGGTCAATACTGGAATCCAATTCAAGGTAAATTAAATCCATTAGCTAGAAAGGCTTACGATTCTAGCTTTGTAGGAATATCATGACAATCTGGATATAGATGACTACTCTCTCATATGATGTCCAGCAAATTACCCATAATATGTGATTGTGATTGAAAAAGAATGTAACGCAGCAATCGTAAAGTATTTGAGATTCTTGCCTTAAGGTCAGAATAACGGTTATTTAAGTGGACATCATATCAACAGGAAGCTTTGTCATGGTTACTCTAGCTTTATGATAAGTTTTTAACCGGACACAATATAAATGGAAAGAATTATGAGGATGTTTATAGACCAGTAATCTCATAGATAGGGTAAGATTGCTAGGATTTGGTGCAGATATATAGCGTTTACCAGTCTAGTGAGGTGCAGTTTCACATCCGTGTTCTTTTAAGACAAGTAGGAGAAAAAATTAGGTGTACTTCACTTGCTTAGGAAACGCTATAAACAGATATTAATATGAGTTCAGAGGTACCTCAAGAAATAAGGATTTGCTTTATTGGTGAATCCTTTGTAAATGGGACAGGAGACCCGGAATGTTTGGGGTGGACTGGTAGAATTTGTGTGGAAGTGAATAAAAAAGGGTTTGATATTACCTATTACAATCTGGGAGTACGTCGAGAAACCAGTACAGAATTAAGAAAGCGCTGGTTAAATGAGGTTTCTTATCGTTTACCCCAAGAATATGACGGTAGAGTTGTATTTGGTTTTGGAACCAATGATACGACTATTGAAGATGGTGAAACTCGCGTAATGCAAGCAGACTCGATTAGTAATACTCGAGAGATTTTAACTGAAGCAAAGCAACTGTATCCTGTATTGATGGTAAGTCCTTTGCCGATAGATGATAAAGAACAAAATAGGAGAACTGCTAAGTTATCTGAAGAATTTGCTTTAGTTTGCGCAGAACTTGATATTCCTTATTTAGATGGGTTTTCTACTCTGGAAAAATCTCAGGTATGGATGGATGAAGTTAGGAATAACGATGGTGCTCATCCTAGAAGTGCAGGATACCAAGAACTGGCTGACATCGTTCAAAATTGGGAAGCTTGGAAGATTTGGTTTTGATGAATTTAACTTTCTCAGTTTTCTCAGATAACTCTTATTAAACCTTCAGCTAACGGTTGCAAAATGCTTAAGTTTGGAAGTGAGTTTTATATTTAAATTTTATATTTAAGATTAGTAAAAACGCGGGAATAAAATTTTTTATCTGGCTGAAATTGCACTTCTACAAAGTAAATGGGTATTTCCGGGTTATCTTCCTGTGGAATAAAAACGCCATCTATCCTAAATGCTAGCTGTTTAACTTCTACTGAAGAAAATTGGTAAATATCAACTAGTTGGGTTGGTTGATTAATCAATTCCAAGAAAATATCGGCAAAGCTTTGAAAAAGTCGATAAAAAATGCTGTCTGTCTTCACAAGTACTTATGTTCTAAAAGTACATATTGATTTTAGAGTATAAGAATTCTTCAAGTCTAATTATAAAAATATCTGAAACACTGCGACCATAAAAACTTACCATTGTAGTTAATAGACATCTTAGGTAAAAGTGTAGAAACGTAAAGTTTTTATGTCTTTACACAAATTTCGGATCGCATTATAGATAATTTTTGGATATGTCTAACCTCAGTTCTTTATCTCCGAGGATCTATGAGTTATTACATTGCTCCAAGTTTTTTAGACAAGCTTGCTGTTCACATCACTAAGAATTATCTTGATATCCCTGGTGTGAGGGTTCCTTTAATTTTGGGTATTCATGGACGAAAAGGTGAGGGAAAGTCTTTTCAGTGCGAGCTAGTGTTTGAGAAAATGGGTGTGGAGGTGACTCATATTTCTGGTGGAGAGTTGGAAAGTCCTGATGCTGGAGACCCTGCACGTTTGATACGTTTGCGCTATCGGGAAACTGCGGAATTGATTAAGGTACGTGGTAAAATGTGCGTGCTGATGATTAATGACTTAGATGCTGGTGCAGGACGTTTTGATGAAGGGACGCAATATACTGTAAATACTCAACTGGTAAATGCTACGTTGATGAATATTGCTGATAATCCCACTGATGTACAGCTACCTGGTAGTTACGACTCTAACCCACTACACCGAGTCCCAATTATTGTGACTGGTAATGATTTTTCTACCTTATATGCTCCTCTGATTCGAGATGGACGAATGGAAAAATTCTACTGGGAACCGAGTAGGGAAGATAAGGTGGGTATCGTGGGTGGTATCTTTAGTGAAGATGGACTTTCTCATCAGGATATCGAAGACTTGGTTAATCAGTTTTCTCATCAAGCCATTGATTTCTTTGGTGCATTGCGATCGCGTATCTATGATCAACAAATTAGTGGTTTTATCCACGAGGTGGGAGTTGAAAGGATATCGAAACGGGTAGTAAATAGTAACGAAGCTGCACCAAGCTTTAGAAAGCCAGATTTTAGCTTATCTAATTTAATGGATATAGCTCAATTAATGGTTGAAGAACAACGACACGTTGATGATTCCCACTTAGTGGAAGAATATAACCGTGGTGCTTTGCGTTCTGAAGGTTATTTAACGCCAATTTACCAAGCAAGACCAACTCATCAATTAGAACCCTCACCTATAGAGAATTCTACTATCAAAGCGAAAACACCAAATTCATTACCAACCTATCAAGCAAAAGTGAAACATCATATAGACCCCCAAGCTGTACAGATTCCGAAGTTAGGAGATGGTGGTAGTAACCAACAATCTTCAACTTATAATTCTCATCCTAATAACACCCAAATTCCTACTACCCATGTAGGTCCAGTCATACTCGGTCAAATGCAGCAAATTCTGGCTTTCGGAAATCATATTGCTGTAGAGTATGCAGATAAAGGACAATTTGAACGGGGTAGTTGGGAAACCTATGCAAACCACGAGATTGACCGCATGGCTGATGCGATCGCAACTTTGGAAGGGTGTTTATTCGAGCACAATCAAGCTTATGTCCGTATTGTAGGAATTAATCCGTCCACTAAGCAGAAATCTGGTGAAGCTATAATTCAAATTCCTGATGGAAATCCTTATGAATCCAGTCTAGGTGGTTCTAGTTTTAAGTATCCAGAAGTATCTACACCGTTCCCTAATCCTCATAGAAATTATCAGCTTAATCCTTCTCAATCAAAAGACGATTCTACTGCTAGTAATTCTAGCCTGGGTGGTTCTAGTTTTAAGTACCCCGAACCATCTACACCTTATTCCAATCCCTACAGTAATTACCTATTAGGTAGAAAACTTTCTGAATCGGAAAACGATCCCACTCCGCAAAGTAGTAATAAGTATAATTCACAAATACCAACTGCTCATTTGGAACTAGAAATTTTAGAGCAAATGAGAGAAATTTTAGCTGTAGGAAATCATATTGCGATTGAATATGTAGATAAAAGACGCTTCCGGACTGGTTCTTGGAAAAGTTTTTCTCAACATCAAATCGATGATATGGCTGATGCGATCGCGACTTTGGAAGAGTGTCTTGCACAACACAATCATGATTACATACGCTTAATTGCAGTAGATCCATCTGCAAAACGACGGGTATTTGAAACAATTATTCAACGTCCGGATGCAAAATCTTTCAGTAATTAGCTGTAATTAGTTTTGTAACTCGAGCATAAATCTTCAGACATACATCTAATGCTTAAAGATGTTGCAATGCAACATCTTTAAAATTAATAACTTATTTGCTCAAGTGGTTGAAAAATTCAAGTCATTATGAATAAGAGATATACACTCTCTAATCATCTAAATATATTTAGATAAATAAATAAATAAATAAATAAATATATTTATTTATAGAAAATTATAGAAAATTATAGAAAATCGTAAAATAAAGTTGTTACATAACCTGGTCGTTAAAAGTTCTAAACTTTAAGTTTTGATTTGAGAACAAGTATCTAAAATTTTAAATATTTTCTCAAGGTATATGTAAATACATCATTCTCTAAGTTTGACAGCTTGTCTTTTGACTTAAATCAAAATTTAACATGAAAATAATCACTATTATCTAAATATTTATTCAGTATGGTGAGAGGTTTTCAATTGAAACTTAATTATTCGCAACTATGCTTTCTTGCTTGCGCGATCGCTTCTAATATGATTGTTACAGAAAATACAGTCTTTGCAAATGAATCTGTAAATCAACTTATAAAAAATAGACACAAAGAAGAAATTATCTCTAAACTTAAGATTGAGAAATGGCAATCAAAATCACAAAAAAGTCTTATAAAAAAATTAACTCAGTCTAAGAAGAACCAAAATAAATCACAGCTAAATAATGAACTCAATCAAAAAGTTTCTTTTTCTGCTGATGATTTAAAAATCCAGAATATACAAAGTGAGAATTCTTTACCTGATAAAAATATAAACAGATCAGACTCTACATCCAACCCTAAATTCATTATTGCAGATAGCGAGGCACCTGCGGATATTACCAAATGGTCTTCAGCAAGACCAGACGGACATGCTCCTATTGGAGTTATGGGAGACCACACTCATAAGAAGGGTGAGTTCATGTTGTCTTATCGCTACATGTTCATGAATATGGACGGGAATCGGGATGGTACAAATAGTGTCAGTAATAGTCAGGTTCTAGAAGACTTTATGGTTTCCCCTGATGATATGACCATGCAGATGCATATGTTCGGAGCAATGTATGCACCAACCGATAACTTAACCTTAATGGCTATGCTTCCATATATTACTAAAGAAATGGATCATGTCACTCGTAACGGTACTCGCTTCACTACTAATTCCGAAGGTTTCGGAGATTTAAAAACCTCTGCACTATACACAATTCTAGATAAGAATAAACAGCGTATTCATTTAAACTTTGGTTTTAGTTTTCCCACTGGTTCCATTAATGAAAGAGACGATACACCTAATGGTAACGACACAATTTTACCATATCCAATGCAGATAGGTTCCGGTACATTTGATTTACTACCAGGAATTACCTATTTAGGTCAGTCAAAAGATGGTTCCTGGGGTGCACAAGCTGCTGGAACATTGAGATTGGGGAAAAATAGTAATGATTATCGTTTGGGTAATGAATTTCAGCTTACAGGTTGGATTGCACGTAACTGGACTGAGTCATTAAGTACTTCGTTAAGACTTACAGGAAAAACCTGGGGAAATATTGCAGGTGAAGATAGTCGTCTTAATCCCAATATGATCCCGACAGCAGACCCCGATAGAAGAGGTGGTACTCAAGTAAATGTCGGTTTGGGAGTTAACTTATATGCACCCAAAGGCAGTTTAAAAGGTAGTAGATTAGCAATGGAGTTAGAACTACCCATACTTCGAGATTTAGATGGTCCCCAGTTAGAAACAGATTGGCTTTTAACTGTTGGTTTGCAGAGTAGTTTTTAGTTTAAATAGCAACCCCTCTCTTCTTTCCGAGAGATGGGAATGCTCACTCCTGTGGGGATAAAAGCCTTCTAATTCATACTTGCTCTCGCGAGAATTAGGCTACCGGAATAATATCGAATCAAATTAGAAATCATATTATGTCCGGTTAAACACTTATAATAAAATGGGCAGGGGCAGTGGAGAAAGAGGATTTCTAGTTTTTCCCATAGATGCGGGAATAATAACTAATCATCCGGACATGATATCACTTAATATTCGGATTTACTTGTAAAGCTTTTTGAAAGTAAGTTTTTGCTTGTTCTGAATTACCCAGTTGCTTTTCTATTATTCCTGCGTGATAAAATATCTTCCCATCTTTAATACCCGTGTCCAGAATTTCTTGATATATTTTTTTGGCTTTTTGGAAATGTTGTAAGCGATGTAATATCTGGGCTAGAGTATCTAAGGTTTCTGCATCTCTCCGTATTTTTACTTCTTCTTTTATTAAAGACAGAGCTTCTGGTAAATCTTGAGAATGTCCCCGGAGTAATAATAGTTTTGCTAAGTCTCGCTGATGTCCGAAGTTTTGTTCATGTTTGTGGTCATTGTCATGGTCATGGTTATGTTTATGTCCGTTCTGAGTCACTCCCTTGGGTTTATCGCTATGATTATGTGAATGTTCTCGAAAGGATTTTTCAGCTCGATTCCAATATTTTTCGGCAGTAGAAATGTCTCCTTGTAATTTTTTCACTTGGGCAATTCCCATTAATGCTATATGGTCAAAGGTGTGAATTTGGTTTTTATCCCCTTTTTTAGTAGTTAAATCTACTACCTGTGCATAGTAGTTCTCTGCTCCTTGGTAATTACCTAGTTGGATTTCTAATGCTGCTAAATTTACTAGCGCGAAATGATATTGCGGTAGGATACGAAGGGCTTCGTCAAATAACTGTCTTGCACGATTATATTTTCCTCGACTGAGATAAAATCTTCCAAACAAAGTTCTAACTTTAGCTGAAGTTGCAATTTCACCAGCTTCTTCTGATGCGATCGCGTTTTGAAAGTCTTGAATTGCTGCTTCGTCTTTTCCCTGAGCAAGGTTTACTAAAGCACGGAGTGAGAAGGAATTAAGTGTGGGGATTTTGTTAACTAGTTTATTTGCAAAGATACTAGCTGTTTTGACTTCTCCTTTTGCTAGGTTTGTGGTAACTAACATTGCAAGTGCATCTTGATTCTCTGGTTTAATTTGTAAAGATTTGTTAGATAAACGAATAGTTTCTGCAAAGTCATGTCTTGCTTCTGCAACTTTTGCTAGTACTATTAATGCACTATGGTTATCAAAGGGTAATTTAGCTAGAGATTCTTTTGCTGATTTTTCTGCGAGTGTATACCATTTGTTATCCCCACTGGTACGAGCCATTTTTAAGTAAGCTTTTGCTAAGATGGCTCTATCTAAACCATCTTCGGGATGTTGTTGAATTCGTTTTTGGTAAAAAGCAATTTCTTTTGATAGGGTCCCGATAGGATTTTTGGATGTGGATAGCTCGAAAGGGTATTGGTAATTAACTTGGGATTTTTTATTAATCAGGTTTTGATAAGCGTAAGCTTGAAATCCCATAGTTGCAATGATAATGAAGATTGCTAGAATAGAGGTTTTTTGCCAATATTTAGTAATAATTTGCATATTTTTTCTCAGATTTGTTCTTATTCGGAGGGAAAAGAATATATTCTCCAAATTTGAGGGATTATGATATTTAGGGTTTGCTCTCACTAAAACTTTAGAGACGCAATCTAATGCGTCTCTAGATTGATTATTGGAGATATTTATTAATTAGGTAGAGCTAAATAAGGAAACTTGGGAACCAAGGGAGAATGTCCTTGGGATGGATTATCTGGAGTTCCCTCATAGGAAACGTTGTCACCAGTAATTTTCCCATCTGTTAATACGCTTAGGGTAGTATCTATAACATCATCTTTGAGTAGTCTACCTCGAATGGGACTGCCTTTTTTATTTAAAGCTTTACCATACCCACTTTCTGCTGTAGTATCTATACGCATCACATCTGGAAGGAAAGCACCAACCAAAGCTTTTGTTCTTTCATCGCTATTACCGAGAGCCTTTAGAGTACCGATAGCTTCCCCAAAAATAGGTGCAGCAATTTTAGCCGCAGGTTTTTTCCCAGCTAGAGCATTTGCTTCAAATTTCGGACTGACACTGTTTAAAGCATTGAGAGAGTTATTAGTAACAATTAAACCCTCATTAATACCCGGACGAGCTAATCTCTCTACCTGTTTAAATTTACCTTGAGCTGTGGGTACAGAAATAGTTTGCCAAATATCAAAGCTGGTTGCAGAACTTTTACCTTGTAAAAACTTAATCGGAATTTTGATTGCGATCGCATTCACGTTATAACCTTTTGCAAAGTCTATAGCTTTTGATGGTTCGCGAAATCCTACTACTGGTCCTTTCCCTAAAGCTCCAGCACGTACCCGGAAAAATTGTTCTACGTCAAAGAAAAATGGGTCTTCTCGTAGACCTGCAAAGAATTGCACGGGAGAGTTACCGAGGGAAACTTGTTGTACTTTAGCTTCACTATTAAGTGGAGTGGTAATGGCTCTAGTTATGTGTTTACCATTATTGCTAATTGCGGTTATTTTAACTTCTTGTTCTTGGTTCTTATTTGGTGCTGAAAATTCAAACCGTAATTTCACATCAGGTTTACCTGTGGGAGTTGCTTCATTATCTGTCAGTCTGCTGATATTGAATTCATAACGGGCTCTATTACTAAAATAATACTGCTGACGAGCCACAGAACGAGGATTGGTATTCATAATCAATACCAAGTCGTCTTTAGAAGCTTGAGGATTTTGATCTCCGTCACGGAAGACATATAAATCGGTTAAATTCAAATTTCTTCCTTTAGTATCTACTTCACCATCATCATGGTCAGAAGCATTAGTATATCCAGCAAATCCACCCAATACTAAAGTTACTCCCAATGCGATCGCACCTAAGCGTAAGACTCCTCTATACTTTTGACTTGGATGGGAAGGAGAATTTAATAATTCACCTAATTTGGAATTTAAATTAGAACCTAACTTAGAAGTAGCAGAATAATTGTAGAACATTGTTAAATTTCTCCAAAAGATGACAAATTTTGACCATTAAGTCCTTTGAGGGAGGACAATGGTAATTGATGATGCTATTGAGTCAGAATTTGATCAGGTAGGAATTCCCGACCTAAGGTTTCTGATATAGATTAAATTGTTACCTCAGCCAAATTACAGTGATTAGTTTATTAGCTTTTAACTGCAATCTATAGGTGTATACGCTGACTTCTCCAAGTTGGATCTCTCAAATTTTAAATTTCTGATTTTTTTCTGGTTTTTTTTAATCTGAAGTTCCAAATTTAGTTTTAATAGGACTTAAGCATCTGTGATTTTACACCTAGGGTGTCCTATGAAGGACAAGATAAGGGTTTGAGGTTTGAGATTGCAACAAAACTGTTCTAATGACGAAATTACATTATTTATAAGTAAGTCCTGTCTAAATTTATTTCCAAATTCTTTTTTCTCAACTCTTTTGATACAATCAAAAAATTACTCAAATGACAGCCCAGCATCCGATTGATGAAACTCAACTGATAATAAGAATTGCTCAGGGAGACCAGAAAGCATTATCCATACTTTACGATCGTTATGCCCGTCCGATTTACTCCCTGGTTTTGAAAATGCTCAATTCAGTTGAAGAATCGGAAGAAATTGTTCTGGATGTCTTTTCTCAAGTGTGGCGAACTGCACAAAACTATAATATTAAACGAGGAAGAGTTGACACCTGGCTATTTATGATGGCACGCAGTCGGTCATTAGATAGACTACGTTCTAAACAGCGAAAGGCAAACACTATCAGTATATCTCATGAAACTGGTGATATAAAAATAGCTTCAAATAGCACTTTACCAGAAGAAGATTTACTTATTAAAGAAAGACGCGATCGCATTATTATAGCTCTCTCCGAAATTCCTCCAGAGCAAAGAGAAGCTATAGAATTGGCATACTTTCAAGGCTTGACACAAAAGGAAATTGCTGAAAAAACATGTGTATCTTTAGGTACAGTTAAAACTCGAATCCGCCTGGCTTTAAGTAAATTAAAATCTATGTTGCAGACCTTACAATAATTATTTTACAGGTTTTATTTTCAAGGGTTGGCGGTCACATAAATGGATTAAATTTATCTTTACTTCCGCAAGAAGAACCTCATTAAAATGAGGGAGGATGTCAATATCCATTAGAGCGAGACGTACACTGAGAATCGGCGCTACAATATAGATATGAAAGATAATGAAGTTAAAACCCAAGAAATAGAATTCTCTGAATTAGCAGCCTTGTACGCTCTTGATATCGCCGATGAAGAAGAGCAAAATCAAGCTGAAAATTATCTTGCTAAGTTTCCAGAATTCGCAACACAATTAGAAGAGTTCCAAGAAGCTGTTGCAGCTATTCCCTATAGTGCAGCATCTACACCAATATCAAAAGACCTTAAAGAGAGATTATTCACTACAATTGGTAAGAATATCTTAGAAGTAGAATCAGAAATTACAAAACTTCTATCCTTATCTATTAGTGAATTAAAACAGCTAGCAGATGGACTAGAATGGGAAAAAATGCCATCCTGCAACGCAAAAATGGCTACTTTGCAAATCGATGAAGAGAAACGTCAGGTCGCTTGCTTTATAAAAGCTGATGCAGAAACTAAATTTCCTATGCACTTACATCCCCAAGGAGAAGAAATTTTATTATTAGAGGGAGATTTAATCGCTGATGGACAATTGTACCGTAAAGGCGATCGCTTACACGCAAATAGTGGTAGTTTTCATCAACCAGAAACTGTAAATGGTTGTTTTGCTCTATGTATTTCTTCAATGGATAATCAGCTAATAGATCCCCAATAGCTTCAATCAGGTAATCGTTATCGAGTCCGATTTTGAACCTCTGTTAGGTCCCCTGTTTTATCAACGGGAGATTATTGGTATTCACAAGGAAACTTTCCAAACGAGTTATTTCAACATTCATCAATATTCAAACTGGGTTCCTATATATTACTTTTACTTTCAATTATTTTTTTCATCTCAGAGACTGTTTCTTCTGGTGTACCAGCCAGAGAAAAGATTAAAATACTTTTAATTGTCTTATCATTGACTAAACCCTTTAAACGATGAAATTGACGTTCAGAAATAGCAAGACCATCATACTGTTTCACATACTTTAATTCATCATTGAAATTCTTTTCACCATAGTTTTGAATAAACACTCTATCTACACCCCATTTTTCATAATCGGCTGCAAAATACTTTTTAGCCCAATAGGGGTTATGATGACAAATATCAAAACTAACATTGGGATTAGCTTGTTTCATTGCCTTGATCATGTTTTGAGAAAACTTAGTTAAATTAGCAGTACGGTCTACTTTACCCGGCAGTTCTGCATGATAACCTAAATAATCATCCCACTGTACTGCATCTATTTGAGGATATTTTTTGACAAACTCTACTTGAATATCTTTGAAAAAATTAGCGACTTCCGGAACCTCTACATCCAAAACATAATGTTCCACCCCAGCATAGGTTTTATCTATACCAGGGACAATCCATTTTTTGGCGATCGCTAAATCAAATATAGGACTATTTTTATCGATTTTTATACCCTTTTCAAAGTAAGCATGGACTTCCATTCCCTGCTTATGAGCTTCGTCAATTAACCAATCTAGCCATTTGGCTCTAAATTTATTAGGACAGCTTTTATAACCTAAAACTCGCTGCATAACTTCGCTATTATACATGGTGCAACCATTACCCCAAACACCATGAATAATCGTATTGATTCCTTGGGAACGATAGTAACGGACTCTTTTACGAATAGTCTCTTCGTTCGTATTATTAGTGATGTTGTAACGACTTATATAAATTCCTCGGATTATTTTTTTCTCCCAGGGAGTTTGAGGTGATGATGGTTTCTTAGTTTTTACAGTTGATTTTATCGATTTTTCTTTATTTGCTATTTTTTTTAGTTCTCTTAGAGTTTCCTTAGTAGTAGGTTTATTAGATTTACTAGGTTTATTAATACTACTCACCGGGGTTTTCAATGGAGTAACTTGGGGATTAGGAGTCCCATTAGTCTGAGGAATGGGAGTTACATTCGTCTTAGGAGGAAAATTTGTATTTAAAAAAGGAATATTTATTTGTTGATTATCAGATAAAAGTTTACCAATTGCTAAATTATCTTTTTGAGTAAAAAGTAACCAACCACCTGCTCCTAAAAAGAGTAATATTACAGAGATAGGAATATTTAAACATCCACATCCACTTGGTTTCTTCTTTTCGTATGACATATTAATTATGATGACTCTGACAATTATTTAATAACTCATTATATTGCGCTTGATAATCCGTAAACTCACCATTGGAAATAAGTTATATTCCTTCTATTCCACACTGGGATTTCTGACACTAATTAAACTCTAATTATTATTTTTACTGTATAGATTAATACCACCATTTATCTCTTATGCCAAAAGCCCAGTCATCATGACCGGACTTTATGATCAGGTATATATCCCCATGGCTAGTTATAAGAGAGTTTATCGTGACTTTGATAATCTTTTTGATAGTGACTTTGATGAGTATGACTACCAAACAGAATTCATTGATTTCGGAAAATAAAGGAAAATTAATTCTTAAAAATCTATTAATTTTAATTTTTATCCTGTCAATTGAGGATGTATATGATTACCGTAAAAGTGGAGATAAAAAAAGGTAATTATTATGACCACACATGAACTGCTAACCTTAATTACATTATTGGTTCCTGGAATTTTACTTTCCGTGATGATTATGGTGACTTTTGCTGCTGGTGGTTAATCCTTTGGTATGGTGGGTTTTGGGTTAATTTTTACCAAAGAATAGCTATAGTAAGAAAGAAGAGGAATAAAACCTCCAGAAACTCATTACCAGGCTGAGCTTGGTAATGAGAGATGAATTAACCTTAATAACCCCAAGAGAGTTTGAGTTCACCTGCGATCGCACATTACTCATTTATAATCTCATCGCTACAAATCAATAACTGTTCTCTAGGGAGCAATTTTTCTTCAGAAACATCTTAAAATCATAATGTTTAGCTTATTCTCTATTAGAGGGACTGAAGATAATGAAAGTGGCGTTTCTGGGTACGGGATTAATGGGTTTACCAATGGCGAATCGGTTATGGGAAAATGGTGTGAACCTCACAGCTTACAATCGTACTCCAGAAAAATTAGAGCTGCTAAAACAAAAAGGGATACAGGTCACTACAGTTCCCGAACAAGCAACCCGTGACGCTGATTGTATTATTCTGATGTTGACTAATACTATGGCTATTTACAGCGTTTTACTTTCAGATACCTCCTGGAGAACTTTAGCAGGAAAAACAGTTATTCAGATGGGGACAATCACTCCCAGTGAAAGTAAACAAATTCAAGAGTCTATAACTGCTGCTGGGGGAGAATATTTAGAAGCACCTGTGTTAGGCAGTATTCCTGAAGCTAAAGCTGGTAAACTGATTATTATGGTAGGAGGACAACGACAGCAGTATCAGCGCTATTTAGAATTGCTGAAGAACTTTGGTTCAGACCCTCTTTTAGTTGGTAGTGTAGGTTCAGCAGCAGCTTTGAAGTTAGCTTTGAATCAGTTAATTGTTTCTTTAACTAGTGCATTTGCTTTAAGTTTGGGTTTTCTCCAGCGTCAAAATGTTGATATAGATGCATTTATGAAAATACTCCGGGAAAGCGCTTTATATGCACCAACATTTGATAAAAAACTTCCGCGAATGCTAGATGAAAACTTTGAAAATCCCAACTTCCCTACCAAGCATTTACTCAAAGATACCAACTTATTTATTGATGAAGCTGAAAATTTAGGATTGGATGTAAGTAATCTGGAAGCTTTAGGGGGAATTTTAGATAAAGCAATTAAAATGTCCCTTGCAAATAAGGATTATTCTTCGCTTTACTCTGCGATTACTTCTGTGAGTGAGGAGTAATATTATGTGCGGTTGAATAGTTATTATATCTGTGAGTAATTGCAATATTAAGAATAGTTGCAGTTGGTAAAATTAATACTTAGCGTTTACCTAGAGTATTCTTAAATGCTGGTCTTTTAGCTATTTTATCGAGATAGGTTACAACCGCAGGATATTTACTGAAGTCTAGTGAAAGAAGCAACCTTGCATAATACAAGTATGAAGCAATCACAATATCTGCTACTGTAAATTCATCCCCTGTAATAAACAGCTGTTTTTTTAATATTTGTCTACAGAATTTTTAAACATACTTTCGTTTAAACACTAGCCAAAATTTTGATCCAATAAAGTTTTTTTATTTTCGGGTGTTTCTTATATTGATTGTTGGGGGCTTATCAATGCTAGATTACTTATTACTTCAATGAACGACGCGCTGAAGTACTAATTGTATCTACAATGAAAGTAAGCAAAATAAATATTATCAAAGTTGTCAGTACACTTGGATAATCGAAACTACTCAGTTGTTCCACTAATAAACGTCCCAAACCTCCAGCACCAACTAACCCGACTATTACTGTAGAGCGAATGCAGACTTCCCAACGGTAAAGGAGATAGGAGAGAAAACGAGGTAAGGTCGGGGGTAGAATACCGTAGAAGAAGATTTGTGGATTGTTTGCACCTAATGCTTTTAATGCTTTGAGGGGTCTTTGGTCTAGATTTTCGATGACTTCTGCGGTTAATCTTCCCAAAATACCGCCATTATGTAAACCCAAAGCGATCGCTCCTGGTAATATTCCGGGAAACATGATTAATAGTAGTACTAATGCCCAAATTTGTTCGGGAAGGGCGCGGGAAAATAGTAAAATAAAACGTGTTAGTGAGAATATCAAAAGTTGAGATGGTTTTGGTTTCCCCTCCCAGTTCCTGACAGCAGGGAAAGATAGAACAATGGCAAAAATACCAGCAAATGCGATCGCTAGTATTGACATGGCTAAGGTACGACCGGAGTAAAGCAATAGTTGGTTGATATCAATTAACTGCGGTGGGAAAGCTTCTTGGGTAATATTTATCAAACGTTCCCAAGTTGTATATGAGTAAAGCTTTTCCCAGCTGATATTAAGATACCTAAAAGAAAATATTAATACAGCTATAATTACTGCTAATATTTGAAATATATTCTGACTCCTAACTCCCGTGGGGATGACTCTATTCTCGTCCCCACTCCCAAAATTCTCTTTTTTTCTGTTTTCTTTGATGACGTACTCCGGTACGTCTTTATTTTGTTTATTTGTTTTTATGTAGGGGTTTTTAAAAACAGGGTTTTGAGTAAGAGGGTTTTGGGTAACAGAGTTTTGAGCGACAGAGTTGTTAATGACAGAGTTTTTAAAAAGCTGATTTTGGGAGATATCTACATGGTTGGTTTGTTGATTTGATTGAGGAGTTTTTCTTTTCAAATCCATGCGATGAGGAAGTTTCCAGTACTGACGTATGACACCGCTTAAAAAGTCAGTTGTACCGCTTAATAAAAGTAATGCAAATATCAGCGTCCAAACTTGTTCGTAACGTAGAGATTGTAAACTCAGACGAATTTGATAACCTAATCCTCCCGCACCAATGTATCCTAAAACAGCAGCAGAACGGATAGAGCATTCCAGACGATAAAAGCTGTAGGAAACCAGGTTTGGTAAAGCTTGGGGGATTAAGCTATAGATAAAAGCGTTGATTGGGGAGACCCCAGCATTCAGAAGTGCTTGTAAGGGTCGAGGAGAAGTTTCATCAAGGATTTCCGAGAACACCTTTGCTGTAATTGCACCAAAAGGAATAGCGATCGCAAGTAATGCAACCAGGGAATCGAGTCCAAAAAGATTGATGAAGAACAATCCCCAAATAATTTCATGAATTGCTCTGGGAATGGCTAATATTCCTCTGATTATTAACCAAGGTGTATTAATTTTATAGTTTTGATTTGCGTTTTGATTTTTGTTATATCTTGTAAAACAGTTCCACCATACCTGAGATGAAAAAATACCGCCAAATAAACCAATAATTACACAGAAAAAGGTAGAACAGATAGCAAAAGCAAAAGTTTTAAAAGTAGCATTTAAAGTAATTAATAAAAAATCAAAAGATAATTCTGGTGAAAATGCCGCAATCCAAAAATTAACAAAAAGTTCTATTCCACCAAAGTTAATTAATTCCTTTTCAAATAATCCCGCTATCCACAAAGACCAGATAACAGCAATTATCGATAATACCTTCCAAGTTAATTTCCAATCTAATTTCCAATTCAATTTTCAATTCAATTTTCAATTCAATTATTATTTACCGGTTTGAAAAAATAATGATTACCATACAATTAAAATAATCCTTCCTCTTCTTTAAAAAGTATAATCCTCAATTCTATTTTCCATGTCCCCCTTTTCTATACCCTAAATTCGATAAAGCTCCTCAATCATATTTGATGATAATTTATCTATAGAAATATCAAATAAAATACTCCCCTTGCGCAGACCAATCACCCTTTGAAAGTGAGTAGAAACAAACTCAATAGCATGGACACTACTAACTAAAGTCTTTCCCGAAGCAGTTGATAAATTAACTAACAAATCCATTATTTCACGACTGCGTTCCGGGTCTAAACTAGCAATTGGTTCATCAGCCAAAATTACCGCAGGGTCTTGCACCAAAGTACGAGCGATCGCTACTCTCTGTTGTTCTCCCCCAGATAGATTTTTAGTTGTCTCATAAAGCTTTTGGGGAATACCCACTTTTGTTAAAGCTTGGATTGCAGTATTAATTTCCAAAGGACGTATCAAAGAAATTAAAGCCTTCCAAAATGACCATTTTGCCAGATGTCCAGCATTCACATTATGAATCACCTGGAGATTATCTACTAAATGAAACTGTTGATATATAGTTCCTATGTTACTTTGGATTTTTCGCCGTAATTTAGGACGCAATTGGGTAATATTTTTCCCCAGAATCCATACTTCTCCATCACTTGGAATTAAACTACCATTGAGCATACTTATCAAAGTACTTTTACCCGCACCACTAGCACCAATCAAAGCCACATTCTCACCAGGATATACCCGTAAATTAATATTACTCAAAGAAGTAAAATTACCAAAGTTTTGACTAACATTTTTTAATTCAAATATAGGTATATCTTGATTCATAAGAAAGTGAGTCAGGAACAGGGGAAAGATTAAAGATTAAAGTGAAGGATTAACAATTAACAATTAATAATTAACAATCAAAAATCTCTCCCAATCACTAAAAATACAATTTAGAAGAGTTTTAGGGGAGAATCTCCATTCTTGGTTCTTTAATACAGAAATTGATTGGAACCACCATAGCAATGAACAATCAAAAATCTTTCCCACTTACCTATAATTACATTCTGGAGGGGGTTTGGGGGACGCAGTCGTCCTCCCAATCGGGGGTTTGGGGGAGAATCCCCCAAGTCTTCTTCAAGAGGTAAAAACGGGGAAAATAATCAACTATCAACTATCAACTATCCATCCACCACTCATATCATGTCCGCTTAAACACTTGTGATAAAAATGAACAATCAAAAATCTCTCCCAATCACTAAAAATACAATCTGGAGGGGGTTTGGGGGACGCAGTCGTCCTCCCAATCGGGGGTTTGGGGGAGAATCCCCCAAGTCTTCTTCAAGAGATAAAAACGGGGAAAAATTACCAATTATCAACTATCAATTATCCATCTACCACTCTCTTAACTTGCACATTTTGCAACTCTCATATATCAAGGGTTTTAGAATTTGTCGAAAAATGTACAAATTTTATTTGTTGCAAAGTGGAGTTAAATTTTGTTCGTTGAAAACGTTCCCGTAGGGTATGCAGGAATTTTGGATTTTGTTCGTTGAAAACGTTCCCGAAGGGTATTTTGAATTCCTGTGGGTCCCTCATAACTCATTTTATCTTCCCAATCTCCCTACCAATCTTCTCTATTTGAGCGTAATTTTCATTTTTAGTCTCAATAAACTTATCAGCTTGAAATAAATCTAAAATCTCTTTTTGTTCCGGTTTACTAGGATCTAACTTCAAAAAAGCTTGCTGTACCTTCTCCAAAAAACCATCTCCATAACGCTTTTCCACCTCTGGATTAATTATCCAATGATAGTCATAATAAGCAGGAGTACGATAAACCACATCAACCTTATTTAAATCTACTTCCTTAGCCTCAACTCGTTTTTGCCAAACTTTCTCATTTAATGCACCCACCTCATAACTACCAGCTTCCACAAGTTTGATAGTCTTATCATGGTCACCAGAAAACCCCGCTTCCCCCTTAAAATCGCTAACTTTGACTCCAGCTTGCTGCATAAAGTATTGTGGCATTAACCTACCAGAAGTTGAAGACTCACTACCAAAAGTAAAAGTACGTCCCTTAACCTCCTCTAACTCCTTAATATCCGTAAACGGTTTAATACCAGTTTTCTTATTCGCAATAAACACACTGTGGAACTTCTGATCAATATCACGTTGAGCGATCGCTTTTGCTCCCTCTACCTGTAATCTTGCTTGTACCCCAGTTAGACCACCAAACCATACTAAATCCAAATCCCCGACTTTAAACCCCGTCACAGCTGCGGTATAGTCGGTCACGGGTTTATATTCTACCGGGATATTTAACTCTTTCTTCAAGTAATCCGCCAGCTTGCTATACTTTCTCTGTAACTCCTCCGGGTCTTGGTCAGGAATCGCACTAGTTACTAAAGCTTTCTTCTCTCCACCACTGCTTCCCTGATTATCAGCATTCTCAGACGGATTTGGAGAACAAGCAGCTAAAGGTAGAAATGCTAATAGTAGAGCGGTAGATAAGAATTTTTTCATTATTGGTAGATGTCAGTTCAATACAATTGTTCTGTTATAAGAAAAGAATTGTACAGCCTTAGCCAGGTAAAATCAAAGTCGTTTAAATACCTTTATTTCTATGCAGTTAGATAAATTTTAATCAAAAAGTCAGTTCTTAAACACTCATGCGAAACAAGAAAGCGATCGCTCAAAAAAGATATTGACCCTGAGGGAAGTCGAAGGGGTCAACTTAGTTTCTCATAGAAAAATCGAAAATCTTAGAGCGTGTTTATAAATAAAAAATAAAAATCAACGCGTCCTCAAAAGCTGGACAAACTTATCGCTGACGGTATGGTCTTTGGTATCTGCTGCATAGTTAATCAACTCTTCCCGGAGGTTCTTTGCTGCATCTAGGGGTAAGAAATTTGCAAGAAGAAAATATACTCCCCGAAAACGTGGGTCATCCATGTGTTCTACCAAGCGGTTTTGTACTTCCTCACTTTCACCTAAGAAGTTTTGTACCAGGAAGAAGTCCATGATTTTGTCGTGACGGAAGTAGTATTCCTTTTCGTGCTTTTTCTCCTCTTCTGTGGAAATGTAGCGACTGATGACCATCTTATATTTTTCATCTTCCATGCTTTCCAGTTCCTGAGCAAATTCCTCTCCTGGTAAAGCACCTTCATCATTCAAACGCATCTGATAAACTGCTTGGGAAAACTTTTTCAAGGGGAAATCATGTCCCCACTCCCGTTTATATTCCTTCGACATTAATTTATATTGCTGTTCTTGCAGATTAAAGATATCCGGCTGTTCTCCCTGTGATATCATTTGGGAAATTAAAGATAAATCCATAGGATTAGAAATAATCCGAAAGGATGCAGCCAACTCTTCATGAGGTTGTTTTTTATTTAAAGTGGTTTTTAAAAACCTTTTACAAGCTGCTTCGTATTTTCTGGTAAAGGTTTGATTGTTTGAATTTTGGTTATTTGGTTTTTGATTAGTTGAATATTGATGAGAGTTATTTAGTGCGTGACCCGTTATATAGGAAGCGCGGGAAAGCATGAATTGTTCAATTTGGGCTTCTGTTAAAGGTTTTAATTCGTAGGTTTTTGCGGTTGTGGGAGCAATCCATTCTAAAGGTTGGGTAGCCATGATGATATTACCTTTGAAATAGCTTTCCACAAACTTACAGATATTCGCTCGCGTGTCTGCTGTCACCTCATTTAATCCATCGATACAGATATCCAAAGTACCGCTATAAATCAGGTTTTTCAGAAAGTTCTCATCCTGGGCTTGTCCGTGTAACTTATCCTGAATCGCTTTGATGACTCCATTTTTGCACTTACGAGCCGGGAGAAAAACCACATTTCGTCGGGATTTTTTCGCGAGATGACGGAGAAACATCGACTTACCCAAACCGGAATCAGCTTGAAGGATAATTTGTCCTTGGATTGCAGGGATTGCTTGAGCGATGGGTTGATGTAAGTCTCTCATTCCCTTGTTTGCTGGAGAAGCAGGAATTTTTACCAATGACTCAGGGAAATATAAATCCTCGTCAAAATTATCTAACTGTGCATCCGCTAACAGGGAAGATCGGAAAGGTTCGAGTAACTTACCACGTAAAAACGGTACCCAGGTGAGGAGAAAACCCACATAACCCATACCTCCAATCCGTCTTACCCAAGGATTCCAGAAGAAAATCGCCTGTACTTGAGGAGACTTGGGGTAAGCGAAGATGAGAGCTAACCAAAAGAGGAAGTGGATAATAATGGTGTTACGGAAACTGAAAAAGTAACGCCAACCTTTGAGATTGATGATGATAGATTGGATGGAATCAGCTTCATTGTATCCAGCTTGCTTGAGGTTCTTGTAATGGGTTTCCAGTAAAACAATATCTTGGGGTTGCCAAGATACGAGTTTTGCAACTTGGACGATTCTGTAAGCTAAATCTTTGCGTAACCTGGTTAAATCTTGGCTGGGTTGCCAAATTTTAGCAAACAGTTCTAAGGTTTTCTTAGCTTCCTTGTGGTTGAGTTTGGTGGGGATTTTGCTGGGGTCGTAGTGTCCCAGCCATTTCATGAGGGTTTTAACTTCCTCAGTCCCACCAGGAAGGAAATAGGTCTGGAAACGCCAGGTATCTAAATATGGTTCGCTGGGGTAATATATAGTATTTAAAATCTTCAGAACTTGATTTAAACCTAGCTTATCAATTTTCCCTAATGAGGATACTGCACTAAAGCGAACCGTTGAGTCAACCTTTTCATCTTTGAGGATAGCTACAATATCTTTGACATAGGGTTTTGCTACATCTCCTAGATTCCCTAATCCTTCTGCTGCACTAGAGCGAACCGTTGAGTCAACCTTTTCATCTTTGAGGATAGCTACAATATCTTTGATGTAGGGTTTTACTGCATCCCCTAAATTCCTTAATCCTTCTGCTGCACGAGAGCGAACCGTTGAGTCAACTTTTTCATCTTTAAGGAAAGCAAGAATATCTTTGACGTAAGGTTTTGCTGCATCCCCTAAATTCCCTAATCCTAATGCTGCACCAGAGCGAACAGAATAGTTAACCTTTTCATCTTTGAGGAAAGCAAGAATATCTTTGACGTAGGGTTTTGCTGCATCCCCTAAATTCCCTAATGTAACTGCTGCACCAGAGCGAACACAGGGGTCAACTTTTTCATCTTTGAGGATAGCAAGAATATCTTTGAGGTAGGGTTTTGCTGCATCTCCTAAATTTCCTAATGCAAGTGCTGCACCAGAGCGAACACAAGTGTCAACATTTTCATCTTTGAGGAGAGCAACAATATCTTTGACATAGGGTTTTGCTGCA
>JBHJJE010000004.1:0-122034 GCA_050042865.1 Mastigocoleus sp.
TAATGGTGATGGTGTTGCAGAAATCGGTTCTCAATTAACAGGTGAAGTTCGTCCTTACATAGATTGGGCACATGATGCCGGAATGCAGATTCACCCCTATACTTTAAGAGACGAAGAACGTTTTCTCACCCTTAATCCTGATGGTACCCCCCAAACCACCGGAGAAGAATTCCGTCAATTAACAGAACTAGGTGTAGATGGTTTCTTCACCGACTTTGCTGAAACCGGACGTATCGTAGTTGATGACTTAGTCCTAGAATCTAACCTAAATGGGTCTCGCGGTTTCGAGGGAATGGCTTTTAGTCCCGACCGTACCAAAGCTTATCCTTTATTAGAAGGAACAGTTATCGGAGATCCAGAAAACTCCCTACGAATTTACGAATTCGACCTGACCACAGGTGAATATACAGGTCTAGTTGGTTATTATCCCACCGTAGACGGTAATCCCATAGGTGACTTTACCCCCATCAACGACACCGAATTCTTAGTAATTGAACGGGATGGTGGACAAGGAGATGATGCACAATTCAAAAAAATCTTCAAGATTGATATTTCCCAAGTTGATGAAAACGGCTTTGTTGAGAAAGAAGAACTAGTTGACCTACTCAACATTGATGACCCCAATGATTTAAATGGTGATGGTGAAACCACCTTTGACTTCCCATTTGTCACCATTGAAGATATCCTGGTTCTGGACGAAAAAACCATCCTGATTGCAAACGATAATAACTATCCTTTCTCCGTTGGTCGCGGTCCGGACATCGATAATAATGAAGTTATTGTTTTAGAACTTGATGAACCTTTAAATTTAGATTCTCGTTTGGGTCAATCTACTACACCACCAGTTGAACCACCCATTCAACCAACTCCTGAGGAAATCATCAACAACTTAAATCAAACACCAATCTCAACCATAAATGATGGTGACACCACAATTGAGCTAATTGACTTCAGTGGTTTGACGGGTCAGGTAACAATAGATTTCACAATCAGCACAGAAGCTGTATTCAACAACGAAGTTTACTTCTACCAAATTGATGATCTAACTGGTACTGTTGATGGTGTGGCAGTTGGTGTTGATGATTATTTGCAGACTGCTTTAGCAAATATTCTTTCTCCCGTATTTGCTACCGAAGATGGTGAAAATAGAACATCTGGAACCATTCAAATTGAAGCTGGTTCTTTGATTGCACCTCTAGTTATTGCTAATAATACCCTAGAAGCAGCCCAAAACGGTAACGCAACCGTTTACTTCTCCTTCCCTGAAGCAAGCAGTGATGGTTTCGACCATATCCAACAAATTGGTAATAATACCTTTGGTTTTGAAGACTTACCTAATGGTGGAGATTTAGACTTTAACGATATCGTTATTACCCTTGATAGCTTTAGGGTGTAATTAAATTTACTAATTATTTTCAGGGTTGTTTGCTAATTAGATTTGTTGAATATTAATCATGGGACTTACGCAATTGTCATAAAACCCTGGTTGATGCGTGACACAAAAGCGATTATCTCGGGTTAAAAATCAAGCATATTGTCACAGCACCCTAGTACTCAACCAAGCCAAAATTACCGGGTAAGGGTAGCTTGGGGAGCAGGGGGAGAAGAAACTTTTTATTTTCACGGTAAACCCCGCAAAGTTTGCTTGGGGAACTACTAGGAGCAGAAATGCAGTTTATGCAAGTCCTGAATTAGGTATTGATTAAATATTGGATTGAATATTGGATTAAATATTGGATTAAATATTGTTTAAAGCACCTGGTTAACTCCGGGTGTTTTTTATCTTTTCATTGATAAAGTCAACACCCTGAACTTTGGGTGAGTGTCGCGATCGCGTTGACTGGGATGGATAAATTTCTCGTTCTGCACCATCGCTTATAGCGGGTGCTACGTAAGTACTCGTGCAGAATTAATTGTACATTTGTCATTGCGAGTTGAACGGAGTGAAACGAAGCATAAGCTCTATCGAGCAGACTACGTCAACGCAAGGTCTTGAGATTGCTTCGCTATCGCTCGCAATGACACAAATAATTTTGCATACCTACTGCACCATCGCGTTAGGAATCATCCTGTCATCAACTGTAGAATTAGGAGAGACAACAAGTGAATTTTTAGTTTAAATTAAAAATTAAATTAAAAATTAAATTATTTATTTTTACCCATTATTTAAAGACTATGAATAATAACGGTGGGAATGAAAATCGTGATATCACAATAAGAACAGGTAATTATAACGAAAGAATTGAGGGAAATTATATACAGGGAAATTATATTGAAGGGAATGAGGGGATTTTACAAAAAATCTTTGAGGATGTGCGGGCTGGTGGTAACATCACTGTAGGAAATATCCAGCTGATTTATGAAAGTGGGAATTTGAGTGATATTCCCAAACCAACAGGTTTTCCCCAAAATATTCCTAGCAGTAATACAGATAAGTACATCGGACGAGCAAAAGAATTACAACTTCTCCATCAACGGTTACAAAGCAGAGGAATTACTGCACTCCAAGGTATGGGGGGACTAGGGAAAACAGAGTTAGCGATTCAGTATTGCTTATTGCATTTACAGTTAGACAGTTACCCCGGTGGTATCTGTTGGTTAGGAGTAGCTAAAGAATTAGATATTGGTTCGCAAATATTAAACTTTGTGCGCACATCTTTGGGTTTGCAACCTCCAAAACATTTAGAGTTAACAGATGCGGTAGGTTGGTGCTGGAATCATTGGTGTCAAGGGGATACATTGATAGTTGTGGACGACCTCAAAGATTATCGTCAGATTAAACCTTATCTTCCATCCCAAGCATCTCAATTTAAAGTATTAATTACCACACGTCTGAAGCTTGATTTAGGAAAACCTTTGGATTTACGGGTTTTATCAGAATCGGATGCATTAAACTTACTCACTGAATTAGTTGGAAAAGAAAAAGTAAACCAAGAACCAGGACAAGCAAAAGAACTTTGTCAGCGTTTGGGTTACTTACCCCTAGGATTGCAATTAGTCGGACGATATCTCTGGAAGCGCAAAAGCTTTTTATCTTTGTCTGAGATGTTAGAACTATTAAAAGAAAAGGGACTAAATCATCCTTCTTTGGTAGTTGACAATAATGACCCGACTTGGACTTCAGATATTACACGGGGAGTGGAAGCAGCTTTTGAATTAAGTTGGTCAGAGTTAAGTAAACCAGCTCAAGAATTAGGTTGTTTCTTAAGTTTATTTGCTTTAGCACCCATCGAATGGTGGTTTTTAAAAAATACTGTTGTTGAGGAAGATTTAGAAGATGCAATAATTGAATTGGAAAATTTGCACCTGCTACAGGGTGAAGATACTTATCAATTGCATCAGCTAATTCGAGAGTTTCTGCAAGCTAAACTCAACGAGTCAGAATATAAAAGTAATTACATAGAAAGCTTTTGCGCGAAGTTGATCGAAATTGGTGAAACAATTCCTCAAACATTTACCCTAGAGTTTGTCAATTCAGTTAAAAACGCAATTCCCCATTTAACAGAAGTCGCAGAAAATCATCTTGATGCAGTCAGCGATGAAAATTTATGTACGGTTTTTACTCGTTTAGCTAGATTCTACGATGGACAAGGCTTATATACATTAGCAGAACCTTGGCGTCAGCAATGTGTAGAAGTATTAAAATCTCGTGTAGGAGAAAATCATCCCGACTACGCAACAAGCTTGAACAATTTAGCTGCACTCTACGATGACCAAGGAAAGTACGATAAAGCCGAACCCCTTTATACCCAAGCTTTAGAGTTAAGAAAACAGCTATTAGGAGAAAATCATCCCTACTCTGCAACAAGCTTGAACAATTTAGGTTTACTCTACAAATCCCAAGGAAAGTACGAAAAAGCCGAACCCCTTTATACCCAAGCATTAGAGTTAAGAAAACAGCTATTAGGAGAAAATCATCCCAACACTGCAACAACCTTATTTTGGTTAGGTTATCTCTATGACTCTCAAGGAAAGTACGAAACAGCCGAACCCCTTTATATCCAAGTTTTAGGGTTATACAAACAGCTATTAGGAGAAAATCATCCTGATACGAGAAGTGTCCAAGGACACCTAGAAAATTTACGCGTAAAACAGCGAAAAGTACCCCTACAGCAACAGCAAACAAAGGAGGATGATTCTTGGTTTGGGAATTTGATGAGGTGGTTTTTTGGGTGATATAGGGCTATGCGCAAGTTAACATTTCGACTTCGCTCAATGTTAACCTTTATTTTTGTGATTGCGACCAGGAACGAGGAAGCGATAACCTTCAGAGGGTTGTGGGTAGCGATGGTACGTTATTTGCAAACAGCATCACAAAGGTGCAAACTCAAAAGTAATGTAGATGAAAGTGAATGTTTGCGTTGGGATAAAGAACGGGGATTAAAATTTGAAAACTGAAATATTATTCATTTTGACCGAAACAATTCAAAATGCAAAATTCCGGCATTAAAGGGAAGAGTAATAATTTTGAATTTTGTTCGTCGAAGACGTTCTCGAAGAGTATTACTAATTTTGAATTGGAGCGTAGCGATTGACCTGTAGCTTAATTTACTATTTTGATTTGGGAACAATCAGTAAAGCAGGTATATAAATCTCTTTTTATTTTTCCTATGTCAGAAAGCATCAACCAATCTACATATATCAGTGCTGGAGAATATCAACAAAAATTACAGTGCATGATGCAGTATCAAAAAATACTTAATAGGATTCTCGGTAGAATTCGTGCATCGGTACACTTACAATCCCTCTGTGCTGATACTAGTCAAGATATTTGCTGGCTTTTGAGTATCGAAAGAGTAGCAATTTACCAGTTTAACGAAGATTGGAGCGGCAGTTTTATTGATAATTTCGGATTTGCACATCCTCCTTGGAATAATATTCGCACCTTTGGTAAGAATGTAGTTTGGGAAGATACCCATTTACAAAAAACTAAAGGTGGAAGATATATAAAAAATGAAGCTTATTCTATTCCCGACGTTTACACTGCTGGACATTCTCGCTGTCATATCGAAGCACTAGAACAGTTCCAGATTCGTGCTTATGCTGTTGCACCTATTTTTGTTGGTAACAAATTATGGGGACTCTTAGCAGCTTATCAGCATTCTCAACCCCGTCAGTGGTTAGCTGAAGAAGTAGAATTTTTGCATCAAGCTGGTAGCTATTTGGGAATAGCTATGCAACAAGCAGAAACCCTTGCAATGGGAAAACAAGAAACCCAGAAGTTGGAAAGCGCGATCGCTAGACAAAGAGCTTTGACGGAGGTGGTAAGTAATATCCGTTCGTCTTTAAATACTAAGTTTATATTTGATACTACCTGCAAAGAACTTTGTAATTTACTAAATTTAGAAAGAGCTGCGATTTATTGCTTTCATGATGATTGGAGTGGTGAGTTTATTAGCCATTTCGGTACAGTAGAATCTCAATGGGAAAGTACTAATCCCTTTGGAAAAAATTTAGTTTGGCAAGATACCCATTTACAGGAAACCAAAGGGGGACGTTACCGTAACAATGAAACCTTTGCAGTTACTGATATTTATCAAGCTGGACATACACGCTGTCATTTAGATATTTTAGAGCAATTTAAAATTCGTGCCTATGCTTTAGCGCCGATTTTTATTGGTCCCAAACTTTGGGGGTTATTAGCAGCTTATCAACACTCATCACCCCGTGAATGGTTAGATTACGAAGTCGAATTTTTATCCCAGGTCGGAGGACAACTCGGAGTTGCGATCCAACAAGCAGAATTTTTACAACAGTCCGAAAAACAAGCGATCGCTTTACAAAAGTCAATTGCACGACAGCGGACTCTGACTGATGTTGTGACTAAAATTCGTTCTTTTTCTAATACGGATTTAATTTTAAAGACTACCTGTCAAGAAGTTTGCAAATTGTTACAAGTAGAAAGAGTCGGGGTTTATCAATTTAATTCTGATTGGAGCGGTAAATTTGTTAGCAATTTTGGTATCCCGGAGGTGGACTGGACTAATGTTAATCCCTTCGGTGAAGATTTATATTGGAAGGATACTCATTTACAAGAAACTAAGGGTGGTAGATATCGCCATAATGAAAGTTTTGCAGTGGATGATATTTATCAAGTCGGACATGTACAGTGTCATGTAGATATTTTAGAACAATTTAAAATTCGCGCCTATGCTATCACTCCAATTTTTGTAGGACAGGATTTATGGGGATTATTAGCAGCTTATCAACATACATCCCCCCGGACTTGGGAGAAATTGGAAGTAGAGTTTTTAGGACAAGTTGCAAATCAATTAGGTGTTGCAATTCAAAGCGCAGATTTACTTTCCCAGACTCAAATTCGTGTGGAAGAGCAGCGTCAATCAGCACAACAGCGACAAATTCTCTTCGATGTAGTTGCAAAAATTCGCGAATCTCTAGATTTAGAAACGATTTTTAAAAACACAGCTCAAGAAATTAGACGTAGTCTGCGAGTAGATAGGGTTGCTGTATTCCGCTTCGATAATAGCGATAAATATGAGAGAGGTAAATTTATTGCTGAAGATGTATTACCTGAGTTTGAGGCAGCTAATGGTAGTATATTTGAAGATTATTGCTTTGGTGAAAATTACGTTCCTCAATATACTCAAGGTAAAATTCTCAGCGTCTCTAATATTTATGAGGCTGGGTATAAGGATTGTTATATCAAAAGCTTGGTAGAATTGCAAATCAAAGCCTATATCATTATCCCTTTAATGGAGGGCAAACGTTTATGGGGATTATTATGTATTCATCAATGCAGTCATTTTCGTAACTGGACAGATGAGGAAATCCAATTCGTTACCGAGGTTGCAATTCAGTTAAGCGTTGCTTTAGAACAAGCAAACTTACTAAGAAAAACCCGCGAACAAGCACAACAATTAACTCAAACCTTGACCGACTTACAAAAAGCTCAAATTCAGATGATTCAATCGGAAAAAATGGCTTCTTTAGGACAGTTAGTTGCAGGTGTTGCTCATGAAATTAATAATCCAGTTAGCTTTATCCACGGTAACCTACAGCATGCTATTGAATATACTCAAGATTTGATGGAATGTTTAAAAATGCATCAACAGTACTGTCCACAAGCAGTTCCAGAAATTCAAGAGCTTTTGAAAGAAAAAGATGTGAAATTTCTATTTGAAGATATTCCTAGATTATTTAAATCAATGCAGGTGGGAACGGATAGAATTCGTGAAATTGTCCTATCTTTACGTAATTTTTCACGTTTAGATGAAGCGCAAGTAAAAGAAGTTAATATTCACGATGGTATTGATAGTACCTTAATGATTTTACAAAATCGACTCAAACCAGAAGCAAAAAATATTCAAATAGAACTGATTAAAGATTACGAACCTTTACCGAAGATAGATTGTTATCCGGGTCAATTAAATCAGGTATTTATGAATCTGTTGACCAATGCTATTGATGCTTTAGAGGAAGATAACAAACAGTACGATTTTGAAGCAAGAAAAGCAAATCCCCCTCAAATTCATATATCAACATCAGCTATTGATAAAAATTGGGTAACAATTTCCATCGGTGATAATGCAAATGGAATACCTCCAGAAATTCAAGACCAAATCTTCAATCCATTTTTCACTACTAAACCAGTAGGTAAAGGTACCGGTTTGGGTCTTTCTATTAGTTATCAAATTATTACTGAAAAACATGGTGGTAAGCTATACTTTCATTCCATACCTAATAAAGGAGCAGAATTTGTAGTTGAGATTCCAGTTTCTCAAAGTTAAGTAAGTCAGTATAAAAAATCAAAGTATTAGAATCCTTGAATAAATTGAGATATAGTCCTAAATTCCCCCGATTCTACTGAGGGGGAAAAAACGAAATACTGCTTTGCCTATAATATTTTCTTCCGGTAAAAATTTCCAGTAGCGAGAGTCATTACTATCATTACGGTTGTCTCCCATAACAAAATATTGATTTTCAGGAACTTTTTCTCCCGAATAATCTTGTTTGGGGGGTTCTTTAATGTAATTTTCCTGTAAAATTTGACCATTGCGATAAACATTCCCCTCTTTTATCGCGATCGCATCCCCTGGGGTTCCTATGATACGCTTAATAAAAGCTTGGTCTTTGTCATATCCCTCTTTTTGTAGCTTTTCTGGTGGTTGGAAAACTATAATATCCCCAAAACTAGGTTTTTCAAAACGATAAGAAACTTTCTCTATTACTAAGCGATCGCCTGTCTGGAGAGTTGGAACCATCGAGTCTGAGGGTATGTAGCGGGGTTCAGCAATAAATGTCCGGATAAGAAATGCTAAAAGTAAAGCAATACCGATTAAAATGATATTCTCTCGCCAAATTAGCCATTTTGACGATGCAGTCTTTTCCGTTTCTTTACTTTTGGGGGTCATAAGAATTACACAAAAACTAAGAAAAAATAAAAGTAAGCATAGTTATCTTGATTATTCTGAGGCTAAAGCTATGATATTTACAGTCTTAATGCTGGATTTTGCTTTTTCCTAAGTCTAATTAAAAATTAACTGTTCATATGTTATTCAAAACTAGGTCGATATATGCTTGACATCAAATTGAGCATGACTTGATAGGTTTTTACATATAAATTAGTACAAATATTTGCCATAAAAATCAAGAAAGCTAAATAATTGTACAAACTGATGTAATTATAGAACAAGGTTTATATAATTCTCTTTTTTTACTAAATTTTACCCCTTTATCATTTCATACTTCTGAATACAGTCCATTAGAGTGCACGACTTGCACTCCTACAGATGTATCATGTTTTTGGTAAATAATTATTTCCCCAGGATTATATTTATTTGACTTCATTGGAAATGATACCAATAAGATTCAAGCTACTAAGAACATCGGTAGATTGGATAATTTGGGTACGACTAACTTTTCCCGGACGTGCAACCATGATTACACCGTCGCAAAATGAAGCTACAATTCTAGAGTCTACTGTACATATTATTGGTGGTGCATCTATTAAAACTAGGTCATAGATTTCTTCAAATCTTTGTATCAGTTCCTTCATGCGTCCAGAACTTAAAATTTTTACCGGGTCTTCTGGTTGAGGACCTGCTGTTAAAATGTCAATTGATGGGTGAATTGGTTGAATATAGTTTTTCAAATTGTCGTTGGTTTCATCTAGCAGTAGCAAGGATAGTCCCCAGTCATTGGAAAGTTTCAAGACTTGATGCAGGGAAGATTCTCTGAGGTTTGCGTCTATTATTAATACTCTCTTATGCATTCTCGCAGCACTATGAGCTAGTCCCATAGTCACGGTGGAAGTCCCCTCACCTGTAACTGATGAAGTTATTGCCAAGGATTTATAAGGTAGGGAAGATTTAAGAATTTGAATGTTTTGAAATGCCATGTCTAAGGTTTCATGGAATGGCATTAAAGTCAAGGCTTGTGCTTTGCTCTGATCTTTTTTAGGAAATGGTAAACCAAAAAACCCTTTGGGTGGAGTTACTAAGGATATTTTTGGTAAAGTTCCTAGCAAACGTATGTTTGTCAGCTTAGTTATCTCTTCCCCTGAGTATATATTATCGTTAAACTGTTCTCTAATTAAAGCTGCAATCACACCAAGCATTGGACCAATTAAGATAGCTGCGATTAACCGGAGTAATCTACCGCTACCCAAAGATACACCCTCCTGGGGTTCTTCTAATATCTGCCAGTCAAAACCACCTTGAGCTATCTTTAAACCCAGGGATTGCTGAGCTTGCATCAACTGCTCTAAGGTTTTGCGGTTAGTTTCAACTTCTGGTAATAAGCGGTTATATTCAGCAATCAAAGTCGGGTAACGGCTAAGTTCTTGACGGGTTTCCTCAGCAGATTCCCTCAAACTTTTTTCATTTGCTGACAATCCCAAATACTGAGTTTGTAACTCCACCAGTTCTTCAACTAGTTTTAAGTCTACCCCAGCCATTTGACCTTTGGTCAAAATCTTAGAATTACCTAAGCTCTGAATTTGCTTGTCTCCTAGAGTTCTTCCTACTTCTTGCTCTAAAAGAGACATTTGATTTTTTCTGCGCTCTGTGAGTTCCTTTACCTGGGGGGAGTCTTCTGTATAACGCAGTCGCTCTTGAGCTAATTCTAGCTCGGTTTTTTGAATTTCATTGAGGAGAGTTTGATAGCGTGTAGATTCGCTTAAACGTGAAGAAACTAAAGCACTCCGAGGAGAGGAGGCTAATTTTTGCTTCATGTTAACATAACGAGCTTGTACGTCTTTGAGTTGAGCAAGAGTTGTTTGTAGCTGTAGCTGATTTTTAGCTAAGGACTCTAGAAGCATTTCGCTTTGAGCTTTTGGATCTAATAATTTATACTGACGGCGAAATTTCTCTAGATTTTTTTCAGATTTGATGACTTCTTTTTTTATTTGAGGAAGTCGTTCATTCACAAAGGAAAGTCCTTTCGTCAGACGCTCTTGCTGCTGTTCTATATTGTAGTTTTGATATACTTGCTGTAGGGCTTCGAGTACATCTTGAACTTTTTGGGAACTTTTACCTTTGTAAGAGATTTCAAATACTTGAGAGAGTACTTTGTTGACTCCCGACCCACCTTCAATACGGCTGACCTTCAAAGGACTGGTTTTACCTTTTTTACCCTTTATATCCTCAACATCTATTTTAGGATACTTCTCATCAAGTAAATCTACGGCTCTTCTGACTAACCTGGTACTCAACATTAACTGTTCTTGAGCTGTGTAGTCCACCACTTGAAAGTTAGGATCGGTAAAATCACTATCTGTTCCACCCTCCGGACGCGGCGATCGCACTCCTTGGTAAAGGTTAGAACTGACCATAATTTGCATTGAGCTTTGATAAGTTGTTCTGGCTTGATAAGCTAAAACTGCACCAATTGCTATAACTACGCTGGAAACACCTACGACTAGGGCACTTCTACGTTGTAATATTCTACATAAACTTTTAATATCAACTATGCCTTGTTGTAGAGTATTTATAGATATTTGTCTTGATTCTAAATTGTTTGATTCTAGATTTTGTGATTCTAGATTTCTTTTCTCTAAACTAGATTCAACCACCACTAAACTCCTCTAATATCGAAACAGTATAAATAGAAAGTTTTATCTTTCAATTTAAAAGTGATTAATTCAAACGATAGTCTGCAACTATATAAAATATTTTCTTTTGTAAGTTTAATTTTTGAAAAATGTTAAATTTTAAATTTAAAGGATTCTAATTAAAATAGTTTGTGTCCGCAATCTTCCATGAGAAGCAGAGTAAGTTGATTTTTTACTAGTATATGGTGTATTTGGTAAAGTGCTCTGTTTTAGATTCATAAAAACCCCAATAATCAAAAGATGAATTTAAATGTAATGATTCATTGACTTTTATTTCGGATAAATATTTTTTCAATTATTCTGACCTAAGTAGTTCAAAATAAAATATTTAATTCATTCATTAGTTAATTAAGACTTACACATCCGATACATTTTTCTTGTAAGAATACATCACACTTTGACTAACTCCAGAACCTAGAAATAATGTTTTTAGTGTTATGTACCAGCGATATATTGCGACAATTGGATAAGTCCTGTTAATAAACAACAAAAGCATCTATAAGGGTAATCAAGACTGGTATTTTATTTTATATTTTTTAAAGCTAAGGTTATTGGATAGTTTCTAAAACTTCTGAAATTACTAAATTTACTTATTATAACTATTCTGTTTTATTTTATACATAATTCCAGCATAGATAATTTAGATTGATTATTATTAATCCTAACAGTTTTGTAAATGTAAATAGTAATTGAATTGGCTATTTATTAGTATCATTTTTATCTTTAATATATTTTCTTACTAATGTAGCTTAATTTTCATAAACGTGAAAATAATATCTCTTGTTATTTTATTTGTTCAATAAACGTATAACTTTGTTCCCGGGGATAAATATAATAGTATAGCTACCCCAAAATAAGCAAATCAGCGATGTCTTCTCTACAAGAGAGTACATCGTAACCCTTCAGCTATGCTTCTAGGGATTGAGGATAAACCCAAGAGAGTTTATTGCTGATTAGTAAAGTACTGATAAACAAGAAGAAAGTGTAAAATTGATCAAATGTTGATATGAAAATTAATTTATTAATATTTAATTAATTTTCATTAACTAAACATGTTTTATATGTTGTGACTATTCAACAGTGAAAATCTAAAATTTATATAACCACAGAAGTAAATATACAAATAGTATTCCTTGACTAATTGTACTAGCTATCGTGCTTCGATAGTTTGATAGTTAATAGCTTGATAATTCATTTTTTTATAAGATAGTGGTTAAAAACTAAAGGTAGTGACGGTAAATTTTAAAGGTCAGTTCTCCGACATCATCCCAATTCCATTGTTGTGCTTTACGATAATTATATTCCCCCATAGATAAAAGCTTTGATTTCATTTTTATAGATTGTCTCATAGCATTTAATAAACCTTTATTATCGGCAGGATTATATAAAAAAGCTCCTCCGGAATCGAATGTTTCCTGAAAAAAACCAACATTTGGAGCTATACAAGCTTTACCAAAAGACATGGATAGAAGTGCGACACCAGAAGTTGTAAAAATTTTGTAAGGTAAAATAACACAGTCACAGGCATTCATATAATTTTGAATGTCATTATTTGTAACTTTGTGGGGAACAAATTTAATCTGATTATCTCCTATAGTCCTCTCATAAATCTGTTGATACATACTTTGCTCTGCAACATGACCAACTATCAATAAAAAGGTATCACCTGACCCAACTGATGTCAGTTGATGATAATCGTCTATTGCTTTTAAAAACCCCTTGTTAGAATAAATATTGCCAAAAAGTAAAAAAACTAACTTATCTGGGGATATATTTAGTTTCCTCCTAGCGGCTTCTCCTGTAACAGTATTCTGATAAAATCCTATATAGTTACCGTGGGGAACTACGTGAACTTTACTAGAATTAATTTCATCTGTTTCTTGAATAACTTGTTTTTTCGTGAGTTCAGAATGGGTAATTATACCATCGAAAAGATTAGTAACTATTTTGACAATTATTTTCGGAATATTTTGTCTGCCATTATCATACTTATCTAACCACTCATGTACAGTCCAAATTATTTTTACTCCTAAAACTTTTAATATCAGAATTTGTAAAATGAATATAATAAATTTTAAAGGACGACGCAATTCATCTCTATCTAATAAAGGGTGTACAGGATATTTTTTACCTTGTAAAAAATAATGTACATCATGGATATGAAATATATCAGGCTTACCATTTTTTAACACTTCAAAAATAAAATAAATACTTTGAAGCTGGTATTCACCTCCCTTAATCTGTACGCTATACTTTTGCAAGCTCTTACTAAGCAAGGTTTGATAGGGATTTTCTTCTAATTTAGATAGAAAAAATGTTTTCAACATTTTTCTAACACTGACTATATAACACTGGCTATAAATATTACAAATTATCAGTTCTACCCAGCTAAAAACTGAATTGCTGTATTTAAACTATTTTTTAATAACTATTATGTAGTAAATATTAACTTAGTGTAAATAAAATTAACATTTTGAACTAGTTAATAATTTTAATTAACTTGTCCGAAATCATGCTGCATTTGATGGTATTTCCAAAATTTACCGCGTTTTTCGACTAATTCTTGATATTTACCTTCCTCAATAACTCTTCCCTCCTCAATCACAATGATTTTATCTGCTCGGAATATAGTAGAAAGTCGGTGAGCGATCGCAATTGTAGTGCGTCCTTGTGCTAATTTTTCCAAAGACTCTTGTACCAATCGTTCGGAAACTGAGTCTAAAGCACTGGTTGCTTCATCTAAGATAAGTATTTCTGGATTACGTAAAAGCGCTCTAGCTATAGCTATACGCTGTCGTTGTCCCCCAGAAAGTAGCACTCCGCGATCGCCTAATTTTGTGTCAAATTTATCGGGTAAGTTTAAAATGAATTCTAGGGCATTTGCCTGTTTTGCAGCTTCAGAAATTGCCCGGTCGTCAATATTATTTAAACCATAGGCAATATTATTTCTGACTGAAGTGTTAAATATAAATGTATCTTGACTAACTACGGCTATAGAATGACGCAAAGAAGCAAGTTTATATTGACTTAGCTCCATACCATCAATAAAAATCCCTCCGGAAGTGGGTTCATAAAAACGCATCAGTAAGTCAGCTAGAGTCGTTTTACCTGAACCAGAAGCACCAACTAGGGCTAACATTTGTCCGCGTTCGATAGTAAAGTTAATATTTTGCAGTACCGGCTGATTTGGAGTGTAGCCGAAGCTGATATCTACAAATTCAATTTTACGCTCAATACCGGGAAACTCTAAATTACCATCCTGTAAATAAACTTTATCTTCGGTCTGCAATAAACGCTCAACAATATTAATCGAACCAGAGTGAGTAGCAATAATTCCCCAAGAGCTATTAATATGAGCAATAATTGGTAGGAGACGAAATAAGGCAAATAGAAAAGCCAATAATGAAATAATGTGTAGCTGACCCCTACTCACCAATAAAGAAACAGATACTAAAATAACACCAATTAAAATTGTGGTTGCGATCGCTTCCACTACTGGCTGCACCATACTGCTAAATAGATGAGAGCGCAACCAAGCTTGTTTATAGTGCTGTGCGATTTCTTCAAAACGTTTGCGTTCGTAATCTTGAGTCCAAAAGGCTTTTACGGTCTTGATACCGTTAATAAATTCTACCATTGCAGAACTCAGGTCGTTATTATAAGCGGTAACTTCAAAACTTGCTGTCCTCACCCGTCTAATTAAATTTGCGGCTCCTGCTGCTAATAGCCCAAAGAGCAGTACAATAGCTAGGGTCAACTGTGGTGAAATTAAGCACATTGCCAAAGCATAGGCAAAGATAATGCAGCTTTTAGTCACAAAGTTAATTATTTCATTAAAGGCGATACTAATTTGAGAAACCTCCGCACAGAAGATATTAATCAGTTCCCCAGAACGACTTTTACTATATTCTTTCAGACTCATCTGCTCGAACTGGTTAAATAACTTTCTGCGTAAGGCATCAATTAGTCCAGCTTCGCATAATTTGGCACAATAGCGTCCAAAATAGCTAAATATAGACCTAGCCCATACTGTAGCTAAAATTAGACCAGATACTCGATATACCCTTTGCATTGCATTGCTTTTTGTCCCCAAGAACCAGACATCGAACCACCCTATACCGGTTTGAAAAGGTGATTGTTCTGGATTAGTCAAACCCTGTAGTAAAGATGCTATTAGACCTACCCCACAAGCTTCTAGTATCGCTCCTACTAAAGTAAAAATAACAGCGATCGCGGCAATGGGGTAAAAGGGTTGAAAAGCTTTAACTATCGATGATTTTTTCGACACATTCTGTTTTAATTAGTCTTAAGTTTTAAGTCGTCAGTTTTAAGTCGTCGTTAAAAAGGAATAATCGCACTTGGATATAATCAGACAGTTACTTAGAATAGAAAATAGAAGACAATAAACGATTGTATAACTGAGCAGTGAATATATAAATAATGCATAAATCATCCATGCTTAACTACTTATAATGTCTTTACTTTTTCAATTCTTTCCTTGATTCTGCACAGATACTTTGACCCACCAAAGTAACTTTTGAGTTTTGCTGATAGCGGACTGGTTCTGTATTTGTCTTCTGAGGATATTTTCTATGCTTTCCAAAGAATTTTAATGCTGAAATCATATGTATCAGGGTCAAACGATTAAATCCTGAACTTGTACTTTTACGGGGATATAAGTGCATGGCTGATACACTAGGATCGAATAAAACTCGATAATTATTTTGCCATGCTTCTAAGCACAAACTAACATCTTCAAAGTAAAGAAAAAATCTTTCGTCAAACAAACCATAAAGTCTGACATACTCTCCTGATACCATCATAAAGGCACCAATTGCCCAATTCACTTCTATGGTAGTAACTGCTTCTGGTAATTGTGCATAATAATAATCGAAGGGATATAGTCTATTTTGCAGCTTTTCTCCTAGAAATAGCTTGAAAAATAAATATAAAAAAGTAGGGAACCTGCGAATAGAGGGTTGCACAGAATTATCCAAAAAAAGCAATTTCGGACAAACCACTGCAATATCCTTTGCAGACTCTAGGGTTTCTTGTAATTTTGTAATTACGACTGATTTGAAGGTAACATCTGGATTAATCAGGACATAGTTTTTACTGGGAGATGCTTCTACTGCCTTATTATTACCTTTTGCAAAGCCAAGATTCTCTTTACCTTTAATACCAATAAATAGATTTGGATATTCTTGGTTATATTCATCTAAAATCTTTGGAGAAGAGTCCGTTGAGGCATTGTCATACACTACAACTTTTCCTCTACCCTGATAAGAATCCTTCAAACTCATCAGACAAGAAGCAATTGCACCTCTGAGAGTTCTTTCGCTGTTATAGGAAACAATTATAAAAGTAATATCGTTAAGATTTTCATTCATAAATAATTCCTATTTATATTGCCTACTGCTACCCTGAGTGAAAACATTGGCTAGTAATTTAATTGAAATCTTTAAAGTGAATTGTGGTTTCTAAAATAGATTTTACTTGCGACATAAAACATTAGATAAAATCATTAACAGTCATAGATTTAAGTTATAAGTCTATTTGGCAAAAAATCTGAATAGTTAAATTACTTCATGGACTATAGGATAACTTATAATTCTGCTATGAATAAGAATTTTAATAACAATCTAAAGTATTTTTACATAGTTATTATATCGATATATTACAACATTTCTACCTAAGTAGAAATATACATGATGAAATTTGGGGAATTTTTGAAAACTTCTTCATTGTACACATAAAGTATTTTATAGCACCTAATTAATTATAATTTTTCAGGATATTCACTTAAAAATAGGTGGAATTGACTATGTTAGTATGAGATACCCCATATTAAATTATTCATATACAAAATATTTTTGTCTGATCCTGATATCTCAAATATCACTATTTACAGACGTTTAGATTTAGTATAGGTCTTATGGGGAAGGTAGATGCTGTTTAAATATTCTTTAATATATTTATATTTTTTTGTTATTGCTTAAAATAATTTTTGTAGTGTATGAGCAGGTAACTTGTAATAACTGTTGTGTAGCTGTTGTTTAGGATGGGTATCAACTTCTGATTATGAAGAAAGATATTAAATTAATTTAAATTTCATAAAAAATAAACATCAGAAAATTTTTGGTATTAAAAACCTGAAAATAGGTCTATTAAATCTTTATAGGCGGTAAATTATACTTCTTGATAAGACTATTATTGAAACTAATATTTCAAATGAATATTTCAAACTAATATATTACTATGGATGTATGAGATTAGCCTATATCAGTAATTATAATGCTAAAGACATCAAGCAGTTTTCAGGCTTGGGTTATCATATTGCTGAAAGTTTAGTTCAACAAAAATTAGAACTGACATATATATTTCCTTTAATAGAAAAATATTCTTTGCTATATAAAGGGAAAACTTACTTCTATCGAAAACTATTAAAGAAAAATTATCTTAGAGATAGAGAACCGACGATCCTAAAGAGCTATGCCAAACAAGTTACCAGGAAACTGTCTTCTCTAAAAGTTGATATAATATTCAGTCCTGGAAGTATACCTATTGCTTACTTAGAGTCTCATCATCCTATAGTTTTCTGGTCTGACGCGACCTTTGCCAATATTGTTAATTTTTATCCTACTTACTGTAATCTTTGTCGAGAAACCTTAGAGAATGGTCATGCAATGGAAAAAGCTGCATTAGACAGGTGCAGTATGGCTATTTATGCCTCCATTTGGGCTGCACAAAGCGCAATTAAGAATTATCAAATACCAGCGCAGAAAGTCAAAGTAGTTCCATTTGGAGGAAATATTCCCACAGAACTTACATCTAGGGATATTGAATCCTTAGTAAAACAACGTTTACATAATCAATGTCATCTTCTATTTATAGGAAGAGACTGGGAGAGAAAAGGGGGTGATATAGCAGTAGAAGTAGCACGAGAATTAAATAAGATGGGTGTGAGAACACAACTAACAGTACTAGGATGTGACGAACAGCAAGCCAAAAAATTTCCTAACTTTGTAAAATATGCTGGATATGCAGATAAAAGTACCCATGAGGGAATGGAAAAAATTACTCAACTACTGGCGATCGCGCATTTTTTGATCTTACCATCACGGGCTGAAGCCTTCGGACACGTTCTGTGTGAGGCAAATTCTTTTGGAGTACCTTGTTTAGTAAGTAATGTGGGGGGATTACCAACGGTTATTAAAGATGATGTTAATGGTAAAATTTTTCCTGTAGATGCTAAAGTATCTGAATACTGTGAATACATATCAGATTTATTTTACAAGCCTTCGGAATATCAAAGAATAGCTTTATCTGCCTTCTGGGAATATAAAACCCGTTTAAATTGGTTCGCAGCAGGAAAGCAAGTTAATAAATTGTTACATGAAATCTGAAGAGAGTGAAGTATGAAAATTATTGATGCTGGTACTAGAGCAATTGATAATTTAGGTAATCATCAATTTGGTAAGTGTAATATTTGTGGAAATCCGACGGTGTTTGTCTGTATTGATTCTACAGCAGCCCGCAATAATATGTACTGTCTAAGTTGTCGGAGTTCTGCTCGTAAAAGACATGTTGCCAAGATATTATTACAAGAGCTATTCCCAGATGTTTTGACGATAGCAAGTATAGCTAAAGGAAGTCAGTATAGGATATATAACGCTGACATTAATGATGCATTCGCGAAGGTTTTCGATCAAAATATTAGATATATCAGTTCTAGTTTTTATCCAGATATCCCTCCGGGTACAGAAATTCATCCAGGAGTATATTGTCAGGATTTGGAGAGTTTGACCTTTGAGGATGAAAGTTTTGATGTGATAATTACTGAAGACGTATTTGAACATGTGAGAAACCATCAGAAAGGTTTTAGGGAAGTACATCGAGTTTTGAAGCAGGGGGGATATCATATTTTTACGGTTCCCTGTTTTTTCGACCGAGAAACTTTAACTAGGGTTGATACTTCCACTCCAGAGGACATTCATTTACTGCCTCCAGAGTATCACGGGGATAGAATTCGCGGGAAAATATTAGCTTATAGAACTTTTGGAATTGATATTTTTGCAATGTTAGATGAAATTGGTTTTGAAACCAGGGTAGATTTTTCTAGTTATCGGGATAGGAAGTCTGGTATTTTTGATAGCTATGTTTTTTATTCTAGGAAAGTAGTGGTGAGTAATGAGTAATAAGTAATGAGTAATAAGTAATGAGTAATGAGTGTTGAATGGTTATATAAGCAAGTAGTAAATATATAAATAATAAAGACTCAATATCCCTCCCTTTTGATTAAAATTCGGAAGAGCCGAAAAATTTTTATTAGATAATAGTAGAAATACTTAAAATACTTAAAAGATTAAGCTTTATATCTATGAATCCTCTGATTCTGAGTACATTTGATACAAGTGGTGGTGCAGCGAGAGCAGCTTTTCGCTTACACAAGGGTTTGAGGATGATGGATATTAATTCTCAAATGTTGGTTGAATATAAGAGTAGTAATGATAAAAATGTAATTGGTGCGGTAAATAAGTTTGAGAAACTGGTCAATCAAATTCGTCCGACATTGGATAACTTACCCTTGAAACTTTATCCCCAACGTCAGGGAATGTTTTCTCCTCAATGGTTTCCCGATTTTATTCATTCCAAAATTAGAAATACAAACTTATTAACCAATTTACCCGATATTATAAACTTACACTGGATATGTGGATATCTGAGTATAGAAACCATTGCCAAATTTTCTCAACCTATAGTTTGGACATTTCATGACATGTGGGCAATAAGCGGAGGATGTCAATATAGTTTAAAATGCGATCGCTATATTGATAATTGCGGTAATTGTCCTATTCTCAAATCTGGTAAGGAACAAGATATTTCTCGTTGGATCTGGAAACGTAAAGCTTCAGCCTGGAGAAAAATAGATTTAGTAGATTCAAATATGGATTTAACTATTGTAACTCCTAGTAAGTGGTTAAAAGATTGCGTTAGTTCAAGTTCTTTAATGAAAGGTTTTCCCGTGGAGGTAATTCCCAATGGGATAGATTTACAGCGTTATAAACCCGTTGAAAAAGACTTTGCGAGAGAATGGTTAAATTTACCCCAGGATAAGCAGTTAATTCTATTCGGTGCTGCATTTACATCCGAAAAGCGTAAGGGAATCGATTTACTTTATCACGCACTGACAAAATTTCAACAGACAGATATTCACCAACTGGTAGAACTAGTTGTATTTGGTACTTCTGAGAATCAAACTGAGTTAAAAAATCTCAACTTTAAAATTCATTATCTAGGAAGTTTTCAAGATGATATTTCTTTAGCTCTAGTTTACGCTGCTGTAGATATTTTTATTGCCCCATCCATTCAGGATAATCTACCAAATACAGTTATGGAAGCCCTAGCTTGCGGTACTCCCTGTGTAGCTTTTAATATAGGAGGAATGCCAGATATGATAGAACATCAACGCAACGGTTATCTAGCACCAGCATTTGAAATTGACCAACTAGCTCATGGAATCGAGTGGATACTATCAGACCAAAAACGTGCGATCGCTCTACAGAAGAATGCTCGTCAAAAGGCTGAACAAGAGTTTTCCATCTCACTACAAGCTCAAAGATATTCTCAGCTATTTCAGAAGAAAATAGCAGCAAGGAAAGAAGGAAGAATTAAGATGAATTAATATAAACAAATAAAAATCATACCTTTAATATTGCCATAACCCCAAGGGGTTTACGCCAAGGAATAGCACCATTGCTAATCATCTAAAGAAAAAAAGTAATAAATATAAGCTTTCATATATCTTCTCTGTCTGTTTTCCTGCTTCCCATTAAGCATTAACAATTAATTAACCACCGCATACTTAGGAGACATGTAAAAACAAATTGTACAAATTTTACCTGAAATGCTTTCTCAATATACCTTTCATATAAAAAGTGTTTAGGTTATTTTTACACGAGTTCTTACCACTAAACATTTATAAAAATAGTTAATTAAAAATAGTGAATATCAACTTCAATTTTACTCAAGAAAGAATAAACTACTTTATATACGCTCTTTTTTTTTACAGCTTATCTATTTTATATATTATTCCCTACGAACTACAATTACCCCACGCTAAAATATTTTTACCATTACTTGCTGTAACTCTAATTGTCCAAGCATTTTGCTATAGAACAAAAATACTAGTTGCTGATATTATTATTGTCTGCTCAATTTTGATTTTGAGCGTCATAAACTTTTCCCAATATCACTTATTTCGATATAGTTTACCAATTTGTTTAATGGCAATTGGTTTTAGTGGTTTCAAGAAAGTTTCTGTAAATCGAACCTACTTGATTACCATGTGCTGGTTGACTTTGCTTTCTATGATTAGCCAGATGATTAGATACAGGCGCGAAGAGTTTGACGGTAGCGGCAGAGTCAGCTTGAGTGTAGGCGACCCTAATTTATCGGGTCTATTTATGTTACTATTTTTCTTTCTGAGTTACAAGCTTAAATTTAAACCCGGAATCATTTTAGGATTAGCTTCTAGCGTCCTCTTTCTGAGTCGAAATTACTTTGTAACGCTGGTGATATTTTTCACAATTGTCATTTTTGAGAAACCGATTGCCAAAATTGCCAGTAAAATCAACTTTCCTATCCTCTTCATTATTCTAAATATATTTGGTATTCTGGTCGGGGAAATATTTTTACAATATATAGAAGTTGGTTTTGGTTACGATACAGGTTCGACCCGTTTATTTTCCTTTAATGATAAATCCAATCTGATTAGATTCTTCGCCAATCGCTTTCTAATAGACTCTTATATAAATAATTGGCAGTTAGCGTTGACCGGTTACGGTGCAGAGTATGAGAATGTTTTTCGTCCCATTGGTGCTATCATTCATAACTCATTTTTGGAAGTGATTGCCTATACGGGAATCCCATTAGGGATTCTCTACTTTTGGGTTATTCTAAGAACATTTAATGGCTACTATACAAAAGATAACTTTAAATATATTTTCTCTTATTTATTCTTCTGTTTATTTCTCCATACAGGTTTACAAGGATTAAGTCCCTTCCTATTTATCAGTGTTCTTGCATTACCATCCCAGGAATCAGCAAATCAACATTCTTTGCAGGTTGGAAGAAACTTAGAGGGTTTTTATAAATAAATTCTGTCACTTGACCATTTTGAATTAATTAATTTCGGGTACAAGCCCCCACTGAATCTTATTCAGTGGTCAATAATTGCATGGTGGGTTCAAGCCCCCACTGATTTGAATGCCGGAATTTTGAATTTTGAATTGGAGCGAAGCGACTTGACTGACGATATATACTTAGATTTGATGATGCTTTGAATTTTCAATTTGAATTTTTACAAAACTATATGATGAAATTATCTATAAAGCTCTACTAAGCTTTATGACTTACAAGTATTATATTTTATAGTGTTCTATAAACCAATTTTGTGCAACTCAATTTTTATTTTCTATGTAAAAAATAGAAATCACAATCAAAAATTAGGTATCCTTGCTACCAGCAATGCTACAGTTGCAACTAATTGGACTGAAATATTCAGCGAGAATCAATGCTGAAGAAATTACAGAAAAAACAAATATCATTTATTGCCGGTGCTGGGATATGCGCTTTCTTAGCCGGGGTGATGTTCTCGTCTCCCCAAATTGGCTTATCCATAAGCGATTTATTAACTGGTAGCGGCAAAAGGTCTGAAAAAGTTTCTGAGGAAAGTGCAGCAAAATCAGCTGTTTTACCTCTGGCTTTACTTGATTCTAAAGAAAGAACAGCGGAGTTGGAAAAAATTGCCAACGGTTCTGCTTCTCTTGAAAGAAATCGAGCTCGGTATCTTTTGGCTGACGATTTAATCGAACAGAAACAGGGAAAGGCTGCTCTGAAATGGCTGGATGGTTTAGATAGGGAATATAAAGCTTTATCTCCTTACATCTTGCTACAAAAGGCACGAGCACACGATATCTTGGGAGAAGATGGTAAAGCCTCTGATATGCGTCAGGCTGTTTTAAAGCGCTATCCTAAAGAAGCTGCTGCTGCTAAATCACTGTATTTAATTGGTTTACCGGAATATCAGGATAAAGCGATCGCTGAGTTTCCTTCTCATCCTCTGACTTCGGAGATTATCCGAGAGAGATTGCGTCAAAATCCTGACCAGCCAAATTTACAGCTATTACTAGCTAAGCATGCTGCCAATAGAAACGGTATTGTGCCGATTCTTGACCAGCTAACTCAGTCAACTGCGAACCTCCAACCAGAAGATTGGAAGGTGATCGCTGATAGCTATTGGAATCAGAGTGAGTATGGTAAGGCTGCAACGTCTTATGAGAATGCGACTTCTGAACCCCGGAATTTGTACAGAATTGGACGGGGTTATCAGTACGGCAGTGAAAGAGAACGAGCGATCTTAGCTTATGAGCAGTTGCTAGAAAAGTTTCCCGATTCTCAAGAAGCAGCAAATGCTCTGCTAAGATTATCGGATATTCAGAGAGACCAGCAGGATAAGTTAACTTATCTTAATCAATTAATAGCTGCCGAGAAGCATCCTGAACAGATAGCCACAGGGTTAATTAAGAAAGCTAAAATACTGGAAAGCAGCGATAGAAGTCAAGCTCAAGAAGCTTTAAAACTACTTTTAAGTAAATACAACAATACTACGGAAGTGGCGGAGTATCGTTGGAAGGTAGCTAAGAAGAAAGCTAAGGAGAAAGACTATGAAGCTGCTTGGAAATGGGCAGAATCTATCCCCATAAATAATCCTAATCACATTTTAGCTCCCAGGGCTGGTTTTTGGGTGGGAAAATGGGCAACTAGGTTAGGTCGGGAGGAGGAAGCTAAACGGGCTTACGGTTATGTTTTAGGTAATTTCCCTTATTCTTATTATGCATGGCGTTCTGGTAGCGTTTTAGGGCTGGATGTTGGCGATTTCAACACCGTCCGCAAAATGAGACCCCAAGTAGGGATCTTCCGTCGTTCTGTTCCTCCTGCGGGTTCAGAGACTTTTAAGGAGCTGTATATTCTCGCACAGGATAAAGACGCATGGCAACAATGGGAAACTGAATTTCAGAATAAACTCCAACCTAGTGTTAGCCAGCAATTTACTGAAGGTTTAATACAGTTAGCTAGAGATAATTACTTATCTGGAATAGATAAAGTTGCCAAACTCGAAGACCGGGAAAAACCAGAAGAGAAAGCTCAATTCCAAGCCCTTAGTAAGCAGGAAATGTATTGGAAAGCTCGCTATCCCTTCCCATATTTTCCGGAAATTCAAAAATGGTCTAAAGCTAACGATATAAACCCGTTTATGGTGGTTGCCTTAATTCGTCAAGAATCCCGCTTCCAGCCAGAAATTCGTTCCACAGTTGGTGCAACTGGTTTAATGCAGGTAATGCCAGCTACAGCTAATTGGATATTACCTCAAATTAAAGCCGATAAGGAAGATATTAAACTCACCAATCCCGACGATAATATTAGATTGGGAACCTGGTACTTAGACCACACCCATGAACAATATCAGGGTAACTCCATGTTAGCGATCGCAAGTTATAATGCTGGACCTGGAAATGTTAGTAAGTGGTTAAGAACTTTACCAAGAGATGACCCAGACCAGTTTGTGAAACAAATACCATTCAATGAGACCAAAAATTACGTCCGTCAAGTGTTTGGTAATTACTGGAACTACACCAGGTTATACAATCCTCAAATGTCTCTTTTAGTCTCTGAATACGCAGCTGCAAATATTCAATTCCCGACTGTGGAAAAGGAGAAAACTTCAGAAAATCAAAAACAGGATAGTTAATTTACTTATTGACTATATAGTTTAACAAAGTTTTCGTAGAGATGTTCAATTGAACGTCTCTACGTTCAATTCATATTTGATGTCAAGTAAATCTTTTTATCTCTTGTTGGAAGGGAATTCGGGAGAGGAAATTACCAAATATCAACAATTATTAAGATCAATAATTTAGCTGATTACCTATCTTTAGAAAGGGCGAATTAACGTCAAATTCTATTATTTCATAAAACCCTGCGAGATATAAGATTCTCCTTAGATTATTCTTGCACTACCCTGGGCTTGGACAGATAATATTATTGAATTGAAAATCCTCCCATCAATAAACCAATTTCCTCAATAGTAGTTTCATCTACATTCATGACCCCGAGGAACTGACCTTCATACATAACAGCAATGCGATCGCTCATGGCGATAACTTCTTCTAATTCTGTGGAAATATATAAAATGGCTGCACCTCTTTGTCTTTGAGCAAGTAGACGCTGCTGTACTGATGCGATCGCACCGATATCAAGTCCTCGTGTAGGTTGCATTGCGACTATTAGAGATGGTTCTTGATCTAATTCCCGTGCTAAGACGATTTTTTGCTGATTTCCACCGGATAGTTGAGTTGCTTTGACTTTTGGACTGGTTGCACGAATATCATATTCTGTTAATTTAGAATTAGCATGATTGTTAATTAATTGCTTCTGTAATAAAAAATTTCGACAAAAAGGTAGTCTGTAAAAGGTTTTTAAAATCAGGTTTTGCGCAACATTAAATTGCATTACTAAACCCATTTTTTGTCTATCTTCTGGAATATATCCTATTCTGATCTGTTTCAATTGGGGGGTTGGATTAATAGTTCCTGATTTAATTTTTGCTAAACCACAAATAGCATCAGCGAGTTCTCTTTGTCCGTTTCCATCTACTCCTGCAACACCCAGAATTTCTCCAGCTTTAATATTAAATGATAGGTTATTAACGGCTATAATTCCTTTTTGATCTTCTACTTGTAAGTTTTGCACCGATAGAACCACTTCTTGGGAGGATACAGCAGGTTTTTTCAACTGTAAAGATAATTCTCTTCCCACCATTAACTCTGCAAGCTGTTTTGAGGTAGTTTCTTTTGTAGTGGTGTTTGCAACAACTTTACCGCGTCGTAAAATAGTTACGGTATCGCATAAATTAATCACCTCTTCTAGTTTATGACTAATAAAGATAATCGTATTACCTGTCGCTGCCAACTGTTTGAGAATATGAATTAAAGAATCCACCTCTGTGGGAGTTAAAACTGCTGTCGGTTCATCTAGAATTAGTAAATTTGCTTGACGATAAAGGACTTTGAGTATTTCAACCCTTTGTTGAATTCCAATCGGTAAATTACCGACTTTTGCTTGGGGATTAATATCTAAATTATAAGCTTGAGATAAGGCAGCTATTTCCTGTTGCTTTTGAGTTAAATTTAGACGTAGATGATTTCTATTACTACTTCTATGATTACTTCTTACACCAAGGATAATATTTTCTGTGACAGTTAATTGGGGTACCAGCATGAAATGTTGATGAATCATACCAATACCAAGTTCAATTGCTGCTTTGGAGCTTTTAATATTAACTAACCTATCTTGTAGATAAATTTTACCGCTACTTGGTTTAACTACACCACCAATAATATTCATTAAAGTACTTTTTCCAGCACCATTTTCTCCTAAAATGGCGTGAATAGAACCCGCTTCGATAGTCAAACTAATATTATCGTTAGCAGTAAATTCTCCAAATGACTTAGTAATATTTTCTAAGCGTAAATAAGACATTAATAATTGATTGTAAATAGGAAGGGGTAATATCAAGTCCACTTAAGTTCGTTACTATATAGTCCCCTGGAAAAGATAGTGGTTATTACCTACTACTCATAACTTCTAACTTGCACATTTTATAAAACCTATATATTAGGGGTTTGAGGATTTATCAAAAAATGTACAAGTTTCATTTGTTGCAAGGTGGAACTGAATTAATTTTAAATTTTGAATTTTGAATTTTGAATTTTGAATTCCCACCTTGTGGATCGCTCATTACTTATTAATAAACCAAGTTTAATTTAACTCACTTGTTTTACACAAACTGTTTCCTTACTACCTTCTCGACATTCTGCAAATTCAATTTTGCTGTTCACAATATCTTCCTTGGTAGTATTTACCTTATTTTGAATATCTTGAGATACAGCCTGATTAAACTTACCTAGATATAAAATATCAGGTCTTTCTAATCCCAACTTGTAAACCTCCCCCTGAAGTTTACCCTGCATTCCTAACTCAGTAATATAAGCGATCGCTAAATCGAGTCTTTTGATAGTGCTGGTCAAAATAGCTTTGGGAGCAATATAAAATTGATCGTTAGTATTACCGAATGCGTAGACCTCCTTCTCAGCAGCGGTCTGGAGTACCGCAGGAGCAGCAGCATCTAACCATTGATACACAACATCTGCACCCGACGAGATTAATGCTAAAGTCGCTTCTTTAGCCTTTGCAATATCATTCCAATCTCCAGTAAAAGTAGAACTGATTTTAATCTCAGGTTTAATAGATTTAGCCCCTAATTCTAACCCCCTCAACTCTTCCTCAGTCGCTTCAAACTTTTGTCCGCCAATATATGCTATTTTATCAGACTTACTCATAGAGGCAGCAATAATTCCACATAGATAGCTACCCTGTAAATGATTTAGTCTTAAAGAACCGAAATTTCCTCCAGAAACCGCACCATTGACCCCAATAAAAAACGTATTGGGAAAATTTGGTGCAACTTGTTGTATAGCTGCATCAAACTGTCCCCCATGTGCAAAGATTAAATTAGACCCCCGACGAGCAAAATTTGATAAAACCTGCATTTGGTCAGATTGGGAAACTTGCTCTATACTTGCAGTCTCTACACCAAACTTTTTCTTCGCGAGTTTAATACCTTCAAATCCAGATTGATTCCAAGCCTTATCTGTCGCAACACCAGGAAGTGCGATCGCTACTTTATACCCTTGTTTATTAGTTGTAGTGATAGGTTTTTCTTCACCACCGCTACAAGCTTTCAGTAATAGGCTACCACCAATAGCTGCTGCACCATAAACTAAAAATTTCCTTCTATTAAAATTTATAATCATATAAAATTTAACCTGAGATTAATACCATTCCCCAAGGTAATTAATATAAGACTTACTTCCTTAATACACAATTCAATACATAATGTATTACATAATATAAGACTCTGGCGTTAAATTAAAATCAAAACCTTTTATAGACCTAGCATTCGCTAGGTCTCCACATCTTTTTTTACCTAAACATTAAATCTGAATAACATCACATCCCCTTCCTTAACGATGTATTCTTTTCCCTCACTGCGTACCAAACCTTTCTCCTTCGCTTTACTCATAGAACCCGATGTTACTAAATCATCGTAACCAACGGTTTCCGCACGAATAAATCCCCTTTCAAAATCAGTATGAATTACACCAGCAGCTTGCGGTGCAGACATACCTGCGGTAATTGTCCAAGCACGAGTTTCTTTCTCCCCAGAGGTAAAATAGGTACGCAGACCCAAAAGGTCATAAGTTGCACGAATTAATGATTGTAAACCACCTTCACTAACCCCCAAAGCTTCCAAGAAGTCTTGTCTATCTTCTTCTGGTATTTCAATCAACTCTGATTCGACCTGTGCTGAAACTACTACTACTTGAGCATTTTCTTGTGATGCAACTTCTCGGACTTTTTCTACAAACTCATTACCCGTCGCTAAATCATCCTCAGAAACGTTTGCAGCATAGATAATTGGTTTTGCTGTTAACATTTCCAACTGTTTAATGATAGGTTCCTCTTCCTCAGTTAACTCTATCTGACGTACAGATTTACCTTCATTTAACGCTGCTGAAACTTTTTCTAGCACGGTTATTTCATACTGTGCATCTTTATTTGCACGTGCTTGTTTGCGGGTTCTTTCTATGCGGCGCTCTACTTGTCCCAAGTCAGCTAAAATTAATTCTAGATTAATCGTTTCAATATCTCTTTGGGGACCAATTTCACCAGCCACGTGAATGATATCATCATTTTCAAAGCATCGTACCACATGGACAATTGCATCTACTTGTCGAATATGGGATAAAAATTGATTTCCTAAACCTTCCCCCTTACTTGCACCTTTCACCAAACCAGCAATATCAACAAATTCTACCCGTGCAGGGACAACTTGCTTAGACTCAGAAATACCCGAAAGAATACTTAACCGTTCATCTGGTACTGAGACGACACCGACATTCGGTTCAATCGTACAAAAAGGGAAATTCGCTGCTTCTGCTTTAGAATTAGCGACGACAGCATTAAATAAAGTAGATTTTCCGACGTTGGGAAGTCCGACAATACCAGCTCTTAGCATTTTTAACTTTAGATGAGTGTGAATTAGATTTGTGTGAACTAGACACAATCAATTTTAGACAGGTTTTGGCTAGAGTGTGGAGAAAGTTTTCTTAACCATATTTCTTGATTTAACGAGAATGATACCTACTATGTTGATCATTGAGATAAGTCTTTGGAGAAAAATCACAATTTAGTAGAGAAGATTTTTTATTTTGTGGTCAAATACCTTTCCATAAACCTAAACAAATCACACCACAATAATATGATGTTGCGTTTTTAAGTGATGCGATCGCTCAAAATATTTCTGTATTGGGAAAGTGTTAACTGTTTTTACTTGAATTCAAGCAATTAGAAGTATTGCAACAAAACTTAATCTTATTCCGTGCCATTTCAAATGAGGTCGTAATTTTTCCGGTAACAGATTAACCGGGTTCATGAGGGTTTGATGCTATTCAAATACCTATTTTTATGAAATTTTCTCCTGTCTACTTTTGCAAATGTTTATCCTCCACTGAGGTATTTTTCATAAAATATTATAGACAAAGTTATAGAAGGGAAATCCCTTACTGAAATATTACCAAGTATATTTTGTTGCGTTTATATAAATTGTACTGACAAACTTTTTAACTTCTGTTAGAACAGATTTATCAAGTATAAAATCTTGCAAAATCGTCTTTTTTAAATCCGTAAAAACCGAGCATCACAGAAGATACGGAGTATAACTAGTATCTTCAAAATAAACAACATTTGCACTTACCTAATAACAATTCTTAATCATGAGAATTGTTTTTCAAATATTATTTTGTTTTCCTTTTTATTTTCCTAATTATTATAGGATTAATTACTCATGACTTTTGTAAAAGATAATACTAGTTTTCAAGTTGAAAAAGATGCTATTTCCCATAACATCGCTGAAGTTCAAGTCAGTGGTTCGGCTTATTTTGAGCGAAATCCTGATGTTGAGGTGTTTGGTATTGTCAAAGCTCCAATTTGTAAAGTTTGGGAGTTGTTTAAACCCTTTGGAAAAGAGAACTTAGAATGGTGGAAAATCTACGAAACAATGGAGATTCTTTCCCCTGGAACTGATAAAGTCGGTTGTATCAGACGGTTCAAACTGAATGAAGGAGGTACTAGATTTGATGAATTGCTTGTAGCAAGGGATGATGAAAAGTTCTCCGAACAATATGACTTTGTGCAAGTCGATCCTCCAATTCCTGGTTTAAAAGCAGTATCCACTTTTGTAGAGTTTAGTCCTTTAATAGACGCGATAACTGGTAAAGAAACTTTTACAAAAGTTAGATGGTATTCCTACACTCAAGCTTATCCAGAAAGGGTAAAGCAAGAACTTATGGCTACCCAACACAAGGCTTATACTGGTGCGATCGCTTATTTGAATAGTGCATTTAAGTCAACGGGAGAATCTAACACAACAAGCTCACCTAATTACCTCGAGCAATTGCAGCAGAACCCTAAAAGAGTTTATGGGGTGGTAGAAAATTTTGGGAAAATACTAAAAGAGATACTTGCGGATGTTTTGGTAGAACAGAAAGAAACATGGGATTATCAGCGATATGAGAATATTCCCGGGTTACCTGATGTTGATTTAACTAAGCTTCCTCGTGCTGTTAAAGGACTTCCACACTCTGAAGCACTAGACCCTACAAGGCAGGGTATGTTTTTTAAGCGAATCAACGAGGTTCTCTATACAGAGCTTGGTGCTAAAGAACGTTTGGCGATTTCAGGTGATGTTTATCAAGCTTTACAAGGTGGATATATTGGTGAAACCAAGTATATTATCAAGAATTGGAGGAAAGATAGAGAATTTGCGCGTCAATTCTTGAATGGTCTTAATCCTATGATAATTAAGGTTGTCAAGGATATCGGGGAGGTTCCGGAAAATATGCGTGGTCTGAGTTATAAGAGCCAATCTATAGCTGACTTGATTGGTGTAAAGCGCCTTTTGATGGTAGACCTTCCAGAGTTGAAAAATGTCAAACCATACGAAGGGATGCATACATATCCTGCGACTGCGCTTATCGTGCAAGACTCTGAGAAAGGAGAGACTTTTGTGGATATGCTGGGTATCCGATTAAACGATGAACTACCGGTATATACTCCCCAATCACCACCAAATCGATGGATGTTGGCAAAACTACATATGAAGAGTGCAGACAACCAGGTAATGCAGTTTATTTGGCATCTTGGATTTGGACACATTGCTGTCGAACCTTTTGCTGTTGCCTTTCACAATTCTTTTCCAACAGGTGTAGACCATCCAATCAGAGATTTACTTGCTCCTCATTTCAAGGATACTATCGGTATCAACTATGTAGCACGGCATACCCTGGTTTCTAATGTGATGCCCTTTACAGATAGCACGTTTTCTACCGGAACCGCCCAAGGTCTAGAGATTATGCTCAACGCATGGTTAAAATGGGACTTTGAGAAGTCAAGTTTTCCTGAGCAACTTGCCGAACGTGGATTTGACCGCAAGCAATCCGATGGAATTGAAAACTATTACTATCGCGAAGACGGTTTCAAGTTATGGGATGTCTTTGGTGAATACACAACTGACTTTGTGAATGCAGCATATGTTAATGACGAAGATGTAGCCAATGACCCTATGATTCAAGGATGGATTGCAGAAATGAGAGACCCCAACAAAGCCGACATAGCCTCATTTCCTGAAAGCATTTCCAGTAAACAGCAATTAGCTTGGGTACTACAAAATATTATCTGGAAAACAAGTGCTGGACACGCCATCCTAAACTTTGCTCAATTTGACTATGGTTCTTATGTGCCCAATTATCCAATTGCTATGTTAGCACCAATGCCATCCGGGGAAGAAGAGATTTCTGATGAGTATTTAAAAACCGCTTTACCTCATACTTTAGACCGGATTTTATTCCAACTTACCTCCGCTTATCTGCTTACTGACCCTTCTCGTTTTAGACTTGCAGGACCCAAAGCGATCGCTCCTTTGGGAAAGAGATTTCCAGAAGTACAAAAGCGAGCAAATCTTCGTTTCGAGGCTCTTTCTACGGATATAAAGGTGCGTAATATGAAACTCAAAGATGCGGGTAAATTCCCCTACCGTTATTTAGATCCTGAAAATCTACCTCCTAGTATTGATATTTAGTTTTTGAAGTATTGGTATCCCTGGGATTTGGATTTTGCTAAAACCTTTCATTAGAGAGATTTTTAGAGAGATGAGTTGTTTCCCAGTCCTATAAATAGGACTTGAGCTATTAGACTGGGGTTTTTAACCCCAGACGGGTGTGTGAGGTCTGTCCCATTAATTTTGATGATTTCGTCTGTAATGAAAAAAGGATTAATAGTGAAAAACTCTCCAGCAAGAAACAACGAGGGTTACCAATAAACTAAATCATACTGCCTAACGATTCATCTTAATTGTTAGGCATTAATGGACAAACTTGTTTGACTATGAATTCTACTGATAATGCAATTAAAACAGGATAAGTAATTATGACCAATGCAACTTCTAAATCTGATAATGTAATTCCTAAACCCGAAAGAGTTGGTATCTTACTGGTTCATGGTATTGGTGAAACAAAGAAATTTGAAAATATAGAAGCAGTAGCTAAAAATATTGCTAAAGCTTTAGAATCAGACAAACGTGACAAACGTGAAAAACCTCTAGAAGTGAGGGTAATTATAAATTCCACAGACTATGGAGAATACGCAGCTAGTCAGCAAACTTGGTTAGCTGATGAGAAAGGAGCGGTTGTAATTGAGATTAAAGAGTACCACAAGGATAAACCCAACAAAATAGAGAAGGTCACAGAGTTAATTTTCCGGGAAACTTGGTGGGCAGATCTTGGTAAATCTAGCACTCTTGGGTTCCAACTATCATTTTGGAAATGGGGTCTATCATTGTGGTCAAGAAAACAATTCCTAGGAAAAAAGGACAAGAAATGTCCTGAAAATCAATTTGATACTCTCGAACAGATGGAGTTACCAAAAGATGCTAAAAGTGAAACACCTTCGATAAAATTCATATACCGTTTGAGATTTTTTGTTGTCTCTTGGGTCGTGCTTTTGGTCTTACCTGTACTCTATGTTTTAAACGCTATTTTTCGCAGATTTCTAGGAATTAAGATTCCTACTCATATTTTGGAGCAATATTTAGGTGATGTGAAACATTATCAACAAAAAGAACCAGAAGGAGCAGGTTCTTTTGTCGATATTGGTAAACCTCCAAGGATTTCAGTCCGCCGACGCATGGTGACGGAATTAGTTAAAATGAGGCTAGGAGAATACGACAGATGGTATGTTTTAGCTCACAGTCTGGGAACTGTGGTTGCTTTCAATGGCTTAATGGAAGCAGATGCGGTTTTACCAAATTATCTTAACCAAGAACTATGGGAAAAATGTCAGAAGTCGGGTTTTGGGACAAAAACTCAAACCCCTCTTACAGAGGAAAAAGCTAAAGATATGTCTCCGCGCCGTCCTGCTTGGCTAGAATTAGATGATATCATTGCTCGTGAGGGCTTATTTAAAAATCTCAGAGGAGTAATGACTTATGGATCTCCTTTAAGTAAGTTTGCAGTGGTTTGGCCAGCAATTGTTCCGATTAACAGAAAATTATTTTTCCCTTCTGACTTCGAGTGGATTAATGTTTACGACCCAACCGATCCTGTCGCAGATGAAACCAAATATTTTAATCTACAAGACTATGGTGCGAAAGAACCAATCGACAACATAGCTTACAAAGCTGATTCAATTCATTTAGTAAGTCATATTAAGTACTTAGACTATAACCCTAAACGTAAAAATCCCTTAGTCAGACAATTAGCATATTGGTTGCTTAAAGGCGATAACATTGAGCCGCGAAAAAAAGAAACATGGGGATGGCCTACTGCTAAAATTGTCATAAAAATATATCAAAGTATTCGTTACTTGATATGGTTAGTGCTTGGATTATTAATTTCTTGGATGTTAGGTTATTTTGCTTCTTGGAAAGTACCTGATTCAATTAAGAATTGGGTTACTCAAACTACCCATCTAGATATTTCTAATCCCCTATTATATCTTTTCGGAACAGCAGTTATTGTTTTCTTTTTTGGCATTTTTGCTCGGTTATGGGATGATAGTCCCAAGGATTGAGAATACCGGTAAAAAAATAGTGAAAGGTCGTAAAAGCGCTAATTATCGCCCAAATTAATAATTTTTATCATTAATAAATTGAAGTTCTACCAATTTGGAAAAAGAGTGGGACAAATAGATTTCTGTAAAGACATTGCATGCAATGTCTTTACCAAGGAATTGTTGCAATCATTTATTGAAACGGTATTATATACGATTATTAAGTTCATACATAATTAAAATTTTTGGCGTACTTTCCCTAAAATGCTCGATCAAAACCAAACACCTTTACTTGATGCTTTAAAAAATTATACCCAACACAAACATACTCCTTTCTACACCCCAGGACATAAACGGGGACAGGGAATTTCACAACAATTAGCTGATGTTTTCGGTCAAACTGTCTTTAGTGCTGATTTACCAGAGTTAACAGAATTAGATAACTTATTTGCACCCCAAAGTACAATTGAATCAGCACAAAACTTAGCAGCAGAAGCATTTGGAGCTAATCATACTTGGTTTTTAGTGAACGGTTCCACCTGTGGTATTGAAGCAGCAATTCTAGCAACCTGTGGTGAAGGTGATAAAATCATTTTGCCCCGTAATATCCACTCTTGTGTCATATCAGGTTTAATTCTTTCAGGTGCAATACCTATTTTTATTCATCCTGAATATGACCCAGTTTCAGATATTACTCATAGTATTACACCCACAACCCTGGAAGCTGCATTACAGAAACACCCCGATGCAAAAGCTGTGATGATAGTTTATCCAACCTACTATGGTGTATGTGGAGATATTCGCGCGATCGCTAAACTCACCCACAATTACAATATCCCTCTTTTAGTTGACGAAGCACACGGGGCACATTTTGCTTTTCATCCCGATTTACCGATACCAGCATTAGCCGCTGGTGCAGATTTAAGCATACAATCAATCCACAAAACCCTTGGTGCTCTAACTCAAGCATCGATGTTACACATCCGGGGTGAAAGAATAAACATCCAGCGTATTAGTAAAGCCTTACAATTAGTACAATCTACAAGTCCCAGTTACTTACTGTTAGCTTCCCTAGATGCAGCCCGTCAACAAATGAGCTTAAATGGAAAAGAATTACTTTCCCATACACTAAAGTTATCAGAAGAAGCGATCGCTCGTATTAGTCAAATTCCAAATTTATCAATTCCTTTCCTCAATTGCACAGATGAGGGTATACAATCTCTAGATAAAACCCGTTTAACTGTCAATGTTTCTGCTAATGGTATCACTGGTTTTCAAGCAGATGAAATTTTAGAGGAGAAGTTAAATGTATATTCCGAATTAGCATCTATGCAAAATATTACTTTTATTATCAGTATAGGTAATACCAAACAAGATATTGAAAGCTTAGTTCAGGGTTTGACTATCCTTGCACAAGATTATCATCAACACACAGAATCATTACAACCAAGCTTGAGAAAATCAACTCAGAAATTTTTTGATAAATTAAAATCTCAGCTGAAATCCCAACTTGAATCTCAACTTGGATATAATCAAACAATATCTCCCCGTCAAGCTTTTTTTGCATCAACTGAAACTATAGCTATACAAAAATCTCCAGGACGCATCAGCGCTGAAACAATTTGTCCATATCCTCCAGGTATTCCCTTTTTAATAGCAGGTGAGATGATTGCTCAAGATACTTTAGAATACTTACAGCAGATTAAATCCCAAGGTGGATTTATTACCGGTTGTGCAGACACTACCCTCAATTATCTAAAAGTAATTATCTGAAAATTATCATCACTCACCATCTAAACAAAACTTTCAGCCCTTGATTGCCATACTTCCTGAATATCTCCAGACATTGGTAAAGACTTTAAAAAATCTTGCACTATAACCAAATCCCATATTAACGGTTCTGATGGCAGAATTTTCTCTACCTCTTGAACATAATTTAAAATTGCTTCCATCAAAGCAGCAGCTTGGAGAATTGATTGTGCATCTATCCATCCAGGGAAAATGCGAGCTTCAAAAGTAAATTTATCAGGTATACCGTAAATAATATTTTTCAGATTGAAATCACAATATTTTGTCGGTTGTGACTTAACTAAATGAACCTTGGCTTCTTCCCAAGGTAACTCACAAAAATAGCTTTGATTAACTGTTTCCAAAAGAGTTGCGTCCCAACTCCCTAACCTGCGACATTTTGAATTAGTTCCTACTAATTGTTTTAATATATCGCCATAGGTCCATAATAAATTAACCAAATTAGCAAATATTCTGGCATTACATAAAGACTTACCATCAAAATGAATATGGGTTGCTCCCTCAGCAGCAATTGTAAACCCCAAAGAACGCGCTATTGATAAAAGTGCTTCTAAAGATTGCAAATGATCCCTTTCCATAGGTGGAGTAATTAACTCACAGGGACGCTCCCTTTCCCCTGGTAATGAAGTTGCGATCGCAATGGGATTATCGTTATTATCTACGACCCTGACCATACCTCCAGGACCAATTTCTAAGGGAGTCACAAATAAACTAGCGATGGGTTTGAGTACTTCGCTTTGAGGAGAGACAGCGCTGGAGTTACAAATCACTAATTCTAAAAGTCTGCTATCATCGCTGACAACTCTATACCACCCTGGTTTTGAAGATTGAGACTTATCTAAATCATCTTGTAGAGTTAAATCATCAACGCAACGAGAAATCAAATTGTCTTCGGAATCAATAACTTCAAATCCCAAAGTTAAATTTTCAAAGATGGGAGTTCCTGGAACTTTACTTGGTTCTGACTGGGGGTGAAATATCCGATAAACCTCTGCATTATGAGCTTTAGCTATGGACTCAGCTAAATCCTGTCTACTGAGTCCTGATGGTGCCATTAATTCAACCTCAACGCCGATTTTCCAATTTAATTGCACCATAGAAGTACCATAATTTTAACGATATTCAAAAGAATCAAATCAAACATCATTTGAAAATAATACTCTAGAGATAACACTATGACAAAGTATCATAAACTACAAAAAAATATAATAAAAAAATAGTTATTTTTTATCTTCAATTATTTATTTAGTCCTCTTGAGAGGACTTTTAGCCCTAAACGGTCGGTAATGTAGTCCGAAAAACTATAAATACTGAGTACTTACACTTAGTACTTTACTGAGTATTTTATTTAGTAGAATTTCCCTGATGAAAGATATGTAGTAAAGATGTGTATTGAATATATATATTATTGAATATTTATATTAACGTGCTTGTCGTAAAGCCTTTTCCACAATATCTTGCTGACCTAAAATTAGATTACGCTCGATGCGGAGTTTCGCGTCAAAAGGAGTGCGATCGCCCCAAAATTTTGCTAATTTAACTGCATCATCATAGTCATACTTAGATTCTATATATAATTTGTAAGGGTTGGGTTTAGAAGGTGTTGATTTTCCTGCGGACTGGAGTGCTTGTACTCTGGCATCTACAAGATATTGTTCAAGAATAGATACATTTTCTTTACCCCAAAGAATCTTTCTTCCCATCCTTGCTTTAGCTTCATCCACTCGCTGTCCCCAGAAATCTGCTAAAACACGAGCGTCCCAGTAATCATACTTGCTTCTAAAGAATGCATTGAATTCTCTATTCTGGTTTTGTCTCTTAAATTGTTTATTTGTCGCTGTCAAAAAAATATCTGTTTGTTGAACATTTTCTTGTGAGGGTATAGAAGCGTTACGAATATGCTCAGCAGTAGCGACTTTCAAAGAACTTCCAAACAAAATTACTAATAAACCAGAGGATAAGAATAAAAGCTTCAAATTTAATTTCATGTTTAGCTATCCTAACTATTTAAATATTTTTAATGCGGGGATCGTATCAAGCATCCGGCAATACTTTTTGTCATGTATTACACGTATTACAAAAAAATAATTACCTATTACAAAAGAGAGTAAAATTTTGCGTAATTACTGCAACTAATCAAGATAATTAGCAACAGACTTTTTACTGTTAATAATCAATACAGGTATAAAATTAACTATTCCCGAAAGTGATCTAAATTAATAAGGGACATCCAAAAATTAAATTACTCAATTTCCGCATCTAATACAACTATCAGATTTTTTCTCCCTCTCTCTTGGTGCACATTCCCTAGCGCTTTGAAAAAGCGCTTTCATTGTGGTCTTCTCCCAAAGGGAGAGGCTAGCGCCAAGGGGGTTTCCCCCCGAAGTTTGCTCAACGGAGGGAACCTCCGCACGCAACTTCTCTCCATGTAAGTAGGTCGGCGGAAATAAACCAAACTATGTAACAGATTGTAAATAGGACTCAAACCCTTGCGATTGCTTCGTTCCACTACATTTCACTCGCAATGACATACCTTGATGTTTTAATGCCGACTTACTTACAACTTTTGTAAGAAGCGCTTTCTTCGCACCGCTGCTCCCTCCGCTTCCCCTGCTTCCTCTGCTCACCAAAACCATTGATTATTTTTTTAATTGGAAGTCCCTTACGAGATGTATTTACAATGGTTCTAGATTATTTCACTTAGGTAATTATTATGTTCTCTTGAAGATTTAAGATAAAATTAACGCTTTCAATGTTGAAATATTAAGACTTCTGGCAATTTTATATCGTAAATAATTATCCGAACTTGATGTAATATATTACGCTCGATATAAGAGTAGATAAGTACTTATTTACTCTTATGGAGAACTAATGAATGTGGTGTTGGGAGTTAAAATAGAAAAAATTAACAGAAAAGAATATAGATAATTGTGACATCGATTGTTTTAGAAGTCGAATACAGTGGAGAAAGACTGGATCGTTATCTTTCCGAAAAAATCTCAGATTTATCTCGTTCTCGTCTTCAGCAGTTGATTGAGCAAGGTCATCTAACCCTTAATAGCAAAGTCTGTAAAGGGAAAAAAACTACTGTCAATAAAGGCGATCGCATTTCTCTGGAAATCCCTGCACCCAAACCTCTGGAAGTTATAGCAGAAGATATTCCTCTTGATATTCTCTACGAAGATGACTCTCTCATTATAATTAATAAACCCGCAGGACTAGTAGTTCATCCTGCACCGGGACATCCAGATGGAACCTTAGTGAATGCTATACTATTTCATTGTACTAATTTATCTGGTATTGGGGGGGTACAACGTCCAGGAATCGTACATCGCTTAGATAAAGATACGACAGGAGCAATTGTTGTTGCAAAAACAGAAGTTGCTCATCAACATTTGCAAGCACAATTAAAAGCTAAAACTGCACGAAGAGATTATTTGGGTATAGTGTATGGCGCTCCATCCACACAGAGCGGTACAATTAATGCACCAGTTGGTCGTCATCAAGTCGATCGTAAAAAAATGGCTGTAGTACCTACGGAAAAAGGTGGCAGAAATGCTGTAACTAACTGGCACATTAAAGAACGTTTAGGTAATTATACCCTAATTCATTTTCAGTTGGAAACTGGACGTACTCATCAAATTCGCGTTCATGCTGCATACATAGGTCATCCGATAGTAGGGGATAATATTTATGGTTCTGGTCGTTCTCTAGGTGTTAATTTACACGGACAAGTTCTTCATGCATGGAGACTAAGGTTACAACATCCCGTCTCAACAGAATACCTCGAAGCGATCGCGCCTTTACCGAAGAACTTTAGCAAATTGTTAGAAATTTTGCGACGACGAGTTTAAAACAAATATGAAGCGTGCAAATGGAATTCACAGTTAATATTTCTCGAAAATTAGCTCGAAAATTAGATATATTCCAGTGAGTGATCCAAAGGGAAGATTCTTACTTCAGCGAGTCCACATCAACAGAATTAATTAAACCAAATCACATTCAATAAAATAAATATTTAGAGCCACTAGTTCAAAGTCACTAACTTAAACCCTGTTACAAAGTCTTAAATTAACGACTAAGGACTAGTGACTAAAGCTAGTATATTATTTTATACTAAAAATAGTTGGTATTTTTAACTAACTCAACTAAGTCTGACAAAAACTAAAAGTAGACAAGCAATTATTAGCTTGCAAGCTTACGATAAGGCACTGACTTTTCAATATCAATGTTGAAAGGAGATACTCTCTGAGGAGGATTTCCTTGGGCATTTATACCACCTGCCATTGCCATATAATTGGCTGGATCGCCAATTTTTGGCTTCTTCTCTTGAGGCTGATAGCTGCGGACAACATTTTGATAAACAATTTGAGGGAAACCCAACTGTGCGCGATGATATTCGTTATAACGGGGGGATTTGATATTGGTAGGTAATTCACCTTCAGCACGACCCGGTAGAACTCGACGACGCTGATAAGGAACTGTGTCGTATCCAAAGTTATCGACATACTCCTCAGTATCGAGTAACTCGTCAATAAAACCGACAATCCCTTTAGTCGCTACTTTGATAGACCAAGCAATCTTTTCACGCTCGTTGTATGGATCTCTTCCTAGCACTCTCTGTATGCACTGCTCAACAAAACGGTAGTTACTGTTGAGATTATAGAAACTCTTCTTATATGTGTCAGAAAGCAGTAAGCCACGGATAAAGTCACGGGTGGTAATTTGTCCATTACGCAGTTGTGATTCTAAAAATGGCTCGCGGTCTGAAGCAAAAGCATGAAAGAAAATCTGACGATAAGCTGCTTCAATCAGATTGTTCATATCTGAGTTAGAAAGCAGGTTTTCTGTAGAAAACACTCTGGGCTTTTCTTCACTGGGTTGCTCGTATCCAGAGACTCGCTGATTCTGACTTGAAGGAGAGTAATCTAATAGAGGAATTGCCACGCCCTTAGCCTCCACTTTTTTTAACTAAAGTTAATAACTTTATGACATATCTTAAGGGAGCAGTCGGTTCATATACCTATTGTTATGATAAAACTTTACGAAACTTAACTACTTAACCTAAAAAATCTCAGATTTACCAGCCCAGAACAGAAGATAATTCTCCAATATCAGGTTGCTTATATTCATTCTCAGATGTATTAAGTGAAGAATTAGGCTCTGGAGCCTCACCTTCCATGCGGGTCTCGGTGCAAAAAGACGCTGTACTAAAACCGCCAAATCTTTTCACGGTACTAGTACGCATTCTCTGATGAGGACTAGGGAACCAAAATCTTTCGATGGAACTCATAGTTTCATATTCGGTTGTCAGAACTAAACCGTCTTCTTCATCCATATGAAAGCGACCTACTACCGGAACAATCTCCGCGTAACCCCTTTCACGGAGCATTCTACCTTTTCTGGGGTCATCAGCATCTGGAACTATAGCAAAGACTGTCTTACCTTGGTGATTTTCTTCATCTTCTCTATCCCATGCCATTGTTCCTAACCAACGGACTCGACAACCACCAACTGCAAGAGCGGGATCAATTTCATGCATCTTACAAAGTTCCGCAATCTCTGGGTCGTCAGCAGCTAAGTCTTCTACTACGATTTCTGATTCCCCTATCTCCGAACGTTTGAACGCTAGATGATGAGTTGTACGTTGCGATCGCCATCTACCTGCACTGTTTCGGAAAAATGCCATAGCATCCATAAAATACTTACTCCTTATATTTACTTTTAAGTTAAGTTTATTTTCTTATTTTCCTTATATTAAACCTGATTTGTGCATCTGAAGGAAGCCAACGCCAGATTATAGTATTAGACCTGATACCCAGATCTGAGTATGAACTCCAGATGCTTAAAAACTAAGCTGAAAATTAACTTCATTTCCATAGGTATCTATCAAATGTTAATTTTATTTGCTTTAAAATCCTATCGCTTGACATATAATACTTGAAATGCAGCAATGCTATAATCATTAATAAATATAAAGTTGTGGTAACAAATTTTAAGTCACCACAGCTTTGTAAATATTCTTGTTTGTTCGACCTTGTCCGATTAAGTAAACCGTAAATATAGATAAATTATGGATATTCCTTCAGGACTTAGCATGGAACAGCAGTTCCGCTTGCAGACTCTTAAGCAACAGGTTGAAACATTGAGCAAAGAACAGGCTCAAGCGTACTTGCTCGAAGTTCTCCGGCAAATGATGGTAAAAGATAATTTAGTTAAAAATTTGCTGAAAAATTCTGAAAAATTCTGAAAAATTCTTATTCTTATTACGTAAAAACAGATTTACAGGTAAAATCCTTATACTTAAGTTGCCTAAGATGAATACAAATAAATATTCTTATAAATGAGACTTCTGCGAGAAATGAGGTATTGACCCTGGCTATATAAGGCTTTCGATTCTTTTCTGGAGATATCTATTTTACTCAATAGAAAATACTCAGTATTCATAGTTTTTCGGACTATGTCTTCAGCTTCCTAGGAGTTACAGTCCTAGTCTCATAAAAGTCCTCTTTTAGAGGACTCAATAAATAATTTGAAGTAAAGTAATTTTTATTACTTTGGATTTTTTTGCTATTTCTACTTAATAATTTGAAGATGAAATTGGTTATTCTCGCGCGGTAGTAGACGGTGACTATGTATTTATATCTGGCACTACAGGTTACGATTACAAATCTATGTCAATATCTGATGATGTGATTGAGCAAGCTAATCAATGTTTTAGAAATATAGAAGATACTTTACTTGAGGCTGGAAGTAGTCTGGAGCAAATTGTTCGCATACGTTATCTCTTTCCTGATAAAAAAGATTTTGAACCCTGCTGGTCAGTTTTTAAGAAATATTTAGGTACTTCCAGACCAGCAGCAACTATGATTGTGGCAGGGTTGCTTGATGAAAATATGAAATTAGAAATAGAAGTAACTGCTAGGTTAATTAATCGTTAGATCGAAGTTAATTACTACCAGTAGCATTTCTAGACGGAAGATGCAATTTATATTGATTTTAGAGACGAACGCAATGCGTTCGTCTCTACTTCATTCTATTTAGCGCAACTGTACATAGCATTGTTATGAGATATAAGCTTCTTTAACTATTTGACTCAAAATATTACAGATTATTGCTTTGTTTCTAATAATCGAGACTATGGCATGGGACATCTTTTATGTTCAATAACGAATTGTCCAAAGACAAATAATTAAATCTGTAATCATAAGGAGAGGTCAATGCTTGACGCTTTTTCCAGATCTGTAATCACAGCAGATTCTAGCACCTCATGTATTGGTGGTTCTGAATTAGATTCTTTAAAGAAGTTCATTTCCGACGGTAACAAGCGCCTAGATGCTGTAAACGCGATCGCTAGTAATGCTAGCTGCATCGTTAGTGACTCTGTATCCGGAATGATTTGCGAAAACACCGGTTTAATTCAAGCTGGTGGTAACTGCTATCCTAACCGCAGAATGGCTGCTTGTTTGCGTGATGGTGAAATCGTTCTTCGCTACATCACTTATGCTCTTCTTTCTGGAGATGCTTCTGTACTAGATGATCGTTGCTTGAACGGTTTGAAAGAAACCTATGCAGCTTTAGGTGTACCTGCTCCTTCTGCTGTACGTGCAGTTCAAATCATGAAAGCTTGTGCTGTTGCTCACATCAATCAAACCAACAGTATGTACTCTGGTGAAGCTAAGTACCACAAGATGGAAACCGCTCAGGGAGATTGCTCTGCTTTAGCTTCAGAAGCTGCGAGCTACTTCGACCGAGTTATTTCTGCTCTTGGCTAAGTCTTGGCTAAGGATTATTCCATTTGTGGAATATGAGTTTAAGCAAGTTTTAGAACAGTTTGTTCTTTAAATCGTTCTTTGAGAATTCATTCTGGAGTATAAAATTATGAAATCAGTTATCACCACCGTAGTGGCTGCTGCTGATGCAGCAGGTCGTTTTCCCAGTAACTCTGACCTAGAATCCGTACAAGGTAGTTTACAGCGTGCATCTGCTCGTCTAGAAGCTGCTGAAAAGCTATCTGCTGGTATCGATCAGGTTGCTAAAGAAGGTTATGATGCTTGTATCAAGAAGTATCCTTACCTAAATAACCAAGGTGAAGCTAACTCCACCGACACCTTTAAAGAGAAGTGCTTGCGTGACGTTAAGCACTATCTACGCTTGATCAACTACTGCCTAGTTGTTGGTGGTACTGGTCCTTTGGATGAGTGGGGTATTGCTGGTCAGCGTGAAGTTTACCGTGCATTAAACCTACCTACCGCTCCTTACGTTGCTGCGCTACAATTCACCCGCGATCGCGCTTGTGCACCTCGCGATATGTCTCCTCAAGCTTTGGTTGAATTCCGTGGCTATCTTGACTATGTAATCAATTCCTTATCTTAATTATTAGTTTAGTATTAAGGATTGACTAACTAAAAAGTCATAATTAAATACTGGGGAACTTTTAGTCTGTTACTTTGCCTGTATTGGTTGAGCTATAGAGAAAGAGTTCCCCAGTTATTTTTTATTCTGCTATCTACTAAGAGCTAAAATAAACAAAGAACTAACTGATAAAATATCAATTACCAATTACTAGTTATCAATCATCAATTAATAAAATATCAATCATCAATTCATAAAAAATGTCTAGCGATACTCTATTTCAACAATTAAAGCATCCTAATCCGAATTTACGAGAAAGAGCAATGTTACAGATTGCTGAAAATCGAGATGAAAATACTATTCCTCGGTTGATGGATAATCTTTCAGATGAAGATACAGTTTATAGAAGAGCATCTGTGAAAACTTTAGGGGCAGTTGGAGTAGATGCTGTATCACCCTTAGTCGAAAAGTTGCTAAATGATGATAATGCAACTACCCGTGCAAGTTGTGCTAAAGCATTAACGCAAATAGCGGTAAATTTTCCCGATACACCTTTTCCTGAAGAAGGTTTAGAAGGGTTGAAAACAGCCATTGAAGACCCAAATCCTGTGGTTCATATCGCATCAGTAATGGCTTTAGGTGAAGTTGGTTCTCCAGCTTTCGATATTTTAGCAGAAGCGTTGCAAAATACGGAGAATTTAGCAGTTGCGGTTGCAATTGTTAATGCTTTTAGTTCAATGGGAGATAGTAGAGGTTTAGAAATTTTAACGAGACTTGCTGAAGATGAATCTGCTGATGCTTACATTAGCGAATCTGCGAAGAGTGGATTATCTCGCTTAGAACAGGTAATTAAATATAAAAAATAAAAAATAAAAATTAAATATAAAAAATCAAACTCCCAAAATTAATAAACCTTAGCTACAAACCTTTTTCAAAAGCGAAAGAAAAGAAGAGTAAGGGCATTTCAAAAGCTATTAGGATTCTGATTTTAGCATTTATCAAAGGCGCGAACGCGAAGGAGTTTAGAAATTAGACCTGCAGCAAGAAGAAAACTTGACATTTGAGTTCCTATAGTATCAAAAATAGACTAATATTCCTATACCTGTTTTTTTTCTAAACAGGTTTTTTAGATAAAAAAATAGATTAAAACGTCTGTTCTTAGATTGCTTCAGATATATAAGAACCATTATCTGCGATCGCCTATGACGGGTACTACCGGATCATCACTATTTTTCAGTTGATTTATTTAAAGAAATTATTAAAGAAATTAATTACTGATGTGTGGATTTTTAAAAACTCAATAAAACAAAAAATCCTACCCGATTGGATAGGATGAAACCTAATCCGAGGATTATGAATAATTTTCATTCAGTTTAATATCAGGACTTAAAAAATACTTGAGTAGTATTTTTCAATAAATAAGAAAAAGATAAAGCGTATCTCTAATAATGAGACCAGAATAATTAGACTTAAAAATAAAGCCAGCATAATTTATATATTAATTATCCACTATATATTGAGTGGCAAATTAAATTAGCATTACACTATCAAATACATCTAAATTGAATTGCATTCCGGAAATCTTAGTTTCTCTGATACCTCATTCCCGGTAACTGCGATATCAAACCCATTAACTCTAGTTGTAATAGGTTGCTAGAAACATTAGAAGCACTCATTCCGCTATTTTGGACAATCATGTCGAAGGGTAATGACTCAGAAGAAATAACATTCATAACTGTCTGTAACTCTGGGGATAAATCTGGTAAGGGATCTACTTTTTCTACTGGGGGGAAATTTTCCAGATCATCTGATTGCGGATTATCTAATTGTGGATTATCTAATTGCGGTATTGCTCCCAAACTTTTCAGTAGTTCCTTTAATTCCTTAAGAATAGGTATAGCACCTTGAGAAATTAACCTTAGACATCCCCCAGATGCAATATCATCAACCCTCCCTGGTAATACATAAACATCTCTGCAAAACTCATTAGCATAGTTTGCAGTAATTAAAGCTCCAGACTTTACCGGTGCTTCTATAACCAAAGTTGCACGGCTTAATCCAGCTATAATCCGATTACGACGAGGAAAATTTTTCCGGTCTGGTGCTGTTTTAGCTCGATATTCACTAATAACTAAACCTTGATGCAAAATTTGTTGGTAAAGCTCTTTATTCTTGCGAGGATAAACTACATCTACACCAGTTCCTAAAACCGCAATAGTCCTTCCTCCCGCTTCCATTGCAGCTACGTGAGAGAAAGTATCAATACCCTCAGCCATCCCTGAAACTACCGTAAAACCATTTTTCGCTAATGCAGTGCTAATTTTTCGCGTCCATCGGATACCATACTCTGTCGGGTGACGAGTACCTACAATCCCAATTAGAGAAGTTTTTCCCTGATTTTCCGCTAAATCTACTTTACCCCGATAATACAAAACTGGAGGTGGAGAAGGAATTTCAGAAAGTAAACGAGGATAATCCACATCAGCAGGAGTCCAAAAAAGTGGATTTTCTTGCAAATGTTGCTTTAAAAATTGTTCGGGATTAATTTGCGATCGCTCTTTTACAACTTTCTCTATAGTTTGTAAACCAAATCCTTCTACCTGTCCTAATTCATTTGGAATAGCTTTCCAAGCAACTGAAAGACTACCAAAATGAGAAAACAACCTTTGAAGTAATATTGGTCCTACTCCATAAATTTGCATCCAAGCTAACCAATATGCACGCTCTTCTATCAATTCCTACTCCTGATATCATTTCACCTGATTAATGATAAAAATCATCACATAAGGCGCAAGGTTTGCACCCCCTACAGATGTATTATGCTTTTTGTGAACTGGTCTGATTTGATGATTGTGTTCTAATACCTATTCAGATTTATTGTTCCCAGAATTTTTATGAATTATAGAATTATCAACTACCGATGATCGATTGTGTAGCATTTGTAGTTATTTTCCGGTGTAGACAGATATAAATCTGTCACACAACATGATGTGCGTACTCTCTAAGTCTAAAAAACTCTCTAAGTAACAGTTAGGATAGAGAAACACAAAAAATAATGGTCGATATTAAAGGCAATTATTGATGAAAGAGTCGAAAAATAATTTTGGATTTAGTCAGGATTCTCAAATACCGTCTACCCTGGAAAAAATGGGTTTAAAATGGCTGATTGTGGCTGCGGTTGCTACTGCTGTACTTTGGCAAGTCCCTGGTGGAGACTATATTCTATACCCCTTCTCTATTTTAGCTACCTGGTTCCATGAAATAGGTCATGGGTTAATGGCTGTGCTTTTGGGTGGTAGATTTGACCAGTTACAAATTTTTCCGAACGGTTCTGGTGTAGCACGTTACGCACTGTCCCGTTCCTGGGGTCCTATTGGTCCTGCTTTAGTCGCAGCAGCAGGTCCTATGGGACCACCTATTGCGGGTTCAGCCCTAATTTTAGCTTCTAGTAGTCTTTGGATAACCTCATGGAGCTTGAAGATACTGGGAGGATTTTTACTGTTTTCTGTAGCTGTTTGGGTGCGATCGCCTTTTGGATGGATTGCAATTTCTACTTTGGGTTTAATTATTTTGGTTGCTGGTTTAAAAGCACCCCGTTGGTTACAAGGTTTTGTAGTCCAGTTTCTAGGGGTACAAGCTTGTATTAGTACCTTCCACCAGCTTGATTATTTATTCACCTATACTGCTGGACCGTTAGGAATTTCTGACACCGGACAGATGCAGCGAAACCTACTTTTACCTTATTGGTTCTGGGGTGCATTAATGGCGATCGCGTCTTTTGCTATTCTTGTTCAAAGTCTGCGAGTCACCTATAGCAGTCAAAAATAAATTAAGAGCAAACTAAAAATAAATCAAAAATAAATCAAAAATTAGTTTATTTTAATCAATTGATTAACTTTTTGGCTATTGATATTCTCTCATTTACCCAAAAGGTTGACCCCAATGTTGCCAATTTTCTTTATTAAATGGCGGTTTCCACTTTTGAATTAATGCTAATTCTAAGTTTTGTCGGGGTCTTGTCTCTACTGGTGCATCCCACCAGAAACAGATATTCACAGCTGTGTTCAGTTCATAGCGGTAATGAAGATCGATATATTTCTCTACATATCGCTTACAATCATGAGTTCCCTTCCATCTTTTATTAGATTTACAAGTCTCGCCTACATAAAGTAATAGCTCTGCGACTGTATCTATAATGAAGTATAGACAAGCTTGACCGGGACTATCTGCTGGTAAACGATAAAATGACATTGATGACAAAGGCAGACTAAAAGGATCTACCGCATCAGGATCGATGTGTGCCTCATAAACTGAAAATAAACTGGTTTGCTCTACAGGTTGAGTTTCTTTAACTCTTTGCTGGTGGGCAAATATTCGTCCCTTCCATTTAGCTAAAGCGGCTGTATCCATAGTTAGAACAGGAACTTGGCTGCTAGGAATAAAGCTAAGTGTTGAGTGCGAAAATAAATCGAGTTGCTGATTGTGGGATTTCAAAGCATTCCCGTTGAATGCGACTTGGGAATGCTAACATTTTGTTGTTATCTATGAAACAGAGAATAAGTTGAAATATCAATATTTATTCTAGGAATTATGGTTAGCTATGAAGCTATAGAAGTCTTATTTTGCAAGAAAAAGAAAGATTATTTTTATAGACTGCAAGTTAATTGATGGATAGTGTTCTATTTTACTATTAGACTAAATAGCTAATAGCTTGATATTATCATCTTTTGAGACGATTTTTCTTATAGAAAAATACTGCTAAAAATTTAAAAACACCATTATTCGGGAGCAGTATTTTGTATAGGGGTGATGATGTATTTCAATTGAAAACATTCCCAGACAGGACTTACGCAAAGTTCTTGAGATTGCTTCCCTACACTACTTGAGCGTCGCTTCGGACAAATCTTCGTTGCGTAAGTCCTACCAGAATTAAAAATGATTGCAAACCAGATTTTTCAATCCGCAGAAGTGGATATTTAAGTAAACTAGAATCCCCAAGAACAAAAAAATGCGATCGCGTAAATCTCAAAAAAAAGTAGAAACTTTAAATTTAATGTTTCTACAAGTTAATAAAGAATTATTTTTGTAACTAAATACTAACTGACTTATCCAGTAGCAGTAATTAAGCTCAATGATTTAATTTCAATAATTCAAGCTGACTCCTCACTGGGGACAAACTTAAGAGAAACACCATTCATGCAATAACGCTGTCCTGTAGGTTTAGGTCCATCTTCAAATACATGACCTAAGTGACCCCCGCAGCGACTACAATGGATTTCAACTCTGGTCATAAACAAAGACTTATCTACAGATTTTTCTATAGCACCTTCGATGGGTGCATAAAAACTGGGCCAGCCTGTACCACTATTAAATTTAGTTTCTGATGTAAACAAAGGTTGACCGCAACCGGCACATTCATAGGTCCCTGGGGCATAAGTCTTATCTAGGGGACTAGTACCAGCGCGTTCTGTACCATGCTTCCGTAGGACTTTAAATTGCTCCGGTGTAAGCTCTTTACGCCATTGGTCTTCTGTTTTAGATACTTCAAATTTTTGATTGGATGTTGTCATGATAGCTGTGTTCTTGGTTAATTTTTCAGATAAGGATATTACAAAAAGTATTGTTGTACCAGCTTCTAAAAATTTTCGCCTCTTCATCTCTATTTTAAGTAGTTCCTTTGGTAGTAAGTTTTTCTATGGGATTAAAACTATGAATGGAAAATTGAGATTACAAAAAACTGAAGTTAAAAAACTGCAGATAAAAAAATGAGTAATTTCAAGATTTCTAAGAACATACGTAAATTTATCTGGTACAAATGCACTATATCCGGTTTATAACAATGTTGGTGTATAGTTTTCTATTCTGAGTGAATTGCTATCATAGTTTACACAAGTATTTAAATGTTATTCATAAAATAATCATAATTCATTTTCAGTCCGCTTAGTATAGGGTTGACACTACCTTATACTAGGGTTTTCAAAGGTCAAAATATATAATCTGTATGAGATTAATTTATGTCAGTCATCATTCTAGGCATTCTTCAAAACATCAATTCAGATTGAATCTTTTAGCTTATAAATTACAAGTTTTAGAAAAATAGAGAATTTTATATTTAGTTATTCTGAGGTGTTTTGCATAAGTAAGGAATTAACGGAACTAAACAAATATATGACAGCGATCGCTCGCACCGGATACTATATTACTTTCGTCTAAATAAGCTAAGATACACAGGCTAATATCTTATCAAAATACAAGAAGTTGTCAGAACTGTATTAATTATTTTTCACAAAGTATTCCTATTACTTTGTGAAAAATGATGAATTTGCAGGTTAATTTACAAATTAAATTACAAAGTATGATTGTTTTGCTTTAATTTTCTCTAAAAATTGTATCAGAAAATTTATATTTACTGGAGGTAAATGTCAAAGTTATTGTTACTGAAAATTTAGTGGTTATTTACATATAATTTGACAAAATCAGTACATTGAATTAAATAGAATTAGCGAATATTAGCAAATTAACTTATGTCAAAAGACAATCAAATTGCCGTTAAGTTTCGCGATGTTACATTAGTTCGTGGTGGTCGTCCTTTAGTATCTAATCTAAGTTTTGATATTAGAAAAGGAGAAGCGTTAGTTCTCTTAGGACGTAGTGGTAGCGGTAAAACAACTACCATGAAGTTAATAAATCACTTATTTGTACCCAGTGAAGGAGAAGTTTTATTTGATGGTGTTTCCACAACAGAGTGGAACGAAATTAAATTGAGACGTAAGATTGGTTATGTTATTCAAGAAACGGGTTTATTCCCTCATTTTACTGTAGAGAAAAATGTAGGCTTGGTTCCAGCTTTGGAGAAATGGGACTCTCAAAAAATCAGAAATCGAGTTTTTGAACTGTTACAGTTAGTTAGCTTAGACCCGACTCAATTTGCACATCGCTATCCTCATGAGCTTTCAGGGGGACAACGTCAGCGAGTAGGAGTTGCAAGAGCTTTAGCAGCAGACCCACCGGTAATGCTTATGGATGAACCTTTCGGTGCATTAGATCCAATTACTCGTTTAGAACTACAACAAGAATTTCGTCGATTGCAAGAAGAGTTAGGTAAAACTGTAGTTTTCGTTACCCACGATATTCAAGAAGCTTTCGTTTTAGCATCAAGAATTGGTTTAATGTATGATGGACAACTGGTATTTTTAGGAACCCCTGAAGAGTTCAAAACATCTGAACATCCAGAAGCTCGTGCATTTCTAGAATGTATTGAATTTGCACTTTGAAATAAATCAAGATGAATGAATTTTTCTTAATTAAATATGGTCCGGAGATTATTACTAATGCTCTCGATCACCTGATTTTGGTAGTGGTTTCGATTGGTATTGCAACTTTGATTGGTATTCCTTTGGGGATATTAATTACTCGTCAGAAAAACTTGCGTCAACCTGTTTTAGGTTTTGCTAATATTTTACAAACGATTCCTAGTTTAGCTATGTTTGGTTTACTTATTCCTGTACCTGTGATTGGTGGTATTGGTAAGGTACCGGCTATTGTGGCTTTGACTTTGTACTCTCTCTTACCTATCATTCGCAATACTTATACCGGAATTACTGGTGTTAATCCAGCGATTCGAGAGTCAGGAAGAGGTATGGGAATGACAGATAAAGAACTACTCTTGCAGGTAGAAATGCCTATGGCAATGCCGGTAATTTTAGCCGGTGTAAGGGTTGCAACAGTAATTGCAATTGGTATTGCAACTATCGCTGCTGCTATTGGAGCTGGTGGTTTGGGGATATTTATATTTCGAGGAATTTCCACAGTCAATGACCAGTTAATTTTAGCTGGTGCTGTTCCTGCTGCAGCGATCGCTTTAGTTGCAGATTTGGCTATTGGAGCTTTGGAAAAGAAGTTACAAGTGGGTAAAAGATAGCTGAGGTAGTGATTTGGGCAGGCTTTTTAGCCTACCTAAATCACTATGCAATATCAGTATTGGGGTAATTAATTAAGTAAAACTAAGTAATTCAACAAAATATTAATCTATGAAAAAGTTTTTTGCTTTTTTTGTCGTTAGTCTATGTTTAGTATTAGCAATGGCTAGCTGTACTATTGGTGGTTCTAATACTGATAGTGGTAGTGGTGGTGATATTACTATAGGTGCAAAAGCTTTTACAGAACAAGATATTTTGGGAGAGCTTTTAGCACAACACATTGAAGCGACCACTAATTTAAAGGTTAATCTTATACCTCGTTTGGGTGGGACTATTATTTGTCATACTGCTCTTATTCAAGGGAAAATAGATGCTTATATAGAATATACGGGTACTTCTTACAATGCTATTTTAAAAGAAGACGTAATTAATGATCCCCAAGAAGTTTATAACAAAGTCAAAACAGTTTATGACGAAAGGTTTAATTTAGAGGTAATGGAACCTTTAGGTTTTGAGAATACCTATGCAATGTTGATTCGTAAAGAAGATGCGAAAAAATATAATATTCGTACTCTTTCGGAAGCATCAAAACAAGCACCAAAATGGCGTGCTGGTGTAGGATATGAGTTTATGGAACGTAAAGATGGTTATCCTGGATTGGCTAAAACTTACGATCTGAATTTCAAGAAATCACCAAGACAAATGGAGAAAGGGTTGCTTTTTCGAGCTATCAAACAAAATATGGTTGATATGATTGCAGGTTACTCAACTGATGGACAAATTGCTCGTTTAGATTTGGTGATTTTAGAAGATGACAAAAAGTATTTTCCACCTTATGAAGCTATGCCTGTTTTCCGTAAAGAAACTTTGAAAAAATATCCCCAGTTAAGGGAATCTCTTGCAAAGCTAAATGGACTTATTGATGCTAAAGAAATGCAAGAATTAAATTACCAAATTGATGGTGAATTGCGCAAGGTAAAAACAGTAGTGGAAGAGTTTAGAAAGAAGAAGGGTTTAGCTTAATCTGAATCTGAGTCTTAATTTTAAATCTTTAAGATGATTAGTGCACAAGTAATATCAATTTTATGTGAAGCTGCATATAATGTTCTTACCTTGAAAGGGTGGAGTTATATCAAGTCCACTTAATTAATTACTATATAACCCACTATCAAAAGATGGCGGTTGTTATCCACTAATCATTACTCATTATTCACATCTTGCACCAAGAAAATTTATTGAATAAATAATACTCAGTGTTTCTGACCGCCTTGGGCTAAAAGTCCTATAATTATAGGCAAATTCCTCTTTTAGAGGACTAAATAAACCTTGAAAAATAGTTTTATTAATTACCTTTAATTTTATTTTTGGTCATTTACACATATAGATGCAAGATTACTCATTACTCATTACTCCTCACTCATTACTCTTAACTTGCACATTTTATAACCCTCATATATCAAGGATTTTAGAGTTTATCGAAAAATGTACAAGTCTCATTTGTTGCAAGGTGGAGTTAAATTTTGAGTTTTGAATTTTGAATTTTGAATTTTGAATTCCCACCTTGTGGGTCGCTCATTACTCCTAAGAAACACATTTTATAACCCATATATCTCAAGGATTTGAGCATTTATAATTTGTCTTCTATAACTTTTACTTTACTTGCTGTGAGAACCGCTTTTTCTCGTGCTTGTTTTACATTATTACCTGTAGCTAAAGCGACACCCATACGACGATAGGGACGAGCGGTTGGTTTACCAAATAACTTGATGTCTACATCTGTTTGCGAAAGTGCTTCTGCAACACCTGTATAAGCTATACTATCAAGATTTTGGGTCGCTAAGATTACAGCACTAGCAGAAGGCGATCGCTGTTCTATATTTGGTATGGGTAAGTCTAAAATAGCCCGTAGATGTAATTCAAATTCGTTTAAATTTTGGGAAATTAATGTCACCATTCCGGTATCGTGGGGACGGGGAGAAAGTTCGGAAAATATTACTTCATCTTTGGTAATAAAGAACTCTACACCAAAAATTCCCGCTCCCCCTAAAGCATCAGTAACTTTTGTGGCTATTTCCTGAGCTTCTAGGGTCATCTTCTCAGAGATTCCCGCAGGTTGCCAAGATTCTTGATAGTCTCCTCTTTCTTGACGATGTCCGATAGGAGAACAAAAGATGGTTGGTGCTTTCCATTGTTTAATAGTTAATAGGGTAATCTCAACCTCAAAATCAATGAATTCTTCTACAATTACCTTTTGAGTGTCCCCTCTAGAAGTTGCGATCGCATAGTTCCAAGCTGTTTCTACTCCACTTTTGTCTTTGACGGTGGATTGTCCTTTTCCTGATGAGGACATTACGGGTTTGACTACATTAGGAAACCCAATTTGGTCGCTAATTGTAATTAACTCAGATAAACTTGATGCATAACCATACTTTGCAGTCCGGACACCCAAATTAGTATGAGCTAACTCCCGGATGCGATCGCGATTCATTGTATAGTTTGTTGCTGCTGCTGTGGGAATGACTGTAATACCTCTTTCTTCAAATTCCTGTAGCTTTTCGGTTCTAATGGCTTCAATTTCGGGTATTATGATGTCTGGCTGATGTTTGTTAATGATTTTCTCTAAATCATCACCACTCAACATCGAAATTACTTCACAACTATCTGCGACTTGCATAGCAGGTGCATTTTCGTAGCGGTCAACTGCAATGATATGATTGCCTAGTCTTTGGGCTGCGATCGCAAATTCTTTTCCTAATTCTCCAGAACCTAAAAGCATCAATTTCTTAGGAAGTATTATGGAATTGTTCATTAGCTAATCCAGATTAATTTCATAATTTAAGAAAAGACAATCAAAAAAATTATTATGCTAACTTTTCATACATGAATATAGTTAAATATCATCTTCTATTAAGTTAGCTTTACATCGATATTTTTATCAATCTTCATTTTTTGATATATTGCTTTGAAGATTTATTGCAATTTCATTTAAATTATTATCACTGAGTATATAACTCATTTTTCACATTTTTTGCTTTATCCTCTATTCATCATAGAGTCAGTTCGATAGTAATCCGGTTCTGGAATTCATATATATAAATAATTAAGATTTAAATAATGTCTATTTAAATTTTAATGACTGGTATAACAATGTATAGAAATACATATTATTTATAAATAATGTAATTTGTATAATAGTTAGGAAAATTATGCCAATCATATATATTTCTTTTGTTTATAGAATATAAAGGCTGAACCAGCTAATATTCCTGTTAAACTCATTGAATTCAAGAAGGATAAATTATAATTTCGTAGCCTAAGATATTTTATTCAGCGAATATGAACTTTCTATTAAAAAATATTAAAAGTAAGTTATTTTTTAGTACCTTCTTAAGCGGATTAATTTTAACAAGTATATTTTTTATAGTTTTTACTAATCTAGTTCGAGCAAGATTTATTGATTATGATGATATTTCTAAAAGATTAGAAAACCAAAAACAACAGCAACTACTGAGAACCGATCGAAATAGGATTATTAATCCGAGAGTTGTTATTCAAAAAGGTGGAAAGAATCAAGCAGGTTTAGATTTTCGCTGTTTGACTTGGTCTACTTATCCTGTAGCTAGTCAATGGAAACAAGATTCTCGAGATAGTGATTTTGTGATTGATTATTACTTACCACCTAATAAAAAAGCAATAATTTGTACTACACCGCTTTTTGCTACAGCGTTAGCACAAGATATAGAGAAACCTTTTGTTTATGAAGTTTATCCTACTGAGTATGGACTACAGGTTCGCATCATTCTCGGGGTTTCAGATATCCAAAAGGCTTGTAATCGTTTTACAGGTAACATTAACTGTGTAAATTGGATACTCAAACAACAAACAACCCTACGTTATGAACCGGATGTATGAAAATATAAACTTCAAAATTATTAGTATAGCTTTAGACATATACGTTTGCCCTGATGTGCTTCCCTCAGAAAGGGATAGTAAAATAGGGAAGAAATAGAAACCTGTCCTAACCAATCTGACGATTGCTATAGTTTTGCAGATTTAATTTTAGACTCATCAGATATTGATTCGACATATATCTAATTAATATCTTATAGTTAAACTTTTTTAAAAGATTTTTTTCAAATAAAATTGTCAAATTAAAACCAAAATTAATATTATTACGACTTACGTATTGACATTAAAAAATGAGTATGTATGATTGTAAAAACCACATATTTTATAGGCGTTTAGTCATGCGCTTAACCTTTACTATGTAAATCTATTTTCTATAAAATAATCAGTTATAAATGTCTATAAAATATGTACTAGTAAGTATGTATAATCATGACTTTATATACTTAATTAAGTCATAATCATTTAAATTAATGGTTATGCAAATAATTTCTTTAAAGCAAATTATTTATTTGAAGATATTTACAATAATCTGTTGAGCAAACTGATAAAAATGGTTTGACTTTAAGTAAACTCAGTTACGTATCGTTAAATAAGTACAGAAATATCAATATGAATCAAGTAGACTATCTGCGAATTAGCTTAATCGACAGATGTAACTTTCAATGTCAGTACTGTATTTCCGAAGACGCACAAACAGATTATATTCGCTTCAATAACTTATTAACAGACCAAGAATTACTTACCTTAATAAAAGAAGTTTTTATCCCTATTGGTTTTACTCGCTTTCGTCTAACGGGTGGAGAACCCCTATTGCGTCCAAATCTAGTTGATTTAGTTCGAGAGATTGCTTCTTTAGAGCAAACCCAGGATATTTCCATGACTACCAATGGATTTTTGCTAGCACCAGTCGCAGAAAGTCTATATAAAGCCGGATTAAAACGAATTAATATTAGCTTAGATTCCTTAGAACCAGAAACTTTTGCTCGAATAATTGGTACTCGTAATCAAAACAAAAGCTGGGAAAAAGTATGGACAGGTATTAAAGAAGCTTACAAAGTTGGATTCGACCCTCTCAAACTTAATGTGGTGGTAATTCCTGGAGTAAACGATGGTGAGATACTTGATTTAGCCGCTCTGAGTATAGATAAAAATTGGCATGTACGCTTTATTGAATTTATGCCCATTGGTAATATGAAATTATTCAGCGATCGCGCTTGGGTAGCTTCAGAGGAATTACGTCAAAAAATATCTGCTCGTTGGGGATTAGTTGAGAGTAATGTTAAAGGAGCAGGTCCTGCTGACGTATTTAAAATACCTGGTGCAAAAGGTACTTTAGGATTTATTTCCCAAATGTCAGAATGTTTTTGCGATCGCTGCAACCGGATGCGTCTGAGTGCTGATGGTTGGTTGCGTCCTTGTTTGTTAAATGAAACGGGTCAAGTAGACTTAAAAGCTTTTTTACGTCAGGGAATAAGCACTAAAGTCATACAAGAGGAAGTCAGAAAAGTATTAGAAATTAAACCTGAAATTAACTATAAGGAACGGGATGGAGGTACACATAATGGTATCTACAGCCGTACTATGTCACAAATTGGTGGTTGAGCATAGTTTTTAAAAATAGTTTTTTTAAGCAGTTTTTTAATAATTAAACAATTAAAAGAATTAAATAATTCTTTCAAAAAATCCCGTGAAAATAGTATTTAAAATTAGTACTTAATTAATGTTTAATTAATCCTAAAAATTAACCCTGGAAATTAATCCTGTAAATTTAGCTCTTAAGATTAGTAACTATAAACAGGACTTACATAAATTCCAGATTTCAGCCTGATATCTTAGAATATAGTCTAATTAGAAATAATTCTAAATTTATGGACACTTGCAGAAAGCGCAGTAAATGCGCAATGCAGTGTCCTCAAAATTCAAAATCTGAAATATATTCCGCAAATATTCCGCAAATATATATTTAAGCTTTTCTGGAGTAATATTCCACAACCAGTAGTTCGTTAACATTGAGCGCAACCCATTCACGCTCGCACAAACCATTGACTTTACCGACCATTTTATTCTTATCAAATTCCAAATGGCTGGGTAAATTAGCCAAACCAGGATATTGTAAGTTCGCTTCCACCAACTTACGGGAGCTATCATTATTTCTAACCCCAATCTCTTCACCTGGACGACACTGGTAACTGGCGATATTCACCTCTTTACCATTAATAGTGACATGACCATGATTCACCAATTGCCGAGCAGCAGGAATTGTAGGAGCCATACCTAGACGGAAAATGGTATTATCTAACCGCATTTCCAACAACTGCAATAGCACTTGTCCAGTAGAACCAGTTACTCTTCTAGCTTTACGAACGTAGCGAAGTAACTGCTTTTCTGTAAGACCGTAATTGAACTTTAGCTTCTGCTTTTCTTCAAGACGGATTGCATACTCAGAACGCTTTTTACGATTCTGACCATGTTGACCAGGAGGATAAGCCCTTCTGGGGGTTTTACGAGAAAGACCTGGTAATTCGCCCAGGCGACGTGTGACTCTTAAACGTGGTCCTCTATATCGGGACATTATCGCTTCCTTAACTAAATCTCTTCAAAATTCGATTGCGGGCATTTCATTTTTACACTCCTTGGCTAAAAGTGCTAGGGATTTCCAGTTTCCATGCTTGATAGCGGACACTTACCACAACGACATTTGCACCTAGGAGCTAAAAGCACTTTTATGGTACTTTAATTCACTTTAAAGATTAAATGCCATAAACCCCATATTATATCAGTAAAAGCAATATAAATATCAACAAAGATAAAAAATCAGAGATTCACATCCTCAGCAATTTTTAGATTCCCGAAAGCTTAGATACCCAAAAGACAGTAAATTTTAAAACTAGAGAGTTCTTCACTAAGCTTTCATAAAAGGTTTTACACCAAGATTTATATCATGAGATAGCATAACCTTGGGTGTTTAAAATATTGATGTTTGTCAAAATTAACCCTTAATCTGCTGTGTAAGAGCGGAACCTTATCTGAAAGGTCTTCCTCGGTTATCTTCCCTGGTTAATTTAACCGGCGTATTTCAATCTAATCTGTGCTAATCAAAAATCTAGCTAAACAAAGAACTAACTCTATTAAGCTCTTTCTTCCAAGGATTTGTTGTCATTATGGAATTTTTGAAGAAGACCAGGAGTAGAATACAGAGTTTTTACTTTGGTAAATTTCTGCTAGAAAGCTTATTATACTGGATTGCAGCGTACTGTAATTATGGGTGTCTAAGCCATACACAGAAAGCGGTTAGCTAACTATAAGCATAGCTAAAAAGTACATCACATCCTATAAAGCCATATATCTGAGGAAATGTTAAACAAAAAAACTATTCGTTCTGCCGCTCCAGTTCTAGCAATGACTGGAATTTTATTAACTTCATTATCTGATGTTTCTCATGCTGTTCTCAGAAGAAGTGTAAATGAGTTCAGAGCTTGTGCTGGCAGACTAGTAAACGTTGGAATTACACCAGAAGCAGCATCTAGCTCCTGTGCTAATGCTTTACGTCCTAATGAACTGTCTTTGTGCGTAACTAAAATCAGAAAGCAAACTCAGATAGAATCAGTTAATGCACTTTCTGCTTGTAGAAAATCCCGTCGTCCGGAGGATTTAGCTACTTGTGCAGTCGGAATTAGTAAGACAACTCCAGCTGATGCTAACGTTGCAATTTTAGAATACTGTGGTCTTAGTTTATTGCCAGTGCGTTTCGGTAAATGTGTTGTAGGTTTGAAAAGAGAAATCGATTTATCCCCCACTCAGGCAATGGAAACCTGTATTGATGGGAGCGATCGCTTTACAGGAGTAATACCATCCTTTTCCCCGGTAAATTTACAACCACCAGGAACTTTTCAAATAACTCCTCAAGTGCCTCCTGTAGAACCTAGCGGTCAGTAAAGACTAACAGTTGAGTGGAGAACACTGGTCATCACTTATCACTTTTCCCCGCTTTCGCACGGCGGTGTACTGATGACCATTTCTACTGTTCTCTACTGTTCATCGATGGAGTAAGGATGAGGTTTCTTTATTTATTCTTTTATTTATCATAGGGTATAAGAGTCCCTGTACCTCAGACCCTTCACATCTTTCACCCTACATCCCCTCCAGATATTTTAAGTGTATATTTATTTATATCAACGGTTATCTAAAAAGTAAGATTAAAGATAGAAAAAAACTTGATAGGAATTGTTCGTCAAAATCCTTAGATTAAACCCCATTAGATAAAACCCCTAAAAACTATATTAGGGCATAAGTTATGTTACTCATGCCCTAACCTTAGAAATTAGAAGATGTACCAAGATATTTAAATATGATTATTTAAATAATGTCGAAAGAATGCCGAAAAATTTGAAGTAGATGTAGGCAGGTCTTAAGCAAAAAACTTGCTGAAACTATCAATTATAATTACTTTCGTATAGTGGTAGGTTTATGAATTATTTGTATTTACGGGAAGCATAGTTGAAATATCAGCAGGCTTTTTCACTTTTAAGCTTTGAGAGATTTTGATAAAATTAAAGACCTATGAGTAACTGTAAATAATTCTAAGATTCTTCCTGGTCTTGTCTACCGAATACCATCTGCACAGCAGCCGGTTCTCCATCCTCTTGATGATACTTGTCAGCCCAAGCCCGAATAATTTCATCTAATTCTTCATAGGCTTGTTCAAACTTATCTTTTGGAATATCCAATGTTTCCAAAATCCTTTTCACACGGGGCTGTCTTTCCGACCAATCCTTCATCATACGGAAGAAACGAGCAGTGTCTTCAACCATAATATACTTACGCTCCTCATCATCAGCAGTCGCATAGTAAGGACGCGTCAAAGCATAAAAGGGCATACCCCAAGGAGAATCAATTCGCGTTACCGTTCCTGAGTAAAGCAGACGACGCTTTATATGTTCAGCCAATGCTTCACTCAAAGGCATCTGTTGAGGCATGCCTTCTTGCGATCGCTTATGAAGAAATTCGATCAGATCCAGAAATTCAAAGGAGGTTATTAACTGAGCGTCAGGTAAATTTGAAGGTAATTTTTTCTCAATTTGTCTCTTCTCTTCGCTAGTTAAGCTAGTTCCTGGAATACGCGATCGCCCTGGTTGCCAGGGGTACTTGTCCATCCATACATAAGGTAATTGAATTAGATAGCGAGGTTCTTGAGAACCTAGCATTTTCAATAACTTGCCTTTAGTTAATGCCTGTCTTATTTCTTCAACTATGACCTTGACACGCTTCGGCTCCAAATGATGCAAGTGACCCGTCATGCGCAGGTTCTCACCCTGTTCTAAGTATGTCATGTAAATAGCACATTTAGCTGCGGTAGCTGCCGCATCTAAAAACGCCCCATGTCTGTGCCCGCTAGTCCGCATAGCACTGAAAGCCAAATAGAGCATGATCTGATCCATTGCGCTGGGGTCTAAGCGTTTGATCAGGTCTACATCGTTAGTCATTTTACAGACACTGCAATAATATGTTTACAAAGTTTGAATTTTGAGGAAGGTAAGTAGTATACACCAAGAGTGAAGATATTATCTTCAATTTTGATTAACTGTTTATTCATTCACTATATGTACGGCTGGTCTTGTAATCAAGGATTTATAGGTATTTACTGACATATATACAACAAACACTGTTTTGTTGATACTCTCCTCGAAAGCTAGTTATAAGCGCCCAATAGCATCACGTCAAGCAAGCTAGCTGTTGTTATGATGTAAGTTTTGACTATAAAGCCGTAATTTCTGACCTTCATAGTTACCGTTTTTATAAAGACTTCGGTTTACATACATGGTTTTTATGGATTTATCTAAATCAGGTATTAAAGCTCTGAATTTAAACATATTTCACAAAATTTAAATTTCATCACCAGAGTATTTTTACCAAAGTAGATAGAATCGTAACACTACTTATTCTCAAAATATGTACAAAATAATACATACATAGTAAACTTTTGTAATACTGACCTTTTACTTCATAAAGTCTTGAATATAGCTCGAGTTTGTCCTTGAAATATTACGCTAATCTTTTTTTTGATTTTATAACGATATAGGGATGCTTTTGAAAAAAACTTTACATTTTTTTGTTAATATTTACCTACTTATTTAAAATTAACTATCATTTCATATGGCAAAATTATGTTATGTAAGTTAGTTCTATTTATAGGGTACTTTTCATTGTAAAAGTGATAATTATCAGGATAATTTCTGTATATCAATGTCAAGTAACTGAATAAAATAAATTATACATATCGATTACAAAAATTATACAGCGAAATTAGCTATCAATACCTATTGATAGCTAATTTCTTTTATTTTGTGTATGTGTAAATATTTTTACTTAATCAGAATGAGAAGGGGTGCGGCTCTTTTAGAAATACATTTCAAAGCTTGCTATAAAGCGTAAAATCATTATGGAGTAAGGAATACAGCCTTTTATTTTTCAATCAATATGTCCCATAAATTTTCTGCCACCTCAAATATATCTTTTTATAAAATTGTGTCTTGCTTTAAAACTGGATTTTTAAGTTTGTTTTTTGGCGATCGCTTAATTTACGCAATACCCGTTAAAAATAATTTTAGACTCATAGCGGGTTCTAGGCATTGGAATTAGGGTTGTTTCGTCTCTCCAAAAGAGCCGCACCCAATGAGAAGGCGAACTACGTGCTTACATAATTACCGGTGTGGGTAATTAATCCCAAAGCCGTACGCCTGATTAAGGGCGTGTAAGCGCAACTTATTATATTACATTAAATGGGTGTGATTAGGGCTATTTGCAAACGCTTTTTATAATTTATCTAAAAATTAAATATAAAAAATGATTGCATTTAGTTTGTAATTAATTCAGTTCATATAAGAACTAATTTTATATAGTAGTTTTATTTAAACTTGCTAATTAAAATAGTCTTGGCAGAATAGATACAGAATTGCAAAACTAAAGCAATCAACACAATACTAGACAAACACTAAAAAATTTGCAAATATTTTAGTCTTCGTCAAGAGCAGGAAATGACTCTTCAAAAACCCATAATCTATCTTTGTTTTCTACAAACCAAATTCTGGTTTTCGGCTCTAATTCACTCCAGATTTTCTCTACAGGTGTATGAGGAGAAGCATATCTATATTTTTCACCTAATAATCTGAGATTTTCTGCAATATCATCAGGAACTCCAAAGTCTTTCCAGTCAACTTCAGGTGTAGCTCCAGATACTCCCTTCCCAGGGTCAAATATTAGCTGTGCAGCTCTAATTAAGTCAGCAAAATGAACAGCTTTGAGCTTACTCAATTCTGCAATTGAAAATGTTGGATCTTTTTCTGGAAACATTGTAATTCAGGATAGAAAAACTACTTAGTTAGTTGGATCTACTCCCAGAGATTATTAATCTATCTTATTAGTCTAGCGCAAATATTTTTTGTCAGTCATCGTCACTTTACTTTGCCACAGAAGAGTTACAGTGATTAGTATTTTATATTCAGTAAATCGGTGTTAATTTTATATATTTCTTGGGAATTCTAAATATGTAGTTATATGTAATTATTATTAAAGTATCTAGATGAGATAATTTCAGTATTTTCTCTATAGTTGTTATTTTTTAACTACTCCTATTTCAATTCAATATAAAAATTATAATTATTTAAGTAGATATATGGAAATATTAAATAATTACAGTAAATTTCAAAAGTAATATATTCAATACTTCAGAACAGATATTATAGTTTTTTAAAAACTATAATATTAAAACTTATAACTTGATACCATATATATTTATACATTTTATATTTGTTATATAATATACATAAAAAGAAACAATGTGTTTCAAATTAATGTTTGAAATACATAAACAATAAAAAATAATATAAATGCTTTTGTAATGAATATTAGGCAGCAGGAAAAATTTAGATTTTTAGTTGAAAAAATAGAAAAGTATGCCGAACATAAACCAAATTACTACCGCTTACGATTAGGCTTATTAGCAATATTAGGATACTTATATATATTACTAATATTATTAATATTATGTATTGCTATTTGGTTTTTAAGAGAAACAGTAGTATCTAGCCAAGCGCAAACCGCTGTAAGGAATTTAAACTTTTTCACTTTTTTATTTGGATTAGCAGTATTGCGTTTATTTTGGGTAAACTTATCTGCACCCCAGGGATTAAAATTACATAGACAGCAATTTCCAGAATTATTTTTATTAATTGACGAACTGCGAGATAAACTACAAACTCCTTCAATCGACTATGTATTGCTTAACTATCAACACAATGCAGCAGTATTTCAACGACCACGTCTAGGTTTTTTGGGCTGGTATTGTAACTACTTGCTAATAGGTTTACCTTTGATGCAGTCTGTATCCCCAGAACAGTTTCGTTCAACCTTAGCCCACGAACTAGCTCATTTAGGAGGTAATGACAGTCGCTTTTCTGGATGGATATATCGTATTCGCTACACATGGTTTCAATTAGCGGAAACTGGAAATTCTCCTTTATTCCGATGGTTTTTTGATTGGTACGAACCATTCTTTAATGCTTATTCTTTTGTTTTACGTCGTTCTCAAGAATATGAAGCAGACCATGCTAGTTTAATGATGACCGATACTCAAACTGTGGGACAAGAATTATTAAATATTTATATTCATGGATACTTTTTAGACGAATACTTTTGGAAAAAAATATATAGCAAAGCAATTAGACAAGAACAACCACCTGAGCGAACTATTACTAATATGCTGCGGAATCTACAAAGTATGGTAGATCCCAAAGATGCGATCGCATGGCAAGCTTTAGCGTTAGAAGAAACTACAAATGTCGAAGATACTCATCCAAGTCTTGCTCAAAGATTAAAAGCTGTAGGGTACAAGGTTGATATTAATAAATTACCATCACCATTAGAAACAACCGCCGCAGAGTATTATTTTAAACAACAACTATTTAATTTCGCTGCATCTCTTGATGAACAATGGAAGCAAGATATGGCTCCTGGGTGGGAAAAAATTTACTATCAAAACCAATATTTAAAGCAATACTTGCAAGTATTATCATCTAAGGCACAACAGTATACCTTAACTGTAGAAGAAGCTTGGAAGCGAGCAGTACTCACAGCAAAACTGGGAAATCATAAAGCCGCTATTAAACTGTTTTTAGATGTTTTGAAGAGAGAACCGAACCATCCTCAAGCCAATTACAGTTTAGGTAATATACTTCTGGAAGCCTATGATGGTAGAGGTATTGATTATCTGAAAATAGCTATTAGCCAAGACCCCGACCTGAAAATACCTGGAAGTAAATTACTTTACTGCTTTTACCGTCGATTATCCCAGCATCAAGAAGCCCAGACCTATTTAGAGATAATTAGAGAACACTATCCAAAATGGAAGCGATCGCAACAGGAACGTAGCACTGTAGAGGATACAGATAAGTTCATCCCTCATAATTTACCAGCAGATGAAATACGGCAAATATCTGAATATTTATCTAGTTATTCCCAGATAAAAGAAGCTTATTTAGTACGAAAAAAAGTTAATATTTTCCCAGAGAAAGGACTTTACATCTTAGGAATTATTCGTCGTTACTCCGTCAATTCAGAGGTTGGATATGATTATGATGGTGAATTATGCGAGTGGATAGAATCGGAAATTAGTTTTTCTGGGGATTTTGAGATTATAATCTCCCATCAACGAAATATGGGATTAATGAAAGTTATGCGACAAGTTTCGTTTTCCCATATAGTTACTTATAGATAGTTTGCTGCTGTATAAGACATCAATGGGTGAAATGTGTGAGACTCCCTCTCACTTCTTCAAGACTATGACAAGCCTCAAGAGGTTATGTATTTAGTCGAAACTCAGATATTGAAGTTAATGCAAGCTGCACCGTAATATGATGCAATAAGAACAAATATTTGAGAAATACATTGAAAAACTACGAGTAGATTATCCAAATATTATCTTTGATAAATTCTTTCAGTGGTTGTAACTCTTGAAAAAAGAAAATATCTCCCAAGAAATAATCTCACAAAATATAACCCCGCAAGAAATAATCTTGCAAAACATAACCAGTCTTATTCCTTATTACAGTCAAACTAACGGCAGCATATACTTGGGTGATAGCTTTGAGATGATTCAATCTATACCTGATAATAGTATTAACTTAATTCTCACCTCACCCCCGTTTGCACTTACACGTAAAAAAGAGTATGGAAATAAATCGGCTGAAGAATATATAGACTGGTTTCTACCTTTTGCTTGGGAATTTAAACGAATACTTACAGAAGATGGTTCCTTTGTATTAGATTTAGGTGGTGCTTATCTGCCAGGATATCCTGTGCGTAGTATTTATCAGTACGAACTGTTGGTACGCTTATGTAAGGAAGTCGGTTTTTTGCTAGCACAGGAATTTTATCACTACAATCCCTCACGACTTCCGACCCCTGCTGAATGGGTAACTGTAAGAAGAATTCGGGTTAAAGATTCAGTAAATGTTGTTTGGTGGTTATCCAAGTCACCACATCCGAAAGCAGATAATAAACAGGTTTTAAAACCTTATAGTCAAAGTATGAAACAGTTACTGAAGAATGGCTATAAAGCGAAAAAACGCCCTAGCGGACACGATATTTCTCAGAAGTTTCAAAAAGATAATAAGGGTGCAATTCCGCCTAATTTATTACAAATAGCTAATACTGAATCTAATAGTCCTTATTTACGTCGTTGTAAAAAAGCTGGTATTAAACCCCATCCTGCGCGTTTTCCTGCTGCTTTCGCAGAATTTTTTATTAAATTCGTTACCAATGAGGCTGATATCGTCTTAGATCCATTTGCGGGGTCTAATACTACAGGTTTTGTTGCAGAAACCCTACAGCGTCAGTGGATTTCTTTTGAAATCAATGAAGATTATGTTGTTGGAAGTCAGTATCGTTTTAACGATATATCCGTATGATGTGTAAATCTAAATCTTGTCAACCTAAATTTTGTCAACCTAAATTTAATTTACTCAAATGAATGTACAAATAAGTTTCTAAATGAAGTAGCAAGGATGAAATCACATGATTAAGTTTTTTATAACTGTTATCAAGCCTCAAAATTATTCTTATGAATAAACTCAATAATCAAAATATATCCAATCAAGGTATATACAAGGTATACACAAGATACTTATTTTACATCAGTTATTGTTTAGAGTCCGTTATTATAAGTGAGTCTGCAAAATTAGGTAAACTGAATTCTGAAGCATATTCTAAAATGCTATGTCAAAAATTTGTATAAAATTTAGAAAAATAATCAAAAACTTTACTACAGCTAAAGAATAAATTGAAGAGATTGTAAATGTTATTTTTTTGGCAACATTTACACATTTATACGGTGTAAATAAATAATAGTAATGGTCAATTGTCAGAAATGCTTTAGTCTATCAAGTTCACTAATAAAAACGAATTTATACGCAAAAGCAAAAATACCAAAGCAAAAATAAATCGGAGGAGAGGAGACTTACACAAATGAGGGAATTGTATCTGTTGGTATTGGGTTTAGTAACGGGTTTAGTAATACCTTTATCGGCTTTATCGCTATTGACAAATATGGGAAAGGCTGATGATGGGGTTGCAACCACGCAAAGATTACAGCAAATAGCTAACGCAAAATCTCTCCCCCAGACCGGTGACGGAGATTTTGCTAACAATAAAGAGCTATTTATACCAGCAAAATCTTTCATTTACCCCACTCCCAGAAAATCTTATATCCCCAGAAGGGTTATTTCTGGACATCGGCTATACTACCAAAGATTAGCTGCCCTCAAATCAGGTAAAATTTATAGTCGCACTGATAGCAAAGGCAAGTATCCTCAATCTTCATCTACTCCTCGAAAGACTAAACTTACTTATGAAGACTGGAAACGCTTACTCTTTTTAGAAGGACAAGCAATGGCTCGCGGTCAAGGAGGAAATCGTCTTAATGTGATGGTTGGTGACTCCTTGAGTTTATGGTTTCCCACAGAAAGATTATCTACAGCTAAATTATGGTTAAATCAAGGTATATCTGGGGATACTTCTAAAGGAATTTTGAGAAGATTAACTGCTTTTTCTAAGACTAGACCAGATGCTATTTACGTTATGGTTGGTATTAATGATTTAAGAAAGGGTATTAAATCAGATGTCATTTTACGCAATCAACGAGGGATAATTCGCCGATTAAAACTTGCTCACCCTCATAGCACCATAATTGTAAAATCAATTCTTCCTACTCGTTTATCTACTATTTCTAATCAAACCATTCGTCGTATAAATAACCAATTGGCGAAAATTGCTAAGGAAGAAGGCGTTAGATATTTGAATATGTATACCTGGTTTGCTGACTTTGAAGATAAGCTCAAGCAAGATTTGACCACTGATGGTTTGCATCTGAGCGAAAATGGATACGTTGTTTGGCAATCAATAATACAGCAGGTAGAGACTCAATTAACTGCTTCTAAAAACAAAATTTAATTTTTTATAATTTTTTATAATTTTTTCCTAACTCTCTAATTTTTATAATTTTTTCTTTCTCCATCATCTGTATTTTAATTAACTCGACATCTTTACCAATTCTTAGTTACGAGCATCAGCCATTAGCGATCGCTCTATCTAACCTACAATTCTCTGGATTGAACGATGATCACGATTTTGCAATCCTTACTACATTTCTACAAAAAGCGGATAAGATCGGTAGTTGCAGTCTGAAAGTTCATAATTGCAATTCTTGCCATTTGATACTTAAATTTATCCTGAGTGATGGGACTTTACTTTATAGTTCTACTGCAACTGAAGCTCAACCTAAGCGCTAAAATTTTGTTATGTCATTAGAAGCTGCGGTGTCTGAAGCCGCTATTGAGGAAAATCTTAAACAATTTCTGCTTGTACTCTCTGTTTCTCTTAGTGTAGCCACATTACCACAGGTTTTTAGCTGGTTTCGTCGCATTCCTTATACCCTGTTATTGGTAATTGCCGGTTTAGGATTAGCTTTGGTAGATGTTCGCTTAGTCAATCTTTCTCCGGAGTTAATACTTGCTATTTTCTTACCTCCTCTGCTATTCGAGGCAGCATGGAATTTAAAATGGTCTGCACTAAAACAAGATTTAATTCCTATATGTCTTTATGCAGTGTTGGGAGTTGTTATTTCTATTGGTGGAGTAACCCTGGGTCTGAATCAATTCGCGTCAGTACCATTAACTACTGCATTACTTGTAGGAGCTAGTTTATCAGCAACTGACCCAGTCTCAGTGACTGCTTTGTTCCGAGAATTAGGAGTAGACAAACGTTTAAGCACCTTAATGGAAGGTGAAAGTTTGTTTAATGATGGCATGGCAGTTGTAGCCTTTAGCTTCCTTGTAGGGCTTCCTTTGGGTACAGTGGAACTAGGAGCAAGACCAATTATAGTAGAATTATTTACAGTGGTTGGAATAGGTCTAGCTGCTGGTAGTTTAATTGGTTTTGGTATTTCATACCTGACTCAAAGATTTGATTTACCACTTGTAGAACAATCTCTAACTTTGGTTTCAGCCTATGGTACCTATATTATTGCTGAGGACTTGGGCGGTTCTGGGGTGATTGGAGTTGTTACTACTGGTTTAATTTTAGGTAACTTTGGCTCTCGGATTGGAATGAATCCCCGCACCCGGATTATTGTCAGTGAATTCTGGGAATTTATTGCTTTTTTTGTTAACTCTATTGTTTTTCTATTAATCGGAGATCAAATACGTTTCTCAACCTTAGCAGATAATTTATTAATCATTGCTGTTACTGTTGGTGGTATGGTATTGGCGAGAGTAATCTCTGTTTACGGCTTAGGGTTTGTTACCAATAAGTTAGCTGGTTCAGAAATTAGCATACCGCAACAAACTGTACTATGGTGGGGAGGCTTAAGAGGTTCTGTCTCAATTGCATTAGCACTAAGCGTACCAGTAGCTTTACAACAGAGGGAAGAACTTATTGCAACTGTTTTTGGTGTTGTTTTATTTACTCTGTTAGTACAGGGATTAACAACACAGTCTTTGTTAGAAAAACTTAATTTGCTTGGGGATCAACCTTTACGTCAAGAATATTTAACTTTGGTGGCACGTCAGTCAGCACTAAATCGAGTTTTGCAGTATCTTGACCAAGTTGATGAACGTCCCGGAATTGACCAAGAATTTTGTCGCTATCAGGAAGCTTTGATCAAAGGAGAACTCAAACAAATAGAAGAGAAAATTAAACAGTTACAGGATGAGCATCCGAATATACGCACTTTTACTACAGAGCAACTGCGTAACGAACTATTAGCAGTTGAAGCGGATACCTATGCAGATTTTGTTCGTTCTGGTCGTTTAAATCAAGAACTTGCACCTCTATTGCAAGATGTTTTAGAGGAAAGATAGTTTAGTTTAATAGCAGCATTAATAGCAGCGATGTTTGTGGAGTAGATATACAAGAGTACATTGCTCTACAAGCATTGTATAACTTACAAGTTTCTATTAATACAAGGTCAGAAGTAGGAGATTTTAATTAAATATTTGGTTAGATTAACGCAGCCTAAACTAAACTGTCATTGGTTTTAATAGTTGATAAAAGGGGGTGTAATTCAATATGAATATTATAAATAATCACCCATCCCTAATTATAAATACAGAAAAATTAAAGGATTATATAAATTACATTATGACCATTTACAAACATATATTTCAATATAAATCTTTGTTTACTTTTATATCTTGATACTGTTTATTTCTATCAACTTGTATGTAAATGTACTATATTAAATATCTTTTGAAATTTGTTTTTATTTAAAATTAAAACAAAATCTTGATTTATTTCTCTTGCTTGATAAATATTAATAACAGTCAATAAATTTATTAATCTGTAAGAAATAACTATCAATTGATAAATTTATTTATCAGGGTTTTTAAATACTTGTCAGTCTTTTTATGTTTTTTTATTTTTGAAATGATATCGCTTTTTTTAATCAGTTTCCCATTCGTGGATTTGGTTTGATTCATGAACACTTCAAGATTAGTTAATGGTTTGCATTTTAGAAATTTCCGTGGAGATTTATTTGGTGGTTTAACTGCTGCAATTGTGGCATTACCATTAGCTTTAGCATTCGGAGATTCATCAGGTGCTGGAGTCATCACGGGACTCTATGGAGCTATTTTCTTAGGTTTTTTTGCGGCTTTATTTGGTGGAACACCATCTCAAATATCAGGTCCAACCGGTCCAATGACTGTAGTTATGGCAGCCGTTTTCACAAAAGTGATTGCTGCTGCTCCAGATAAGGATACTGGAATGGCGATCGCTTTCACAATAGTGATGTTAGGAGGTCTATTTCAAGTTCTATTCGGTATCCTAAAGTTAGGGGAATATATTACTTTAATCCCCTATACAGTCATATCTGGATTCATGTCCGGTATTGGTTTTATTATTCTGATTTTACAAATAGGACCATTTTTAGGAAACGCAGGTGTTAAAGGTGTTGTCGCTTCTTTAGAGAAATTTCCATATTTTATAACCCATGTAAATCTAGCAGCATTAGGTTTGGGTTGTTTGACCTTATTGATTGTGTTTGCTTCACCTGCTAGGTTAAATCGGATTTTCCCCGCACCGTTGTTAGCCTTAATAGTGGGTACAATTATCTCATTATTTATTGCACCAGAAATGGGATTATTGAGAATTGGAGAAATCCCCACTGGTTTACCAAAGCCCCATATACCTGTATTATATCCGAGCCTGATCAAAGATACACTAGGCTATAGCTTGATGTTAGCAACATTGGGAGCCATAGATTCCCTTCTGACTTCTTTGGTTGCTGATAATATCACTCGTACTCAACACGATTCTGACAAGGAATTGATTGGACAAGGAATTGGTAATATGATTGCCGGTTTTTTTGGTGGTTTACCTGGTGCTGGTGCAACAATGCGGACTGTTATTAATGTCAGAGCTGGTGGTAAAACTCCAATATCAGGAATTATTCATGCTTTGGTATTACTAGTTATTGTTCTGGGTGCTAGTAAGTTAACAGAAAATATTCCGAAAGCTGTTTTGGCAGGAATATTAATTAAGGTAGGCATTGATATTATTGACTGGAGTTTTCTTAAACGGGCTCACACTATATCCATGCGAGCAACAGGTTTGATGTATTTGGTACTGTTTTTAACAGTGTTTGTAGATTTAATTGCAGCTGTTGCTGTTGGTGTATTTATAGCAAATATGCTGACAGTTAAACGTTTAACAAGTTTACAATCAGATAACATTAAAGCTGTTACCGTACCTCATGAAAATATAAATTTTACGTCTGAGGAAAAGCATTTATTGAAATTAGCTAAAGGTAGAATTTTGCTATTTCATTTAGATGGTCCAATGAGTTTTGGGGCTGCTAAATATCTCTCTCAGCAAATGTCTATTGTAGAAAAATATGATGTGTTGATTTTAGATTTGAGTGAAGTTCCTCATATCGGGGTTACTGCGACTTTAGCAATTGAAAATATGGTTAAAGAGGCTTTTGAGGAAGACCGTTCAGTATTCCTGGTTGGAGTAAAAAGTACAGTCGAAGATAGATTAAGAAGATTAAAAATTCTCAAACTATTATTAATTGAAAATCACTATAAAACTCGTTTACAAGCATTAGAAGAAGGTTTAAATCTTGTGAATGTAAGAATTAGGGATGATGTGGAAGTTTAGTGAGGAGTGATGGGTGATGAGTTAAAAGTTATAGCTGCGCTATTAATAGGGATTTTCCTGTGTTTCAGTTACCCCCAAATCCACCACCACCAGGGGTTTCTATGACAAAAATATCTCCTGGTTTCATTTCTACTGTCGCTGTACTTTGCAAATATTCTTGAGTCCCATCATTCCGCTCTATCCAGTTTTGTCCAACTTTTCCTGATTTTCCACCATTTAAACCAAAAGGAGTAACTACCCGATGAGTAGAGAGTATATTAGCTGTCATGGTTTTTAAAAACCGGATGCGACGAATTACTCCATCTCCACCGCTGTATTTTCCTTTACCACCGCTATGAGGACGCAAACTAAAGTTTTCTAGGAGTACGGGATAACGGGTTTCTAAAACTTCTGGGTCTGTGAGGAGGGAGTTCGTCATATGGGTCTGGACTGCATCAGTACCGTGAAAATTCTCTCCAGCTCCGGAACCACCACAGATAGTTTCATAATATTGATAGCGGTCATTTCCAAAGGTGAAATTATTCATGGTTCCCTGAGAAGCTGCCATAATACCTAAAGCACCGTATAAAGCATCGACAATAGTTTGGGAAGTTTCTACGTTACCTGCGACCACTGCTGCGGGGTAAGTTGGGTTGAGCATACAGCCTTGGGGAATAATAATTTCTAAGGGCTTTAGACAACCTGCATTTAGGGGAATATTATCATTAACTAGAGTACGGAAGACATATAAAACTGCTGCTTGGGTGACGGCTGAGGGGGCATTAAAGTTACTATTTAATTGCTTTGATGTACCTGTAAAATCAATTTTGGCTCTGCGTTTTTCTCTATCAATTGTAACTTCAACTTGAATTTTGGCACCGCTATCCATTTCATAAGTAAATGAGCCATCTTTTAAAATATCAATTGTTCTTTTGACTGATTCTTCGGCATTATTTTGGACAAACTTCATATAGTCTTGGACTGTTTCTAGACTGTATTGAGAGACCATTTTATAAAGTTCTTGAGTACCCCTTTGATTTGCGGCAATTTGAGCTTGGAAATCGGCTATATTTTGCTCTGGGTTACGGGCTGGATATGTATGATTTTCAAGTAAGTTTCTGAGTGCATTCTCCTGAAATTCTCCTTGTTCTACTAAGAGAAAATTATCAAATAAAATTCCTTCTTCTTCTACAGTTTTACTATGGGGAGGCATAGAACCGGGAGTAATACCACCGATATCGGCTTGATGTCCGCGAGAAGCGACGTAGAATATGGGTTGTGTAGGGGATAGTGTAGATTCTAATTCTAATCTTTCCACTAATCCTTTTCCTTGTGCCTGTTTCAGGAAGACGGGAGTAATTGCTGTAACATCGGGGAGATGGGTTCCACCGTTGTATGGATTATTTGATAAGTAGATATTTCCTGGTTTGATAGTGTTTCCTTTATGATTAATTAGACTGCGGACACTTTCGCTCATTGAACCTAGATGTACGGGAATATGAGGAGCATTTGCGACTAATAAACCGGAAGAGTCGAAGATAGCACAGGAGAAATCGAGACGTTCTTTAATATTTACTGATGCTGCGGTATTTTGCAGTACTATTCCCATTTGTTCAGCAATAAATTGATAGAGATTTTTAAAAATTTCTAAGCGGACTGGGTCAGGTTGAGATGTTGTATTCATGGTTATTTATTTTTGACAAATGCTGTAATTATGAATTGAAGATTTTAACTTTATTTGATTTACCATTATCAAATTCTATTTCTATTTGATAATTTTTATCTTGTGAGAATAAGGATTGCTTTGCATAATATTCGCTTTATTTTTCTATTCTTTACCTTAGAAAGTTTCCTTAAAAAATAAGTTCTTCATCCTTTATATTACTGACAAACATATGTCCAGGAGAATGGGTAATTGCTAGTTCAGGTTTAGCATTCCAAATAGCTGTTTGAGTAGTAACTCCATAAGCCCAAAATACCGGGAATTCACCATTGTTAATGGTGATACTATCTCCATAATCTGGCTTTTCTAAGTCTTTGATTCCGATTGATTCTGGATTAGCAATTTGAATAGAAGAACCGTGTGCTTTATGATAGCGGCTGGTTACTTCTATTGCACGAACTATTTTATTAGTAGGAAGAGGACGCATAGAAACTACTAGATTAGTAGAATTTTTTTTGTAGGATTACATTTAATGTTAGTTTTATACATAGGAACATTTTTGTTTTATTCTATATGTCTAACGGGTAATCCACAGTCAAGCATGGCATTTTCAAAGGAAAATGAACAACCAATTAAGAAACCTATTAAGTCATCTCTCCAAACTTTTGTGATATCAGTAACTTCTTCGACAAATTCACCGTGATGAAAAATTTTGTATTTAGGAAGATCGGTTTTAATGTCAGCACCAGGAGCAATTAATAATGGTTCCGAATCACCTACGTCTGTGACATCAAAGACGGGACAAGCTTTAGGATTACGTTGACAAAATAGGAGAAATTCAAAAGCTAAAGAATATGGCAAAATTACCAAGTTTGTTTGTACAAATCCTAGAGCAATTCCAGGGGTGGGAGTAGTTAGTTTCCCGTGACGACATAATTGACGAATTTCTTGAGGAAGAGAAGAACTGTATGACATTTGTGGTCTCCTATTTTATCAAAATTATTTACGTAGAACTGACTTTTATTTTGTCGTTATTGCAAGAGTAATTAACGATTTGAGGTGAAAATTATCTGAAATTTTCGTTAATAAGAAATAATTTACATAAGTGCAACACCTGAAAATAAAAAATACTTTGAGCTAATTTATGAATATTCGTGCTGCAACTCTTAACGAGGTATCAACAATTTTTTCATTTATTCAGAAAAAGTCTGAGTTTGATAGAAATATTGGTGCTTATTCGGGAATAATCCAGGTAACTGAAGATAAGATACGTCAAACCTTATTTGGTAAAGTACCTTTTGCTTACGTTTTATTTGCAGAAAAATTAGATCTAGAAAAGTTAGGTTCAGAAGAGTTAGATTTAGATAACTTCAAAAATACGATTGGATTTGCTTTGTACGGATTTAGATATTCGTCATTTGTAGGTCAACCGAGTATTTGGTTGGATGATTTATATGTGGATGAGGAGATGAGAAGTCAAGGAGCAGGAAATGCATTAATGAGTTATTTAGTTGGAGTTGGGAAGGGGAATGATTGTACTCATATTGCTTGGACTGCTGACGCTCGAAATATTCGCGGGTTGAGTTTTTATAAGGGTTTAGGTGCGGAAATTATAGAGACAAAGGGAAACCGTTGTTTTTTAAAATGGGTTCTGTAGGTTTGGTTAAGTTATTTAAAATTTTCTCAAATTATTTCAAATCAATTTAACATCAAATAATTATCTTTATTCCTGAGATGTAAAAATCATAAAATTGAATGATGATTAGGGTTTTGATATCTATACAAAACATGCGGTACTTTAGCGTGTATGATATTTTTTTCAAACGTAAATCCAATTTTTTGCATAACTTTTTCAGACCTTTTATTTGTCATTAATGTACAAGCAACTATACTTGAATAACAAAATTTATCAAATGCAATAGATAGTAAATTTTCCCCTATCTCTACTGCCAAACCTCTGCCCCAAAAATCAGGCATTAGTGCATAAGCAAGCTCAACTTCCTTATTATCATTTAAAATTATTTGTCTGATACCAGCACGTCCTACAAATACTTCATTTTCCTTATCAAATAACATCCAAAGACCATGTCTATAAGTTTCCCATTGTTCGCAATTCCACTTCATTTTATCTCTTGCTTTTTCTTGATTCCAAGTACCTCCTAATGTAGCCATTACTTCTGAATTAGAACCCATATTAAGCCATAATTCCCAATGCTTATCGCATATTTTTTTGCCTTTTAATCTATCAGTTTCAATTAACTCAAACTGCATATTTCTAAACTCATTTGCGATTAATGACTTTATTCTTCTGATCCACTAGAAACAATGGATTTAAGAACATCAATATCAGCAGCGACAATTTTCTCTAGATTTTGGGAAATTTTCTCGATATCCCAGTTCCACCAAGCAATTTCTAGTAATGTTTGAATAACTACTTCGCTAAATCGCTTTTTGATTACTTGGGCTGGATTTCCACCGACTATAGTATATGGTGGAACATTACTCACAATCACTGATTTTGCAGCAATTATTGCTCCATGACCAACTTCTACTCCCGGCATAATAACAGATTCATAACCAATCCAAACATCATTACCAACTACGGTATCACCTTTAAAAGGTAGTTCGTGGGGTTGTGGTGTGACTTTTTCCCAACCGTTACCAAAAATTTGAAAGGGATAGGTGGAAAATCCAGACATTTTGTGATTTGCACCATTCATAATAAACTTGATACCTGTAGCTAAAGCGCAGAATTTACCGATAATTAACTTATCTTCACTGAATGGGTAGTGGTAAAGAACGTTGCGTTCAAAATTTTCTGAATCTTCGGGGTCATCGTAATAAGTGTAGTCACCAATAATAATATTGGGGTTGGATACCGTATTTTTAATGAAGCAGATTTGAGGAAATCCCTTCATTGGATGTTTGTCTGTGGGGTCTGCTCCGTACAAAATTTTTGTACCTCAATAATAAATAACAAAATCTTCAAAATTCTTTTCATGGTGAGTTACGCTTTCAGTAACACACCCTTGTATATTAAGAGTGTGGTAGACTGCCACACCCTTGGTTATTAAAAACTTTCTAGAGTTAGATGACACTTTACCAGATTGTGGTTTTTAAAAACGTTCTAATATTAGATGATTGCGATCGCTTAATTTTGCTTGCCATTCTGGTTCAATTACAATTGTGCTAATCTTCTCTACAATAATCGCGGAACCTTTAATAATATCTCCTGGTTGTAAATTTTCCCGTTGATAAACTGGAGTATCATGCCATTTATCAGCAGTAAACATTTTTACTACTTCAACTACTTCAGGTTTTACGTTGACCGGACGAGTACGACTAATCATAGGTTCATCAGGAGTATCCATTTTCCGAATTACCTCCACCGATACCGACTCCACAATTAAAGCTTTCTCAGATTGAACAAAACCATAACGAGACTTATGCTCAATCTCAAACCCCTGACGCATCATTTCCACATCCCCAACAAAATCAACGCTTAAACTAGAATTACTCCCCTCATATCTCAAATTCACTTTACACATCTTTTCTTCATCCAAGGAACTATGTTTTTGTACATCTGTTTGGGTTTCACTCCTTAACTCATCCCTAGCTAGACTTTCTAAATCCCCCATCAACCGCTCCAGGTCCCCCATCAACTCGATATTTAATAGCTTCTCTACCCCACTTTCTTTGATAGCTCTAATATCAGCTAAACCCATACCGTAAGCAGAAAGAACCCCAGCATAAGGATGTAAAAATATCTTCCTCATTCCCAAGGTATCAGCAATTAGACAAGCAACCTGTGCTCCAGCACCACCGAAACAACATAGAGCATATTCGCTGACATCATAACCTCTTTGTAGACTGATTTTTTTAATCGCATTTGCCATATTTCCCACAGCGATCGCTATAAATCCAGTTGCTATTTGTTCGGGTGTAGGATGATTCCTTGTGGCTGATTTTATATCTTTAGCTAATTGTATAAATTTCTCTTTCACAACACTTTTATCTAAGGGTAAATTACCATCAACTCCAAATACTTTAGGGAAATATTGGGGATTAATTTTCCCTAACATTACATTTGCATCTGTTACGGTTAACTCTCCACCCCGTCGGTAACAAGCAGGTCCAGGATTGGAACCAGCAGAATCGGGTCCGACGCGATAAGTAGAACCATCAAAGGAAAGGATTGAACCACCACCTGCGGCTATGGTATGTATTGCTAAGACGGGAACCCTCATTCTAGCTCCGGCTATTTCGGTGTTTAGCTGACGTTCGTATTCTCCTTTAAAATGAGCAACATCGGTGCTGGTTCCTCCCATATCAAAGGTGATTATCTTCTCAAAACCCGCTCTTTTACTAGTTTGAACTGCTCCGACAATTCCCCCAGCAGGACCGCTCAAAATGCTATCTTTCCCTTGGAATTGTTCTGCGTCAGTTAGACCACCATCGGATTTCATAAACATTAATCTGATGTGGGGTAATTGACTAGAAACCCGGTTAACATAGCGACGTAAAATAGGAGTCAAATACGCATCAACAACCGTGGTATCTCCCCGACTCACTAACTTCATTAAAGGACTAACTTGATGGGAAACCGATATCTGCGTAAACCCGATTTCCTGAGCTATTTCAGTAACTTGTTTTTCATGGAGAGAATAGCGATCGCTGTGCATGAAAACAATTGCACAACTGCGAATCCCTTGATGGTAAATTACTGATAAGTCTTGTTTGACCTGTTTAATATTTACCGGGATTAATTCGTTCCCCCCAGCGTTATATCTTTCTTCTACTTCAATTACTTGTTCGTACAACATTGTTGGTAAAATGATGTTGCGAGCAAAGATATCGGGACGATTCTGATAACCTATTCTCAGGGCATCTTTGAACCCTTTAGTAATGATAAGTGCAACCCTATCTCCTTGTCTTTCTAGAAGTGCGTTGGTTGCGACTGTTGTCCCCATTTTGACTATTTCTATAGCTTCAGTGGGGATAGGTTTACTCTTAGGAATACTAAGAATATCTCGAATACCTTGGATAACTGCATCTTGATATTGTTCGGGATTTTCTGAAAGTAGTTTATAAACGATTATCCATTGTTGCTTAGGAAGGGGAACCACAAAAAAACGTTCTGTATGTTGTTCAATTTGATTTATGATTTCTCGATTATTTGTAACAGCAACAATATCTGTGAATGTACCACCCCGGTCAGCAAATATTTTTAACATTTTGACGTTTTCTCTACCTTATATTTACCTTATATAAGTAGAGTAACAATCGGATGGAGACTATTTCTACTTCATCTGTGGAAGGATATGACCATAAGTGTAGAGATTTGATTTATTAGTTTGATTGGCTTTGTATTAGATATCTCGAACTATATACCCCAAAACCATTTGTGCTGTTCATCATCCCATTTTACAGTTACAATTTCTGCTGGAGGATTTATGCGATCGCTAGACGCAATTCCCTTGGGGTCATCGCCGTTTTTATCAAAGTGAATCATTCCTGTAACTCCTTTGACTTGTTTTATATTATCTTTAAAATATTGATTCATTTTTGTCAGTAAAGATATATTATCTTGAGTTGGATATTCTTCTAGAATTTTCAAAATTATTAATACTGAGTCAAAAGATGTTGCACTACGCCATGTTAAGTTTTTAAAACCCCACAATTGAGCGCCTATTTGACAGAAGCTATGGGCGATAAAATTAGAACTTGAGTATCCATTTTCTTGACTATCCCAGTGCCAAGGAATACAGGCTATTATTTTAAAGTTATTTTGATTAATAGAGTTAGTAGAGTTATTAAAATTAGTAGAACTTTGTTCATGAATCCAATGTAAGACATTATCATGATAAAAAGTGGCTGAACCGGCAATTAAGCATTTATCAAGATTTAATCGGCTAATCAGTCCAGCATTATTTAAGGAATTTGGTTCTATTCCTTATAAATTGGCAATGGATAATAGCTAAGCTAATCTTTCACTACTCACTGATTTTGCTATTTATAAAAATTAGATTATTGAGACTAATTTGTGTAATATTATAGTAACTATAAGTCTATAATATTATTTAATTACGTCACATTCACAGCATATTTTCAGCAAAATATATCTTCTTAATCTATATCTATACGGTTACGAAATAATATTATTAACTATCAACAATCTACATCTAAAGATTTAATTAATTTGATTAAATTCATATTTCAGATAGATAGATATTGTGATTTAAAATCAAATAATAATATCTATATCAATATTATTGAGATACAATGAATTTTCTCTATATAATTGTATTTATTTTCACTTGATTACATTCGACAAGCTTATGAAAATAGGGAATGCAAATTCCAAGCCATTAAAAAAGTGAAACACAAGCTTTATTCTATTTTTGTGTTATTGGCAGCTTCTACGACATTTATTCTTTTGAATATAAGTTTTGTTTCTGCTAATACTGGTCAATCAAGATGTACAAGTAATATTACTAATACACCCGGAAGTTTAAGATACACCGGGGACTGCATCCCTCGTCCCTTATGGATAAATCCCAGTCACGGTTATAATTATTCTCGATATATGCAAGTTGCTATCAAGTCTGCCATATATAAGTATGACTATGATACAGCAATTATCAATTTTAAAAGAGCACAAGCTATATCAGGATATAAAGACCCGGAAGTTCGTAGGGGTTTATTAGGAGCAACTATCGCAAAAGCAATCAAGAAAAATCCTGTTCCTGGATATTCTCACCCTAGAATATGGTTACTGATTACTGGAGAATATTACGACGAGAGATAAGAAAATTGTTCTCGTGTATTTTTTAAGGATGGGAATCCATACAAATAATTGTCTAGAGATTAATGAGAACTTTGTTTCTACCGGTTGTTTTTATCGGTTGTTTTTTACTCCCAGCCTTAATTAATCCTTTTTTATGTTTTTTGATATTTTTTGATATTTGTTAGTTATAAATACATACACAGATAATCAAATATCTGATTTAAAACACCATCTGAAAAATTATGTACTTCAAACTTCAAACCTTAAACTATTAATAAAAATAATGTTGATCAATATAAGACTTACAAACTCGTGACAAAAAATAAAGCTTTGAGATTGCTTTCTTTGACAAATATGTTAATACCTTTACAAAGTATAGCGATAGCCCTACCTAATTTGCTGGTCTTGAAGGGAATTGCATTATTCTCACACAATTCTTATGGTAATATGAAAATGCAAAATATCAACTATCCCTAACCCACTTATTTTAGAAAAATAAAAGAAGTTATTAAATGCAGCTTCATAAATAAACGGTATAAGGAGCAAAATTATTCCAGGTGAGTTTAATTCACCGGAGTTCCATTGTTAAATTCTGCTGAATTATAACCTCTAATTTCTGATATCGATTCTTCAGTTACTTTGGAAGTTGAATTTTCTTTACTTGCAGGTAAACTGCGAATGCGGTTCATATTACTCAAAGCATACTTTGCAGTTTCTTGCACTTGTGGATCACTATCCTCTAATGCATAAGATAGCATTTGGCTAATTTGACCCATTATATCATAAATGCGAGTAATATCGCGAATTGCATTTTGTCTAACTTGCGGACTTTCGTCTTGCATTGATATGGCTAATGCACGATTCATTGGTTTTAAGGTGCGATCGCCTATTTCTGCAACAGCTGCTAATATCAAGCTGCGCTGTTGAGAGTCTGCATCTATCATGGAATCTATCATAGGTTTGATTGCTCGTGAGTCACCTTTTTGTCCCAAATTCCAAATAGCTTTACTTCGTTTGGTAGGATCTGCACTTTGTACATCTTTAATAAGTCGTTCAACTATATCCACTTTAGTTAAACGGGATGTTTGATGGGTTGGACTTACTAGGTCTGGTGATTCGGATTGTTCTGGTTGTACATTGTTTTCAATTGCAAAATTTTTATTCTGACTATTCTGAGAATTAGATTCTGAATTAGATATTTGCTTTGAATTTGGGGTTTTATCCGAATCTATCCCTGAAGGAGGTGATAGAGCAACTTGTTTATTCTCAGATGCAGCATCTTCCTCTTTAGATGATTGGGGTATGTTCTTTTTTCTACCAGAAAACTTAAGAAAATATATTCCAGTACCCAAACTACCCAAGGAAGCGATCGCAATTAGCAACCAGATAACAATATTGCTTGAGTTGGATGATTTTTTTTCGGTGTTTGATTGGGAGTCAGTTTTTTTAGTTTCTGCTACCGGTCTTTTTTCTTCAATAGCCTTTAAAATAGCATTTTGAGTTGTCTTCCCAGCGATACCATCTGTGCTTAAATCTTTAGCTTTTTGAAATTTAGCTACAGCAGTACGAGTACTTTCACCATATTCTCCATCTACTACCTGATCGTAATAACCTAATTGTTTGAGCTGGGTTTGTAATTTTTTGACATCATCACCACGATTCCCAGGTTTTATAAGATTTCTAACTGTCTGAGAAACTGAGCTTGCTTGTGAAATTTCATAAAGTTCTGGTGCTAAATCATTGTGGACTATGCTTGCATAACTAGGATTTAGTCCCAAGCAAGTAAAATAAATAAATATTAAAGTTGAAAAACGGCATAGCCTCATAGCAGCTAGTTTTAGAAATTAAATATAGGTCTTGTTCCCTGTGAGACAGAATAACAAGTGGTTTTATTATCAGTTTTATCCGTAAAAAGTGATTTTGAACACCCTATTTTCACTAAATACGGTTATAAAAATATCTATTTCACCATATAAAGCTGTTAATTTTGTTGCCTCAATCAGGATATATTCTTCACTCCTAAAGAGGTAAAGGGTTTCTAGAATTGCTTTCTAGTTCCCCGAACAAGTATAGTATGTTGAGAAAATTCTTTTAAAAAGTATACAAAAAAAACCTATATACGCAAAATGTTGTAATAGATACTATATTCTCAAGAAAGCTATATCTAGAAAAACTATGATTTAACGTCTGTAGCAATCACGCTAACAGGAGTAAGTTGACTGCTGCTTTGATTCCCCTGAGATTCTAACTCCACAGTTTTGAGATTATGTTGAGTTTTGTTATCCGTGAAATTATTACGTTGACTAATTAAATATATACTGACTAAACTCAAAGCAACTCCAGCCCATTGGAGAGGAGTAAGAACTTCATTGAGCAACAGGTTACCAAAGGTGAGAGCAAAAATAGGTGTTAAAAATGTTAGAGAACTCAGACTAATTAGACTACCATTGGAAGCAAAATAGAAAAACAACCCGTAAGCGATCGCACTACCAAATATAGTTGCATAGAAGAGTGCAATCCAATCAGAAGATACCAGATTTTCCCACTGCCCTGACTCTAATATCGATGACATTCCCCATAAAGGTAAACCACCTAAAATCATATGCCATCCTGTAGCAGTCACAGGGTCTACATAGCGACATACAAACCTAATCATTACTGTTCCCACAGCCATAGATAAAGCAGCTAACAGCATCAGCCACTCACCACTATCCCACAGAGAACTGAAGCTAGGTAAAACAAAATCACTAATACTCGATGTCTGGGAAAACAGACCTAAAACCCACTTTTCTGGTAAACCAATTAAGCTAATACCGCATACACCAAGCAAAAGACCTAACCATCCCCACAAACCAATCTTCTCTCGAAACAGCCAAGCAGACATAATAGCTACAGCAAGAGGCTGAGAATCAATAATTACAGAACCTAAACCCGCACCAGTTCTGACTATTCCTTCACTTAAAAAGCCTTGGAATAAAGTGCCATCAACTAAACCAAATATAATAATCCATAGCCAAGCTTTCCAACCTTGAGGCTGAGATTTACCCATAATTCGGGCTACAACTAGAATCAGTACCCCGGCTGGGAATATCCTTAAACCTGCCATGAAAAGAGGTGTTGTGTGGGGTATCGTTCCTTTCATAGCTACCATCGCAGTTCCCCAAAGAAAAAAGGGAGCGATTAATAATACTGATGTTAAAGGAAATCGGGATGCACTGATTTTCAGTTGCATAAAATTGTTGGAGCCTCTGGTTGAAAAAATGTAATAATTACTTTAAATTATTTTAGCTAATTATGTCATTTTGTGAAGGAGTAAATACCTATAAAGTGGCGGGAAAAGTCAAATAGAAAAGGTAAAAACGTTAAAATAAATCAATAACAGCCAGCTAAAGTCTTATCAACAACTATGTCCTTAGCCAAAGAAGTAGAGACTAGTACCGAAATCATAGAAAATGTTATTCTTCCTCCAGGTGAGTTATATAGCGATGAACCCCCCTTGGAAACAGAGTTGCATCTACGGCAAATAATCTTACTTTTTAAGTGTCTTGAATGGTTATGGAGAGATAGAAATGATTTTTATGCTGCTGGAAATTTGACTATCTATTACAGTCAGAAGAAGCATAAAAGCGAAGACTTTCGAGGACCTGATTTCTTTGTAGTGTTGGACACTGAGCGCAAAACTCGTAAAAGTTGGGTGGTTTGGGAGGAAGATGGTAAATATCCTCACTTAATTTTAGAAATTCTGTCAGAATCTACAGCAGCAATCGACAGAGATTTAAAGAAAAAGCTTTATCAAGACACTTTCCGTACACCGGATTATTTTTGGTTTGATCCCTATACTCTGGAGTTTGCTGGTTTTCATCTAGTGGATGGAAAATATCAGACCATTGAAGCTAATAATCAAGGATATTTGTGGAGTCAGCAATTAAACTTATATTTGGGAATTCATCAAGGATTGCTGAGATTTTTTACACCAGAGATGGAGTTAGTCCCCACACCTGAAGAAGTAGCAGAATCTGAAAGAGAACAGAAAGAAATTGCTCAAGAACGAGCAGAAAAACTATCTGCAAAGCTGCGAGAATTAAATATTGACCCAAATTCAATTTAATAGATTAAGCTTAATAGGAGATAAGCAATTAAGCAAAAATATTTACATATTTACCACTAAGTTATATAATTTATCTCACTTATAGGACTTACGCAAAAGCCACGTAATTCCGTCATTACGAGCGATAGCGACGTAATCGCAAAAACCCTGCGTTGACGTAGCGTGCTCGATAGAGCTTATGCTTCCCTACACTCGGTTCCGGTCGCAATGACAAATTTTCGTTGCGTAAGTCCTGACTTATTCACCATTACCTACCAATAATTCTCTATCATAGACAAAATATTGAATTCACTATAGCTATTTAATAGCAATACGATTAAGATAAGTAAAAAATAGAATAATTTACTGTAATTATTAAATTGTAAACCTTTCCAATTTTCACTATACCCGAACCGTATTGAAAATGATATTAACTAAGAGTAAATGATGTCGGTTGTAGGTGAGAAATCACTTTAACTTTGAATTCTCTTTCAAAAATATCTTTACTATATTCCAAACTCCACAACTCCAAAGCACAATCTTCATTTGGAGAGGAGGGGACTAATTTCAAGTGAAGTTCTTCTTTATTAGAAAAATATTCGCATCCAATCCTTGCAACTGCACCTATTTGACGACGGTCGAGAGCGGTAGCTAATCTGAGGATGGGGCTTAGTTGTTCTACTAATTCTCTATGTTCCTTCTCGACTAAGTTATTATAATTATCGTGCTTTTTTTTAGGTGGAGATTTACGGTGATAGCGGGCTAAATTCGCAATAATTTCTATTTCTGTCTCATTGTAACCTAGTAATTCGCTATGACGAATTAGGTAGTAAGAATGCTTGTGATGGGATGAATGATTGATGTAGTATCCACAGTTATGAAGTATAGCTGCTGTCCACAAAAACTCTCGCGCTTCTTCTCCCCAATTGTGAAGGATATGTTGGGTTTGATCGAAAATAGTCAGAGCAAATTTGGCAACGCGCTCGCTTTGTTCGATGTTAACCTGATATTTTTGGACGGCTTTAAGTATATTACGCTTTTTTACGTTACTCTGATAGCGTAAACGATTATCTATTAAACCATGAGATAACATCCAGTTTACTATCACTCCTTCTCTGAGAGCACGTTCGCATACCCTAATTTTATCTATGCTCAGGAGTGACATTACCTCTTGTAAGACTACTGCTCCACCTAAAATAACTTCTGCTCGACTTTCTGGTATACCAGGAATATCAGTTCTTTCTGAATAATTCATCTTACGAAGACGCTTGACCCATTCTTTCAATTCTGAAAAACTAAATTCGTAACCGTTGAGGCTAGAGGGAGAAGAACCCAGTTTTTCACGGGCAATAATTGCTGCTAAAGTTTCAATAGTTCCAGAAGTCCCTACTAAACAAATTTCTTCGTCATCTCGAATATTTCCTTGAATTTCTTCAATGGTTCTTTCTAACTTTCCTCTGGTATAAGCTTGCAGATAATCAAACTCCGATTGACTAATCGGGTCAGTTGTAATAAATTCCTTACTCAAGCGTACTGCACCAACTTTAGTACTGCTTAAAACTCTTTCTTCACGAGCATCGCATAGTATTAACTCGGTAGAACCACCACCAATATCTACTATTACATGAGGTCTCTCTTCAAATTCCATTCCTGAGAGCACACCCAAATAAATTCTTCGTGCTTCTTCCTGTCCGGAAATTAAATCAACGTTTAAACCAACTCGTCTTCTTACCTCAGCTATAAACCCTCTACCGTTGGGAGCTTCCCTAACAGCACTGGTAGCTACAGCTATGATACTTTCAACTTTGAGTGCTTTGGCAACTTCTTTAAATCTTCCTAGAGTTGCGATCGCTCTTTCGATGACTTCTGGTTTGAGGTTACGGGTTTGCGGATCTCTGTTTCCTAATCTAACTGTTTCTTTTTCTTTACCAATTATTGTAAAAGATGGTAGGCGCGGATCGATACGTACTACTACCATGTGCAATGAGTTAGTTCCTAAATCTATAGCCGCAATAATTCGCTGTTGTTCAACATTTGAACTGGGAATTCTCTCCCATTCTGCTGAAACTGAATTGACCATTTGTCTGTCTCTCTACATGTATAACAATATATGACAATTTTCCTTTTACCAGCAGTAATTAATATTCTCATTGCAATGCTGGTTGATTTAGATGAGTTGAGATAAATGATTTGAGACTATAGTCAAGCTAACTGCTTGATTAGTTTTGATAAGAGCAGATTCAAAGCCTTAAAGTGCTTAGACAAAATTAATTGTATATTCTAGACCAAAGTTTTTGAGAATGTTTTTAAGTGCTGTTGTTAAAGTTTGAGATTTCTCATAAGCATCAATTTGGAGCCATTTACGAACCATTTATATTTTATCAAACACCATTATTTCTCTAACACTACAATTTACACTAGATAGGATTGGATTAAAAACTATTCGATATCATTGGTAAAGTCACAGTCAAAAATGTTTCACAATTTATAGCTGGATTTAGTACGAGTTCACCTTTATGAGTGCGGACTATTTCACGGGCTAAACTCAACTCCTTTTTTGATATTTAATAAATAGCAAATAAAGATATCCTATAGATGTAAAGATGTGTAAATTAAATAAAAATATAAAAATATCAGGATGAGCAAGCCAAAATCATCATTTACTTTGGAAAAGAATGGGAAAAATAGATTGCTGTAGAGACCTTCTGACAGAATATATCTATCTAAAGATATATTGTAATAATTTACTTAACATGTAAATAAAATATATTTTTTCACATCAGATTCCAGAATGAGAGACCAAACATTTTTTATCGAAAGCTCAATAACTCAATCACTAAATCCTTAAATCACTGAATAATGGTAAGTACAACAGAACAAGCGACTACACCTTTATGGCTAAGTATTATTAGACTTTTGAGATGGCACAAGCCTGAAGGAAGATTAATTTTGATGATTCCAGCATTGTGGGCTGTTTTTTTTGCTGCTGCTGGAAAACCACCAGTTCCCTTAGTTGGAACAATTATTTTAGGAACTTTAGCTACAAGTGCTGCTGGCTGTGTAGTTAACGATTTGTGGGATAAAGATATTGACCCAGAAGTAGAAAGAACCCGCAATCGTCCCATTGCATCCCGCGCGCTCTCTATTAAGGTAGGGATTATTGTAGCTTTCCTTTCCCTCGGATGCGCCGCAATTCTCTCCCTTTATCTTAACTTGTTTAGCTTTATTTTATCTGTAGCGGCAGTGCCAGTGATCTTGCTTTATCCTGGTGCAAAACGAGTCTTTCCCGTACCGCAATTAGTTTTATCTATTGCTTGGGGTTTTGCTGTTTTAATTAGCTGGAGTGCTGTTACCGGAGACATTTCCTCTTCCACTTGGTTATTGTGGGGAGCAACAGTTTTTTGGACCTTGGGTTTCGATACCGTTTATGCAATGAGCGATCGCGAAGATGATAAACGTATTGGGGTTAATTCTAGCGCTTTATTTTTTGGTAAATATGCACCAGAAGCCATTGGATTTTTCTACGTAGTAACCACAGCTTTACTATTTGCACTCGGAGCGATCGCCAGTATTCATCCGTTTTTTTGGATAACTCTTTCTTTCGCCGCTGCTGGCTGGATGTGGCAGTATTTTAATTTGAAAAAATCCGATTTACCCAATTCCGATTACGGTCAAATGTTTCGACAAAATGTTTGGATTGGATTTATTTTACTTGCAGGAATGATTATTGGCAGACTGTGGTAAGTCTTTACACACATGGAATTGTATTTTTGAAACCGTATTTACACTGAAATATTATGATTTTTTTATAAATATGCCTTAAGCAAGATGTAAGGATATAAATTCATCTGTATTTATTGGATATATACCTATCAAGGCAACATATGCCCAGTCCGATGAATAAAAGGTATTTCCTTAAGATAATTTTTCTATTCTTGCTTACCTTAGGCAGCGTTGGAGTTGTTAGTGGGAGTTTCTTTTTAAAACAAGCTTTTAGCAATAGTCTTCATGCAGAAGAAGGGATAACTGATGTCTCGCGTTATCAGGAGATTAGGCATCAAATTTGGTCAAACCAAAATTCCATCAGTCATTTTCCTTTAGAGATTCCGCAAACTGCGACGAATATACGCTTGATGTACCATCCTGGATTTATGGAAAATGTCAAGTTTTTACAAGTTAGATTCAGGTTACCAAAGCAAAAGGTGAATGAGTTACTGGCTAAATATCAAGAAGTTTCCCATTATAAATATCAAGGTGGGAATACCAATGAGCACATGAATCAAAAGAATGGGGTTCCTACCACCTTCTTCTACACCGGTAACTATGAGGCTAATTCTTTTCCACCTACTTATGAAATTTTAGTACTAGGTGCTAATAACAGAGGAAAACCTGGATTTGAGTGGAATCATGGAAATAGCTATGGGGTGGCAATTGACAAGTATGAATCGGAAATTGTCTACTGGGCAGAAGCTTGGTAGATTGTGGAAAAGCTAACTCTACTTTGTCCAATGTTGTGCTCCGTTCAAAATTATTGCTTCCGGCTGGCTATATTTGCTTATGGTCGCAGGAGGAATAAGATTTTCCCACATTCGGCTCATGTAATCATAAATATACAAATTAAATGCGTAGCAGCTTATCACCAATTAAATAATTAAAAAATGGATTATATTTCATTTTTTGAAGTTTGAACTTTGTCCGCTGAAAACATTCCCTTAGGGTATTTTTAATTCCCTAAAGGGTATTTTCTTATTTTCTCTTTCTATTAAAACGACTATCGCTATCAAACAAATACTGTCTTTTTATTTTTTTGGGATAATTTATTTCTTAGAACCCACTTAGGCTGTCCTGTACTAGTAATTTAACTAATCTAATTAAATAATTAATTAATGAATTCAACAAGTTTCTTAAAGTTTTAAGATTTATTTTATAATTCTTTTATTCATTTAGACCTGCCTATAAATATTCTCTTGGAAATTTGCTTTGACAAAAGCTTTGAAATTACTATTTGTCTCAACTCCTGTTGGTCCCTTGGGTACTGGATTAGGTGGTGGTGTTGAACTCAGTTTATACAACATTGCCAAAGAGATGTTGCGTCGGGGTCATCAATTACAAATCCTTGCACCCAGGGGTTCCACATGGGACGATTTACCAATACTGGGAATAGAAGGAAACTTGCAAGTTATTGCTCAGTCGCAACAGCGTACAGACCCCGTAACTATGCCAGAAAACCCATTGTTGGGCAACATGTGGAAATATGCGCGTCAGGTTGAAAGGGAGTATGACTTAATTGTAAACTTTGCTTACGATTGGTTGCCTTTTTACCTAACTTCATTTTTTCAAACACCCATTGCTCATTTTGTCAGCATGGGTTCTTTGTCTGATGCTCTTGATGGAATTATTGAGCAAACAGCTATGCAATTTCCCGGAACTATTGGGTTTTATACCCCATCTCAGGGTGCAACATTTCCAGAGTTGAAACTACCCTTGTATTATTTGAGTAGCGGTGTGGATTTGTCGCTATATGAATACTGTGCTCAACCAAAACAACAACTTGCTTGGTTGGGTCGAATCTCTCCTGAAAAAGCTTTAGAAGATGCTTTACTGGTCGCACAGAAGACGAATAAACCTCTGAAAATTATGGGGAAAATTCAAGATGAAGCTTACTGGGAAAAAATACAGAGTAAATATTCAGGTGCACCATTTGAGTATTTAGGATTTTTGTCAACCAAAAATATGCAAGCAGTAGTCCGGGAATGTCAAGCATTGTTAATGACACCCCGTTGGGTAGAAGCATTTGGTAATGTTGCAATTGAAGCTTTAGCTTGCGGAGTTCCAGTTATTTCCTACTCTCGTGGTGGTCCAGCAGAAATTGTCAGAGATGGTGAAACTGGGTTTTTAGTAGAACCAGATAGTGTTATGGGTTTAGTAAATGCAGTGTCTCGCTTGGATGAAATTAATCGTCAAGCTTGTCGTCAGCAAGCAAAAACTGAATTTTCTCAAAAAGCATTAGGAACCCGTTTTGAAAAATGGTTTCAAGATATCTTGAGTGCAAAGATGTAAGCTACCCAGAAGGTGGGAATTCCTGCATACTCGCTTTTGCGAGGGTCTTGCTACAAAATTTAATTCCACGTTGCAACGAATGAAACTAATATATTTTTTGATAAATGCTCAATTCATTGAAATCTAAGGGTTATAAAATGTGCCAGTTAAGAGGAAAGACATAAATTCTGAATTTTTCTCATAAGCTGATATTAAATTGACCTTTAAAGGATTTCTAGAAAATAAAATAACTAATCCTACTAATTTTTCCCGGAGCAGAATAACTCCTGGAGCAGAGGAGTATTTAGCTACGCTATACTCCCTAAACCCGTTCATGCATTGTCGCAGACTGAGGAAAACTTTTTAAATTTTTCAGCCGAAGGAATAATTTATTTATTAGTGTTCTTTAAGCTTAAATTTAAACTTGACCCTTAAAAAATTCTGATTTGTACGGATAACCACTGACAAATCAAGAAAAAGAACTTACAACTAATTAAAAGTAGAATTCATAAAGACTATTGGTAGACGGTAATGGCAATTACCAATTACCCTACAATTTAACCCGCTGTTTCACCAATTACCTAATCACAAATTCTTATTTGCTAACCTTTCAAAACCAGAAAATATCAATGCAATCTCCAATTCTACAATCCAAATCAGTTATTGTCCCATCCCCTCTAAAACCAGGAGACCTATTGCGAGTAATTGCTCCTAGTGGAGCTTTGCGAGAATATGAGACATTTGAAGCGGGTGTAGAAATTTGGCGATCGCGCGGATATAAAATTGAGATAGTTTCTTTAATTAACGATAGATGGGGATATCTTGCAGGTAAGGACGAAAGTCGTCGTAGTAATTTAGCCGAAGCTTGGCAAGACTCTGAATGTAAAGGTATTCTCTGTGCTAGGGGTGGTTTCGGTGCTACTCGTTTGTTGGAAAAATGGAATTGGCAAAGTTCTCAAAACTCCGATCTAAATGTATCTATACCTAAATGGTTAATTGGTTTCTCTGATATTACAGCTTTACTGTGGAGTCTTTATAAAGAAGGAATTTCTGGAGTTCATGCACCAGTATTGACTACTTTAGCTAAAGAACCAAAATGGTCAGTAGATAGATTATTTGATTGGGTAGAAGGTCGTTCCCTCAAACCTTTAGAAGGTAAAGCTTGGGGAGGTGGTATTGTTTCAGGAAAACTTTTACCAGCAAATTTAACCGTTGCGACTCATCTTTTAGGTACACCCATGCAGCCGGGTTTAGAAGGTGCAATACTGGCAATAGAAGACGTATCTGAAGCACCTTACCGCATCGATAGAATGCTTACACAATGGCGGATGAGCGGTTATTTATCTCAAATTAAGGGTATTGCAGTTGGACGCTTTAGTCAATGTGAGCCACCAGCTAAGATTCCTAGCTTTAGTGTAAATGAAGTATTAGAAGACCGTCTGAGTGATTTAAATATACCTGTTGTTTCCAACTTACCCTTTGGTCATGATGGTTGTAACGCTGCTTTACCCGTAGGAATACCGGTTCAGTTAGATGGGGATAAGGGAGTTTTGAGTTTTGATGAAATTGGTAATGGGTAATTGGTAGCTAAATTTTGGCGTTGCTGATTTAAAATATGAATAACAAATTTTGGACTATTTAGAGATGCTCAATTGAACGTTTACATAAGTATTTCAAGAGTGGTAATAATTGTAAACTTTGCAAATGTCAGACCTACTCAGCAAATCCTGTCCCTTTAAGCAAAAGCTGCATTTCTACATTAGGAAATTTTGTGTCCTTCTTATTATTTCCCCACATACGAGCAAAGAAGTCTTGCATCAGCGTAATGATGCTACTGTATTTGACGATACTGGTAACATATAACTCATAATTAGCCTCTGCCCTATCTAACATACATATATTTTCCTGCGTTTGCACTATTACCCCAGTATTCCACGTAATCTTTTAGACGCGACTTATCCACATCCGCACGTTGACCAGAAAACGGAATAATTCGATAATGGTACATCAGTGGAAAATTAGCAATCACCCCCTCCAATACCCAATTAGTTGTCTTGATATTGGTCACGAGTTCCCGGAAAATCCCAAAACCAGTGGAACCAAAGCCATAATTACAGTAAGTTGGCAAATTATAAAGATTTTTGGTGGAAAATTGGTTCTCATATTCAATTTTTGTAACAGGAACACGTTTCACAAAGACCTTGGATTCCCCAAGGATAATGGTGTGATTCATTCCCCAACCCGTACTTGACTCATTGGACAATTATATTTCGTGTACCAGTAAAATACAAACTAAAATACTAATCTTCTAGCTTTACCATCATCGATAAATTCCTGTTCTCCTTTACCTAATACTTCTACAACTACTTGCAGGGGTACTATTTCCCATTCTGTGTTGGGTTTACCTGTGGTTCTAGGACTAATATTTACTATTACCTGCTCTCCTTCCATACTTACGCGATAAGTATTGGTGAAAAACTCACCGTTACGATACTCAAAACTGATACCATCGTCTTCATAAAGAGTAAATTCACCCTCTCCTGGAGCAATCCGTAATCTCAATCTATCAACTGGTAGTTCTCCAGTATGTTGGATTACGGGTATCATTGGAACTATTCCACCACTGCAAATATACATAGGCATTCTCTCTAATGGAGCTTCTGCAATAATATATTTACCACCTTCATGACTGCTACCACTCCACCAGTCATACCAAACACCTTCAGGTAAGTAAACAGCGCGATGTTTGACTCCTGGTCGGTATACTGGTGCTGCCATTAAGGATGAACCTAATAATACCTGGTCGTATAGTTCCCAGGTTTGAGAATCATCGCCATAATGATACATCAAAGGACGTAATATGGGTGCTCCTGTATTTGCAGCTTCCCAAAATAAAGTGTAGACATAAGGTAATAATTGATATCTCAGTTCGATATATTGACGACATATATCTTCAACTTCCTGACCAAATTTCCAAGGTTCGTGAGGTTTAGTTCCAATCATTGAATGACCGCGCATTAGGGGATAAAGCATTCCTAATTGCATCCAACGAGCAAATAACTCTGGAGTTGCGTTCCCAGCAAATCCCCCGATATCTGCACCAACAAAAGGCACTCCTGATAAACCCAAATTACATAGCATTGGTAAGGACATTTCCAGATGTTCCCACAAGGAATGATTATCCCCCGTCCATACCGCAGAATATTTCTGGACTCCTGCATAACCAGAACGAGTTAAAACAAAGGAACGCTGTTGGGAGCGGAGTTTATCTAGACCTTCCCGACAAGCACGGGTCATCATTAAACCATACAAGTTATGGGTTTGAGCATGATTTGTACGCTCCTCTGCATCTCCTTGGGGTGAATCTAAGGGGAAATGTAGCTTCTGACCGGAATCTCCGAAGGGACGGTCATCTAATGCAGGTTCATTCATATCATTCCAGATACCTGCAATCCCAATATCAACGTGATTTTGATGTAAATTACCCCACCATTCTCGGACATCGGAACGCATGAAATCGGGAAAAATTGCTCTATCTGGCCATACATAGCCATGAAATACCTTACCATCAGCAGTACGGATGAAATAGTTTTCAGCTAAACCGCGATCGCACAATGGATAATCTGCTTCTGGGTCGTATTTGACTCCTGGGTCGATAATGGTAATTACTTTTATTCCTTGTTGTGTTAAGTCGTCTACTAGTTTTTTGGGTTGGGGAAAACGATTTTTATTCCAGGTAAAGACTCGAAATCCCTGCATGTAGTCGATATCGAGGTGAACTACATCACAGGGAATTTGACGGGTACGAAATTCTTTTACTAGTTCTCTAACTTCGATTTCGGAGTTATAACTCCAGCGACACTGATGATAACCTAATGACCACAGTGGTGGTAATGGCATTTTACCAGTTAGTTGACTGTATGTTTGCAGGATATCTGCTGCTTGATTTCCGTAAATAATATAATAATCTAATTCGTTACCTTGAGTATGTAGTTGTAGGATATCGGTTTGTTTAGCTCCTACATCAAAATAACTGCGGTGAGTAGTATTAAAAAATAAGCCGTATCCTAGTTCAGGACGCAAAGACATAAAAAACGGAATCGCTTGATACATTTCATCCGTTAATACTCCATAATCAAGACAATCTGTCGTCCAATGGGTAAAACGTTTTCCTCGTTGATTTAATAATCCTGTCCGTTCCCCAAAACCGTAGAATCTTTCTGATGGGTGAATATATTTCCAGTTTGCTATTTCTTTCCCTCTCCAGCCTATACCTAAGTTAATATCTTTGGCGAAGCTATTATTAGATTTATCAAAAAATTCTACTTTACAGGTATCTAATTGGACGCAAACGCGTATTTTTTCGGTTTCAATATTGACTTCGTCTTCTGTGGAGTCAATTTGAAAAGGTGTGTTTTCCCATTCTTCATCCGCTAAGGTAACAGTCCAAGAAGGTCTGGGTGTAAAACTACCTGTAGGAGAAAAGCGTACTCTGACTAGATTATCTGCGAGAATAGAGATACTTAAACAAGAGTTATTACAGTAAAAATCAATTCCTTGCGATCGCAAGGGAAAGTTATCTACAGAACTATCTACAGAGGATAAACTATTCCATTCTGGTTCTTTGGTCGGAAGTTGTCCAATGAATTCTGGCATATGATTGGGAGTATCAGGCAGCTAGCACCATCTTTAAAGATATCTCAAATTTGCTCTGAGCAAACTAGTTTTTTCCTTTTACACGAAATCATATCGAATCTGGTTATATCGGAATGATAAGAAACCCCATAGACCCAGAGAACTCTTAGAAATAGAAAGAGAGAGGAAATTTAAATAATTCCGATACAAATGGAAACGATATCAATCCCTATGTCAATTTTGGGAGAGGATTGGAATTTTTGCTAAAGTGAGTCTTGACTGATGACTAATCAACTTTATTTTTTCCCAGCATATTATGAGTTATCTATTGATTTTGGCAATAGGTTTAGGGACAATTTGGATTGCAAGAACAGTTAAGGAGGAGGTATATGGTATTTCGGCTGCTATTACGGGGACATTAATCACAGTTTGGGGTTTTGCTTTAAGTCCTGCATCTTTTCAAGTCGGGATTGAAATTATAGGATTAATTTCTATTTTCTCTTTCTGTATGCGTTGTTGGGGTTGTTAATTGTTTTTTGTATTTAATTTTGATGTTCATTTTTTGATGTTCATTTTTTCTCTCTAACTATTTTTATTGTTTGATGATTTTATTAATGTAGGAATCTTTCACAAATTTTGATTTGCGTAGTCTGAAATTACAGATAATATCAAACCTGGTGAGACTGGAATGATAAAAAACCACATAAACCCAGATAAGACTTAGAAAGACAAAGAGAGAGGAGATTTAAATAATTCTGATACAAACGGAAACGATAGAAGACTCTTATTACATTTTTTCTACCGTTTCATGTTCCCTGTTCTCTTTTTAAATTATTTATAAACTACTTATCAATGAATTATTTCAACATTCAAATAGAATTACTTAAATTGAATTACTTAAATTGAATAAATTAAACCAAATGAATTAAACCGAATGATTTAAATCTAATGACTTAAACAAAATTAAGAAAATCGAATTCCATAGCTAATTTTATACTGTTAGTAAAGTATCTTGACGATGTAATAAATATAAAGTTAAACAAGCAGCTAACATCGGAATTGCGGCAAAAAATAATAGATTAGGACTTTCAAAAGGTGATAAATATTTTTGATAGGAAGATAAAGTAGAAATCCCGTGCATAAGAAATACTAATCCGTAGCTAATACGTTTTTTAAAACCTATCAAAAAAGCAATAATAATCACTAATTGAATTCCACCGATTACATAAAAAATATTACTGTTTAAGCCACTAATAAAATAAAACTTAGAAAATACCGCAGCAGCATGTTCTGGATTTAGAAATTTATCAATTGTCCACATGAACATGACTAAAAACACACTTAATCTTAGGGATAGTAAAGCGAGTTGTAGATTCTGAGTAGATTCCATAATATAGTTAAACCTGTACTGAATAATAAACAACGTGGAGTATAATACCAATTCCAATAATGTTTGCGACACATAAATTAAATTACTCGTAGGGTTTAGCACTGCTAAACCCCTACCCATCTGTCCCATTCTTTTTTCAAATTGGTATAACAACAATGTCATAGCAATGCTATATCTCTACCTTAATAAAACATATCTACCTTAAAAGCAGATGAGAAAAGATTAAGAAAAATATGGGTGTAAATATATCTCGCTCCCTCAGGTCTAATCTATGGAAACTTTATATCCTCAGAGGACTAGAGTTTGCTTGGTTTCCAATCCCTACCATTATTCTCTTCTATGAAAGTAATAATTTATCTTTTGAGCAATCCCTGCTTTTAAAAACCATTCTGTCCCTATCTATATTTATATTTGAAATACCTTCGGGTTACTTTGCTGATATTTTTGGTAGAAAATCTTGTTTAGTCTTAGGAGGATTCGTTTGGACAGTCGGTTTACTATTTTACTGCTTCCAAACTAGTTTTACAGCATTTGCGATCGCGGAAATTTTATCGGGTCTTGCACTTAGCTTGATATCTGGTGCAAATACAGCTTTGGGATTTGATACTCTAGTTGAAATCAATCAACAGCAAAATTATCGTCAAGTAGAAGGAAAACTCGGTGCGATCGCTGGAGTTACTGAAGCTGTTTGCGGTCTGCTAGGAGGTCTTGCGGCTGCGATAAATTTGGTCTATCCTTTTTATCTTCAGACGGTTTGCCTGTTTTTATATTTCCTTTTAGCTTTAACTTTAGTTGAACCTGCTTCGGAGCGATCGCAAGTAGGTAAGTTATCAAAAACTAGTATACAAGCAATCAATCATAGAGAGATTTGGCAAGCAATTCGCTTTTCTCTGGTAGAAAATAAGAAAGTCAAGTGGTTGATTTTATTTTCGGCAAATTTTGGAGTAGCTACATTTCTTGCAGTCTGGTTATCTCAAGCGGATATGCAAAGTCGCGGTTTAGCAGTTTCTAGTTTTGGTTTTGCCTGGGCAACATTTCACTTTATCATGAGTTTTGCTTCCCTCAAAGCAACATCAATCGAAAATATTTACGGTACTAAAAAAGTCTTTTTGGGCTTAGTTTTATTATTAGGTTTATCCTATATCTTCCTTGGTCTGATTAACCAGGTCTGGGGAATCATCTTTATCGCATTTATTTACTTTAGTCGTGGTGTTCGTACTCCTCTGGTGTTAAATCATATCAATCATAATCTCCCATCATCTATCAGAGCTACAGTACTTTCTATAAACAGCTTTATGTTTCGCTTAGGTTTTATTATTATTGCCCCTATTATTGGATGGGTTACAGATAATTACAGCCTTGATATTGCTTTAGTCTTATTTGGTAGTATTTTTATCATTACTGGTATTTTTTGCTGGCAAAAATTAATTAAGTTACAGGTCATTTAACTTGCTTTCGCGAGAAGGAAGACCGAAGTTGGAAGAATTAACTTGTGAGTCCACAAGCACTGATGACTTCCCTTCCTTTTCTTCGAGCTTTTGGGTTTAACTTCGGCTCTTCCTTCGTTTTAAAAAACCAAACAAAAATCAAAAAAAATCAAACAGGATTCCTATATCCAGATGTCTCTTACTGAATTGAAGGTGATTTTACCTTAGTGATCGCTATTCTCCATGATTAATTTTACTCCACCTTTGGGAGCAAAAGTAAGTCCCCTACGTACAGGTAATAAAGGATTTTTCTCCATTAATTTAAATGAGTAGTGAGATAATAAAGTTGCTAAAACTAACTTCATTTCAAATTGAGCAAAAGCTATACCCAGACAGCGACGACTTCCACCACCAAAAGGTAAATATTCATAAGGAGTAAACTGTTTTTCTAAAAATCTTTCTGGCTGGAATTTTTTTGGTTCCGAGTAGATTTTAGGATTGTGGTGAGTCAAATAAATACAAGGAGAAAGAACTGTTCCTTTTGGTAAATTATAATCTAACAACTTCATAGGAGCTTGTAAAATTCGCGCCAAGGTAAAAAATACAACTGGATATATTCTTAAAGTTTCTGAGCAAACAGCATTTAAGTAAGGTAATTTGATAATCTCCATTGCATCAGTATTATCGATATCAATAGATCCTAATTCAGCTAGAAGCTTCTCTCGGACTTCCGGTAACTTGTGAACCCAATATAAACACCAAGCTAATGCTGTTGCTGTAGTCTCGTGTCCCGCAAACAACATAGTCATTAACTCATCTCTGAGTTCACTATCGCTCATGGGTTGTCCTTCTTCGTCACGGGCAGCAAGTAGTAAACTGAGGATGTCTTCACCTGCTGTCTCTCCTTGAGTGCGTCTTTCCTGAATTATTGCAAATAGTAATTCATCTAGTTGCTGTCTTTGATGTAAAAATCTCCCCCAAGGACTCCAAACACCTAAGTCTTTTTGTAGTCCTTTAAAAAATAGGAAAATTGAAGTTGAGGGTACGTTAAAGACATCTAACATTTTCGTTAGAATTGTCTTGATTTGTTGATATTTTTCACCTTCACTGATGCCAAAAATTGTATGTAAAATTACAGTTAACGAAATCTCTTGCATACGTGGACGAGCAATGAAGGTTTCTCCGGGGTTTACTTTACCCATCACCTGTTGAGCAATGCTAGATATTTGTTCCCCATAGTTGCGCATCCTTTCACCGTGAAAAGGCGGCATTAATAGTTTACGCTGTCGTAAGTGTCGTTTACCATCTTGTAAAATAACTGAGCGATCGCCTACAAAGGGTTGAGCTACTTTAGAGACAGAACCTGATTCAAATAAGCTAGTATCGGCAGTAAAGATTTGCTGAATCGCTTCGGGGTTACTAATAATTACTTGTTCTGGTAAACCAGCAAACGGAGGAAATACAAACATATCTCCATAACGTTTTTGCATAATATCAAAATAGTTCAGAGGCTTGAGAATACCCCATATGGTTTGATATAGTTTTGGTTCTGATGCTCTGGGTAATGATTGATAATTTGGATTTGAGGAAGACTTTTTTGTCAATGTAACCATAATTTTTCCTTGATTTGATTTAACTAATACTTTAAGGTGAGTTCGAGATTGTAAGTTTGAGATTGAAGTTCAAGTTTACATAGATATAGATATCGATATGGATGTTGATACAGAAGCCCTAATTGATGTTTGAAAATATATAATTGAAAATATATAAGGGTATATATAAATTTCCGGATATACTGTGCTATGGCGAAAGGATAATATCCTATCCATAAATCTTTTATAAGTCATTTAATTTTGTTCAATTCCCTATTTATTAGTTTGAATATTTAATTAATTTAAAGATTTAATTTATCATACTGAAATCATAAAACCTTCAAAAAAGTTAAATTATTTTGCGACTAAACTAGATGGATATTCACTTTGATTCATTTGATTTAACTGCGGTAATCCTAACTGATGTCTAATGTATTCAATTGATTCTTGCCAATGTTCTTCAAAACGATATCCTAATAGAAAATTTGCTTTTTCTCCCAGTTCTTTTCCTTTTTTGAGATTCGCAAAAATCTCTCGTATTTGTCCTGGAGCAAGAATGGGATAAATTAATTTTGCTAGCCAAATAGAAATATTTTGTGATTTACTATAATTTTGAGCAACTGCAAATGCCAGAACCCCAATTTCACCTGCATAACTAGTATCAAAACCCAGTAAAACATGAAAAATATCATGAGTAATTAGGTACCGCATTGCAAAAACATTTCTTAGAGCAATATCACTTAATTCTGGACTGATTCCTAAAGTTTGTAAATTGTTAGATATCATATGTTCAGCGTATTCTCTGCCGAAAGAACCTGGAGGATAGTTTATTAATTCTTTTAAATTAATTGTCGGATAATATCCAATTACCTTTTCTAACTTTTCAGCGATCGCTGGAGAAACTCTTGCTCCCAAAATGTCGGCTTTAATTAAAGCAAAATCGCCCATCTTACCTGATTTTTGATATTTAAATGCTTTTTTTAGTTGATTTATTATCTTTAACATTAATCTTTCCTTGTTTATCTAAATTCAATTCAGAATAAAAAGATATTATAACTACCTGTAATGATTGATTTTAGAAGTAATTTCTAAGTTGTGTATTAAATTGAAAATTATAGATACAAAATACCTACAGTTACTCGTCTCTAAAAGGTTTGAATTCTAAATTTATAATAGAATTTAATAATAAATGCAGCATAATATCTATTTTATAACCAAAATTTTCAGCTTTCCTATTACAAATGTCTGAAAATTGAACATATTCTTTTTTAAAATCTGTGTAGAAAGCTAAAATTTAATACATCTATATTCTTTAACTACAGATATCTATTGAAATTCGTACTCATTCCAATCTGCAACCCCTTGATAACCAATCTTGTGATAAATATGGTTAGAAGTAGGATTGTTTGTATCTGTGAATAAAAAGCAGGATTGGCAACCTTCATTCAGAAATTTTTGGCTTACTTGTGCAACACAGGAAGTAGCATATCCTTTCCGACGATATTGCACGGGAGTATACACAGGTCCTAAACGTTTGCTATTATTTGTTTTACCAGCACAGCAAACCATAGTTACAGCTACCTCATCTTGCCATAAAAAAGCAGTATTCTGCTTGAGTTGAGATTCAACTATAGATTCAATATTTCCTCTAATTGCACCCATAGCTTCAATACTAAACTCTTCATACCATTGACATAATAGAGATTTATCTTCCTCTGTCGCTTGACGCAGATGTCCATTAGCAATAGGAACTTCTTTTACCTGTTGTAATCGGTGGATTCTTAAATGCATTTTTGTCCGATATACTTTTCCTGTAAAATGACTCCATAACTTTGCAAATTCCAGAGATTCGGTAGTTAAACCGCTAACTCCAGGTAAGTTCGGCTTTTGAGAGTATGATGCTCGGGAGTATAAATCTTGAGCTATCAATTCTAATGCTTTTAAGTTCTTCATCTTAGATAAGACTAAATTATGTGGAGGAGTTCTAATGGCAACTGCTATAATTTCACCATCCATACTTACAGATACCAGTAATGGTTGAGAATCATAAAGTTTTGAGTTATTTAACAGAGTCTCGCATATACCTATAGGTAGTACGTTCTCTGCTTCATCTTTGAGTAAGTATGGTATTACCGTCTGATAAAAAAGACTAGTATTATCAAATCGATGAACTTTCATAACCAATTGAAATTAGAGTCTACAACTTCATAATTTAACTTCATAATGTAACGGAAAAGATATAAGTCGTCAGATTAGTAGTTAATTCTTACGCAGCTTCTTGAATATTAAGGATATTAAGCTTCAATATCAAATGAATGCTGGAGAGAAAATTGTATCCCATCTGCTGGGTTAAGTTCTTTGGGTGGAGTCTGACGTTTCTCGGTGTCTATATACTTACCATCATGAATTGGTGCAACTACCTTCATTTTATGAGTAGTACTATAATAACGGTGAGTTTGCTTGAGTTGAGCTAATTCCTGTAAACTTTGATCAGCAATTTTTTTTCGTAGTTTAATAATTCCATCAATTACAGCTTCCGGTCTAGGGGGACATCCTGGAATGTATACATCCACAGGTATGAGTTTATCTACACCCCGAACAGCGCTAGGAGAATCTACACTAAACATACCCCCAGTAATTGTACAAGCACCCAAAGCTATTACATATTTAGGTTCCGGCATTTGTTCGTAGAGTCGGATTAAATTAGGTGTATATTTCATAGTAATCGTGCCAGCTGTAATTAGTAAATCTGCCTGTCGGGGAGTTGCACGAGGTATCATCCCAAACCTTTCCATATCATACCGGGATGCATAAGCAGCCATAAATTCCATAAAGCAGCAAGCTGTACCGAACATCAAAGGGTATAAACTAGACATTTTTGCCCAGTTGTATAAATCATCTATAGTGGTGAGAATAATATTTTCTGAGAGTTCTTGAGTAACTTGTGGAGGATGTGGTCCTTCGCTTGGATTAATGATAGTTGTAGTCATAGTTAATTTTTCTCCTTATTTTATGAAGGTTAATATTAGGAAGATGAATATAAGGTTGTAGTTTTTGATCAAAAAATTTGATCAAATTTATTACTAACCGAATATCGAAATAAAGGAAGTATTTACGATTTCGGATCATTAAACAGGACTTACGCAACGAAGATTTGTCATTGCGACCGGAACCGAGTGTAGGGAAGCATAAGCTCTATCGAGCACGCTACGCGAACGCAGGGTTTTTGCGATTACGTCGCTATCGCTCGTAATGACGGAATTACGTGGCTTTTGCGTAAGTCCTATTAAAAATGAACACTTCTCCGGAGAATGCTCTGAGTATTTCTTGCAGAAACACTATGATTAATTGATATCTTCAGTTTGTAATTAATGGTGAAAAAGTACCAGTAAAGATAAGGGTTTTAAGATACTAAGTTAAGGTTTCAAGTTAATGAAGGCGATGGATTATTAGATAAAGTAAAGAATAAGTCAATACCCTTCGGTTAAAGGAAAATAAAAAATAAAAGCAGCCAGAACAACCTGACTGCTTGATGCAAAATTATGTATGCAAAATTACAAAGTATTTACTATCTTAATTTTTCTTAAACTGCAATCATTTGATTTACAACAGGTTTAACACCAGCCATATCCAAGATGGGTGCAATTAAATCTTCCCGTTTCACTGCCATCATATGTACTCCCTGACACAGCTGACGAGCTATTTGTACCTGCTCTGCGGCGATTTTCATCCCTTCCTCTAGAGGGTCTTTCGCTTGCTCTAAACGGTCTATGATATGGTCGGGAATATTTACACCAGGAACAGCACGATTGATAAATCTGGCATTCTTCGCAGACTTAAGTAAAAATATCCCAGCTAAAATTGGGCGATCGCAACCAGCTGCTATTTGAGTCATAAATTTATCTAATATTTCAAAGTCTGTAATTAATTGACTTTGAAAAAACTGCGCTCCAGCTTCTAATTTGCGTTGAAAACGTTTTTGCAAACCAGACCAGCTACGACATTGGGGGTCTACTGCTGCTCCTATAAATAAATTTGTGCCACCATCAGGTAAAATTTTATCGTTATAATCTATACCTGCATTTAATTTTTGGGTAACTTGTAATAAACGTACAGATTCTAAGTCAAATACAGCTTTTGCGTCTGGATAATCACCTACTTTTACAGGGTCTCCTGTTAATGCCAAAATATTTTCAATACCCAATGCATGAGCACCTAGTAAATCCCCTTGTAAAGCAATACGGTTTCTATCCCGACAAGCCATTTGACAAACCGGCTCGATGCCATGCTGTAGTAAAATTAATGCTGCTGTTAAAGAAGACATCCGCATGACAGCACGGCTACCATCAGTAATATTAACGGCATGAACCCTCCCCTTAAGGGTCGCCGTCATATCAATCATGTGCTGTGGATTACCTCCTTTCGGAGGAGCAACTTCGGCTGTTACCAGAAACTCTTTGGCTACAACAGCTTTACGAAAATTATTCAAACAGTATTGGTCTTTATTTATACGCATAATTTTGATAAAAGCTGACAGTCTTAATTCTTAGTCCTAGTCCTAGTCTAAGAAATTATGAGTCCAAAATTTACAAAGGTTTGGTAAAACCCATTGCAGCTTTTACCTGTCCTAGTGTTTCCTGAGCTAAAACTTCTGCTTTTTCCCTTCCTTGACGCAGTACAGACTCTAAATAACCTTTGTCATCCATAACTGCTTTATATTTATCTTGGATAGGTGTAAGGGCGTTAATTGTGGTTTCGGTTAATAATGGTTTAAATTGACCCCAACCCATACCCGCACATTCACTGATTACTTCCTCCTTAGTTTTGCCGGAAAGTAACATGTAGATTGTCAGTAAGTTATTACACTCAGGACGTTCTGGGTTATCAAATTCTAAACCTTTGACTGGGTCGGTTTTACATTTTTTAATTTTCTTCTTAATTTCCTCTGGTGAATCAAGTAAGTTAATTCGACTTAAGTCTGAGGGGTCGGATTTAGACATTTTTTTTGTCCCATCCGTTAAACTCATTACCCTTGCTCCTTCTTTACGAATTAAAGGATCGGGTAATTTCAAGACGGGTTTCTCTGGTTTACCAAACTGGTGATTAACTCGATTCACAATATCCCTAGTCAATTCCAAATGTTGCTTTTGGTCTTCACCTACGGGTACTTTGTCAGCTTGGTAAAGTAAAATATCTGATGCCATTAATACAGGGTAGTCCAGCAAACCTACACCTACATTTTCACCTTGTTTGACAGCTTTTTCCTTAAACTGAATCATATCTTCAAGCCAGTTTAAAGGAGTCATACAGTTAAGTAACCATGTCAACTCGCTGTGGGCAGAAATATGAGACTGAATAAAAATTGTAGAGTCTTCTAAATCCAGTCCGCTAGCTAAATATGTGGCAGCTAAATTATAAACATTATCAGCAAAAGTCTTCGGGTCTTGGGGGACAGTAATTGCATGTAAATCCACCACGCAGAAGTAATTCTCATACTGGTTTTGAATTTCTACCCAGTTGCGAATTGCACCCAAATAGTTACCTAAATGTAAATTACCAGTTGGTTGAACTCCAGAAAGAACTCGTTGTTTCCCCATACTTTTTCCCGTGAATATCAAGTTTGATTTATTTCCATTCTTTGAGAATTGTAAATGCTACGCCTGTAAAAATCACTCGGGGTTATGAAATTTTTTGGACAAAGTAGTAGAATTATAAATGCCTATTCCACCGTTAAAAATTATTACTGCTACATCTTTAGTATCAGCAGAGTAGGAAATCATATTGAATCCCGTACCATCGGAATTATATATTTTTTTATATTTTTTAACCCAGACCAGCGTGAATTAAAGCCCAAAGGAACTACAACTTACACTGCAACAATTGCATTACGTCCCTTAGCTTTCGCTTGGTAAAGAGCTTTATCAGCCTTTTCTATTAGAGTTTTAACATCAATATTTAATTGGGGTACAGTTGATGCGACTCCTAAACTTACAGTCATCATATTACTAACTAAGGATTGGGAATGAGGGATATTCAGAAATTTAACTCCAAGCTGAATTTTTTGAGCTATACAAACAGCATTCTCCAGAGTCGTATCAGGTAGAAGTATAATAAATTCTTCCCCACCATAACGTGCTACTAAATCATCAGGTCTAGTCACAGTCTTTTTCAAAAATTTCGCAATTTGAAATAGACATTCATCTCCTTTCTGATGTCCGTAAGCATCGTTATAACTTTTGAAATAGTCGCAATCACACATAATTGCTGATAAACATTTTTTTTCTACAGATAAACGCTGCCATATTTGATAGAAATATTCATTAAAATGACGACGATTTGCTAATTCAGTCAAGGGGTCACAATTTGCAAGCTGTTTGAGTTGTTTGTTAAGTAATTCTAATTTTTGAGATACTATTCCTTGCTGATTAGCTATATTTCGGTAACGAGTCTCGCTTTCTCTCAAAGCTATTTCAACCTGTTGACGTTGCTGTATTTCTACTTGTAAATCCCTATTAAGCTGTTGTAGCTGTTGAGTTTTTTCTTCTACCGTTTGCTGTAAAACATTTACTAAAGCTTGCATTTCTAAAGGATCTAATACTTTGAGTAAACTGCTTTGAGTAATGATTCCGCATAGTCTACTATCTTCATCGACTACAACTAATCTACGAATATTTAACTGTTGCATTTTACTGTGAGCACACCATAAAGTATCAGTACTTTTTACAGGTTTAATTGGCTTACTCATAACTATACAAGCCTTGGTCGCATTCATATCGATTTTTTCAGCTTGTAATCGCACAATATCCATTTCTGTAATTATTCCAACAGGGAATAATTCTTGCGTTTCAGTTCTCTGAGCAATTACCACACAACTAATCTTGTTCTGAGCCATCAGCCCAACAATATCTATTAAACTTGTTTGTGGATGAGCATGAACTACTGGATATTCCATCAATTCATTAACCTGTCGTAACCTCAACATATCACTAGGCTTCAGACAGTTTCTAATATTTTTGAGAGCGATCGCACCAATTAATTCGTCATTATCAGTAACTACTGGAATATGACGAATCTTATGATGACGCATTAAACCAAGAATTCTAAAAATATCAGTAATTTCCGATTGCTTGATACATATCAATTTTTTAGACATCACATCTGCAATCATTAGTCCTTGAGAATCTTGAGAATTTGCAACTAAAAAAACAATATCTCTTTCTGTATAAATGCCAAGCAGGTGTTTGTTTTCTGTCACTAACACATAACTTGTTTTCCTTTGACTTAAAAGAGTTACAATCTCTTCTAATGAAGTATCAGGTCGAACTGTCGGCGGATGGAATTCAATCACTTCTTGAAGTGAGAAGTTATAAGGAGAAAACATAGATCAAAGTAACTTGTTATACAATTATATTGCGATTTATGTTTGTAAAATGTGCTTCCTATCATCATCTTTAAATAAATAATTAAAGGAAAAAGTTTAGTAATGCGTGAACTTTACCCATCTAGAGAACCATATAAACAGGGAAAATTACAAGTTTCTGATTTACATACCATCCACTACGAAGAATCTGGGAATCCTGATGGTAAAGCAATTGTGTTATTACATGGAGGACCCGGTGGTGGATGTCTTCGAGAATATCGTCAATATTTTCACCCCGAAAAATGGCGGTTAGTAATGTTTGACCAGCGTGGATGTGGAAAAAGCACCCCCCATGCAGAACTTAGAGAAAACACTACTTGGGACTTAGTCAATGATATTGAAAAACTGCGATCGCATTTAGGAATAGCTAAGTGGACGGTATTTGGTGGTAGTTGGGGAAGCACTTTATCTCTTGCTTACAGTCAAACTCATCCAGAATGCACCCAGGGTTTAATATTACGCGGCATTTTTATGCTCCGTCAAAAGGAATTATGTTGGTTTTATCAAGAAGGTGCTAGCAATATATTTCCTGATGCATGGGAAGAATATCTCAAACCGATTCCGAAAGCAGAAAGACATGATATGTTAAGTGCATATTACCAGCGTTTAACTAGTGAAGATAAACAAGTTAGATTAGAGGCAGCTAGAGCTTGGTCCGTTTGGGAAGCAAGTACTAGTAAACTTTTCCCCAGCCAAGACTTAATGCAGACATTTGCCGCCAGTGAATTTGCTGATGCTTTTGCTCGTATTGAGTGTCACTACTTTGTTAATAAAGGTTTTATGGAAACCGAAGACCAATTACTGAAAAATGTAGACCACATTCGTCATATTCCCACCGTGATTGTCCAGGGAAGATATGATGTAGTCTGTCCGATGATATCAGCTTGGGAGTTACATCAAGTATGGTCAGAGGCTGATTTAATAGTGGTTCCGGATGCGGGACACTCTATGAGCGAACCTGGTATTCGTAGTGCTTTAATTGATGCTACAGATAGATTTGCTGATGGTTGATGGTGAGTGCGAGCTTACAGCGGGTGCTACGCACCATCGTCTACCCTACACAAGGATGATAATTGATAATGGCTAAAGTTTTCGACTATATTACTGAAGATTTGCAAGAATTTATCCGCAAACAGCATATATTTTTTGTTGCTTCTGCACCTTTATCTCCGACTGGACATGTGAATCTTTCCCCAAAAGGTTTAGATGGTTTTCGCGTCCTTTCAGAAAATAGGGTCGCTTATTTTGATTTGACGGGTAGTGGTAATGAAACTTCAGCCCATCTGAAAGAAAATGGACGCATTACCTTTATGTTTTGCGCGATGACTGGTTCTCCGACTATTTTACGTCTGTATGGTCAAGGTAACGTGATTTTACCTGGGGATTCTGAGTGGGATGATTTATATGCTGTATTTTCAGAAGTCCCAGGAGTCAGACAAATTGTAGTTGCTGATATTAACCGTGTGCAAACTTCTTGTGGTTTTGGGGTTCCTCTCTATGATTTTCAAGGAGAACGGGAGAATTTGGTCAAGTGGGCTGATAAAAAGGGTGAAGAAGGGTTAAAAGAGTATCGAGAGAAGAAGAATAAGGTAAGTATCGACGGTTTATCAACGCATTTGGGGAATAGGTAATTGGTAATGATTTCCACTTTTGGAGTATCACGAATTACCCTATTTCGATATGACTCTTGCGTTAGCTACGCTATACTCCGCCGTACCTTCTTGTCATGACATAATTATAGTTATGTCTATTTACACTGAGTTGCTTAGTAGTAATGATGGGAATAGTCGATATAGTAAATTCAGTTACTCATCATCAATTATTATTTCTGGACTTTAACCTATAGAAATAGCGATCGCTATTATAAAGCATTGAGTGGAGATTGGTTTAGTTCTTTTTCATACATCTATTAGACATAGGACTTATGCAATTGTAAGAAGAAATAAGGCTTTGCGTTGACCGAGTCCCCTCGACAGAGCTTATACTTCCTTACGGTCGTAATGAGATAAATACGTAGTCTGTGCGTGGCAGAAGGGAAAATACGAAAATATTGGATATTGGCTCTATGCCTTGCCCAATCTGGGTTTAAGACCCCCGCTTGTGCACCGTTTCCTGCTGTTGCAACTAGGGCTGAAATTTGTTCGGGATTGCGGGAACTGAACAGTACTTCCTTCATGACCTGCCTTGACCCAAAGAGTCCCGACTGTACCTCCAATGCCGCCAGAACCAATAATTCCTATCTTCAGGATATTACCATCTGTTGATTTTCTAGATTGCAAGACTCTAAAGAAGATGCAGGAAAAGTATTCAGCCTATCGAACTGCGTAGACATCAAAATCAGCAATAAATGTTGTAAAGTTGATTTCAGCAACGCTAAGGGCTTGGAGGCGATTGAGCCAGAGATAGTCAGAGTGAGCCGTCTGGAAACGAGGAGCGTTGCGGATTTGAGCTGTAGCAGGCAGATTGCCTTGCAGGAATTGTTGATAGCCGTCTTCTCCAAGATCTAAAACACCTGTGTAGGTCATGTAGATCAGTGCTTCGTCTTGAGTTTCGATCGTTCCTCTGACATCGGTGATGACGATACCATCTGTTCTTACCGTTACCCAGTCACCACCGACTGGTCGTAGTATTCCTTGAATTTTCTCACCGGTCACAGTACCGCTACTGGTGTAGAGATTCGCTCGAATGCCTGCTGGTCCAGGACCAATGATTTCCGGCGGCTGGAGCTGGAGATGATAAGAAAAAATATGCTGCAAACTGTAATTCAACATGTTGCGATCGCCTTTGATTTTTACTTAAGTCTTTGAGGTATCAATTTCCTGAATTAACTTCACAATAGCACCTCCGGTAGAAGATGAAAAAAGCACTACCAATTTTCATCTTCCATTATGAATTCTATTTCTAAATTAAAAACATTTGTTAGCTCTCAAAAGCTAAAAACTAATTTTACGACTTAATATAAACAATATGAAACAATATAAAAAAATATAAAAATCATATAAAAATGAAATTTATCGGTGTTGACTTGGGTTGGAAGTCTCAACCCAGTGGCTTATGTTATCTGAAGCTAGTTGATCATAAGTTACAAATAATAGATTTAGAACGAATAGATTCTATTTCAGATATCCTTAAATGGATTGATAGTTGTGTCCAAGCTGACGAAGATGCTGTTATTGCTGTGGATGCACCAACCCTGATTCCTAATCAAACTGGAAGTCGCTTACCTGATAAACTCACCCATAAATACTTTGGCAAGTATCACGCTGGATGTTATCCTGCTAATCTGGGTTTACCTTTTGCTGAACGTACTGTAAATTTCGGTTTAGAACTAGAAAAACGTGGTTATGATCATGCATCTACTATAGAACCACGAAAGGAAAGTAGATATCAAATTGAAGTTTTTCCTCATCCTGCTATAGTTCATTTATTTGATTTAGAAAAGATTCTCAAATATAAAAAGGGAAGACTTGCAGAACGTCGTCTGGAACTAGTTAAGCTTTATAATTTTATCATCCAAGTTTTACCTTCTCTTCCTTTACCTTTGTATTCTGAAGGTCTGAATAATTTTATTTCTTCTATTCCTAGTGCAGGTAAACCAATGAAAGAGGTAGAAGATAAACTTGATAGTATTATTTGTGCTTATGTTGCCGCATCCTGGTGGTACTGGGGAGAACAGTATAATTTAGTATTAGGAGATGAAAGCACTGGCTATATTGTTGTGCCCAAAAGAGTTACGTCCTAATCTTTGTCTCCATTAGGTAATATCAATATAATATAATATTACACACCTGTAGGGGTGCAAAGCTTGTGCTTTTTTTCTCTAAGCTCGGGTTAGGAAAATCTCTGAAATACTATTTAATAAGTATCATGAGATTCCTTGAATTAGCTGGTTAATTTAGGAAAATACCTAAAATATCTCATCTCCAAATTCCTATTAAATCACGATTTAATAATGCTTTGAGCTTATTCCGATTTCAGATTTTTTAGTCAGAAAAAACACTAATAAATATTAATAAAGGGAAACCATATAAGTAGGTAGGCATGATTGAATATAACTATTTAACAGAATGTAAAAAACATTGAAACCTTTGCGATGACGTCGTCCTACTCCTTCTCTAAGAGGGAACACTCCGTGTTTGCGGAGCACAGCGCTAGCTAACGTAATCACAGAATTATAGTTACGTTTATTTATACCCACCTACTTAATAAGTGTTTAAGCGGAAATTATATTCAGATTAAAGACTATTTTTTATACCCATAAAAAAACATATACATATTTAATTTTTTACAACACTATAAAGTTAAGAATAAAATTTAAAAAAACTGCCAAAGTGGCAACATAGCAAACCCTTTATTGGCTAATGTATCAATTAATATATGAAAAGGGCTTAACCAGAGGTCACAAATACTACCGTTTGAATACTTAACTTTTTCTGAGTAAAGGACTGGTATCTTTGGCAAAGAGGCTGAGTACTGTCGGTTTTTAGTGTGTTTCATCCAGATAATTTACTCAGTTGAGGTTATGTATGAAAGTTTATTCGCTTACATTTACTGCCCGGATTTCTCCATTCCAACTCTTTTCAAGCTATTAAGAGCCAAAATTAGAGGTACATTGAGACTGATAATCTCACTTGGAACGATTAAACCCATTCGTTCCTAACTATTTTGTTAACCTCTGCTTTTGGCTTTTTTTTCGGTGAATTTACAAATCTCTACAAATCTTTATGTGTAAAGCTTTTGGCATTTTCACCGGTATAGGTTGCAGCAGTCTGACCGTTGCCTACCATTTGATATTTATATGTTACCAGACCTTCTAAGCCGACGGGTCCGCGGGGAGGAATTTGCTGAGTGCTGATTCCGACTTCTGCACCGAAACCATAACGGAAACCATCGGCAAAGCGAGTAGAACAGTTGTGGTAAACTCCAGCTGCATTAACTAATGCCATAAAGGTTTGAGCTGTCTTGATATCTTCAGTGACTATTGCATCCGTGTGCTTGGAACCGTATTCATTGATGTGAGCGATCGCATTTTCTAGGTTAGGAACTATTTTGATGGATAATATCAAATCGCTGTATTCGGTTTCCCAGTCTAAATCTGTTGCGGGGTGAATATTTGATAGGATTTTACGGGTTGCTTCATCTCCCCGGAGTTGCACATTCAGCTTTTCGAGAGCTTGATGAATTTGTGGTAAAAATGTTGTAGCGATAGATTCATCTATCAGTAAAGTTTCAATTGCGTTACAGGCTGCGGGATAATGGGTTTTGGAGTCAACGGTAATATTTACGGCTTTATCTATATCTGCGTCTTTGTGTATATATAAGTGACAAATACCATCAGCATGTCCTAAAACTGGGATGCGGGTGTTATCCTGCACAAAGCCCACAAAGGAGTTAGAACCACGGGGGATAATTAAGTCTACATATTTATCTAGTTTCAATAACTCTATAGTTTCCTCCCTGGTGGTTAACAACTGCACCACATCAGGATTTACTTCAGTTTTCGACAAACCTTTTTTAATAGCTTTGACTATCGTTTCACAAGAACGAATGGCTTCTGAACCACCTTTAAGGATAACTCCATTTCCAGATTTAATTGCTAAAGAAGCAATTTGAATTGCAGCTTCCGGTCGTGCTTCAAAAATTACACCCAAAACACCCAAAGGACAAGTTACCCGCTTCAATATTAAATCGGTATCAATTTCTCGGTGAATTTGCACAGTTCCAACTGGGTCTGGAAGCTGACCCACATCAGAGACACCAGCGATCGCATCCCGTAATTTATGTTCATCTAATCGCAAACGCTTGTAAAGTGGTTTGGCTATACCAGATGCGATCGCAGTTTCACAGTCAGCTATATTTGCAGCAATTATCTCATCTCGTGCATCTTCTAAAGCATTAGCTAAAGCACTTATAGCTTGATTTTTTGACTCGGTAGACAAAACGGCTAACTGTAACGCTGCAAGTTGAGTTTGCTTTGCAACTGTAATTAAATCTGATGAGGTGTGTGTAGATATTGTCATAGTCTAATATGAGAGCAAAAGTTGCTGCCTATTTCAACTTACAGCACTTTGTCAATAAATGAATTAAGCAGATTGGAAGAATTGTAACCTATTGTAGGGAAAAGATTTACGCTCTTACAGTCGAATGCTAAAGGTTTGGGCTTATATTTGTGCTCATATTTATACTTGTAATTTATACGCTATTTAATATTCAGTATGTTCATTTAAGGGTTTAAAGAGTTGAAAAATCTTCTTTTCTTATTCAGGACTTACGCAAAAATAACGGAATTCTGTCTGAAGCGACCGTAGGGAAGTAATCTCAAAGGTTTTTTTTCGTCACGAGTGCGTAAGTCCTATTATTCATCCTCTTAATAATTAGAACTATTTCCTAACAGAAAACTATTAGAGTCTAGATTATTTGCGTATTAACACTGTCGTTTGTTGAATAAAAAATACATAGTATTAATACGTTATCATGCATTATTACTTTTGAAGTAATTTTAATTGAAGTAATTTTGAAAGTTTAAAACTTCAATACCGAGTTTATTTTGTATATTTTAATTTAATCTTTTTCATCTCACTTTTTTTTATTTTTAGAAAATCATATTTAGTTAATTAATTTCACGAATAATTTGTTTATTATTTATCCTTATTTTTTCTTTGTATAGGTCATTCGTAAATATATAGTAAATATATTACAAATAGGAGGGTTTAAATAATTTTTTTATTTGGTTAGTATGGCATAACTAAAGCTGTAAATAGTTTTAACAGCTAATAAAGGAAATACGCATACTATAAATAATTATGCCTCCGTACTTATACAGCAGTTTTCATCCGAGTGAAGTACAGGTCATATCTTTATAAGGCAGGGGTCATGGAGAATGTAACTCATGTACTTGCAAAGGGCTGTATATGTGTTTTGCATTCAATTATTTATCATATTGCTTGATATTTAGAAAAGGTTATAAAAAATATTAGGAATTAAAAATAATGGTTTTTATCGTCAATAAAATAGTTAATAATCAATACAGTCATCAAGGCGCTCATCAAAATAATAATCAGAATAATAATCAAAGCTTAAATACCTCTGAACAGAGGATTTATAGTCAAGAAAATATAGAGACTGTAACTCTTTTGAAAAATTTCTACTCAACTCCAGAGGTTATCTTTATCGATGCAGGAGTAGAGGATTATCAAACCCTGGTAAATGGAGTCAGACCAGGAATTTCAGTGTTTATTATCGACTCCCAACGCGATGGAGTTGAGCAAATTAATCAAGTTTTAACTCAACAACAATTTACTACTGTTCACATTGTTTCTCACGGTTCACCTGGTTGCTTGTATTTAGGTAATACTCAACTAAATTTACATAACATACATGAATATACTCAAAATTTAAAAGGTTGGTTTTATAATAATCAGAATTTTCCCTCCCTGCTCATCTATGGTTGTAATGTGGCTACAGGTCATGTGGGGAAAGAGTTTATTGAAAAGCTGCATCAGCTAACAGGTGCTAATATCAGAGCTTCCAAAACTCCTGTAGGTAATAGAGATAAGGGTGGTAACTGGGAGTTAGAAGTAAGTATAGATGATAGAAATTTAGGTTTAAGTTTAGGTGTAGATTTAGATTTAGATTTAGCATTTACTACAACAGTCAAAACCACTTATAAAGGAATATTAGCTAACTTTGTAGTTAATAACACCAACGATTCTGGTAGTGGTTCCTTACGTCAAGCTATTGAAGATGCGAATGCTAATGGCGAAGCTGATACAATTACCTTTGATGCTGCTTTAAACGGACAGACTATTACTCTTACTAGCGGTGAATTACTAATCACAGATGATATTAATATTCAAGGTAATGGTGCAGACCAACTGAGTGTTAGTGGTGGTAATACATCCCGTGTCTTCAAAATTGATGATAACGATGGTGGAAACCAAATTGATGTCACCATTGAAGGATTAACTATTACAGATGGACAAACTCCAAGTGATAGCGGTAACGATGATGGTGGAGGTCTCTGGAACCGAGAAAACCTAACTCTGAAAAATGCAGTAGTTAGTAATAACCAAGCTATTGATGATGGTGGTGGTATTCGTAATGATGGTACCCTTAATATTATTAATACTACAGTAGCTAATAATATTTCCCAAGGGACGAGTTCAACTAGTGGTGGTGGAGGACTTCATAACTCAACTACTGGATTGACATTTATTGTAAATAGCACCTTTAGTGATAACCAAGCTAACTTTAATAGTGGTAATGGTGGTAACGGTGGTGGTATTCGTAATGATGGCACCCTTAATATTATTAACACTACATTAAGTGGTAACAATGCTGCCTCAACTGCTGGGGGTGGAGGTGCGATCGCTAATTCTATAGGTACCGTTAATATCGACAGCAGTACCATTACAAATAATACCGCAGCCGGGGTTGGTGCTGGTGTCTCTACGGCTGGTAATGTAACAGTTACTAATAGTATTATTGCAGCAAATACTGATAATAAAGATATTGTAGCTATATCTATATTTACATTTGTAGGTACATTTACTAGTGGTGGTAATAATCTAATTGGTAATGGTGACGGTGTAAGCGGTTTTACTAATGGAAGTAATCAGGATATTGTTGGTACAAGTGCTGCTCCTATAGACCCGTTATTAGGTGCTTTACAAGATAACGGTGGTGTAACTGAAATTCATGCACTGTTAATTGGTAGTCCAGCAATTAATACAGGTAGTAATACTAAACTGGTTTCAGATACTTTTGATTTAGATGGAAATATTAATACTGCTGAGGATATACCTGTCGAGCAAAGGGGTGTAGGATTTGAAAGAATTCTGAATGGAGTAACTGATATTGGTGCTTATGAGTATGATGGAATCACTAATATTACTTCCACCACAGCAGATGGAGGTTATAAAATTGGTGATCAAATTACAATTACTGTTGAATTTAGTGAAAATGTTACTGTTACAGGTACACCACAACTGACTTTAGAAACCGGAACAACAGATAGAGTAGTTGATTACAGTAGTGGTGATGGAACAAATATTCTCAGCTTTATTTATACGGTTCAAGCTGGTGATGAAAGTCTTGATTTAGATTATCTTTCCAACGCAGCATTAAGTTTAAATGGCGGTACTATTCAAGATATTTCCGGAAATGACCCAACTTTAACTTTACCAAATCCTGGGACAACTAATTCCCTGGCTGCTAATAAAAATATTATTATTGATACAAGTCCTCCCACAGTCACTAACATCACTTCCAGCACAGCAGATGGAGGTTATAAAATTGGTGATCAAGTTACAATTACTGTTGAATTTAGTGAAAATGTTACTGTTACAGGTACACCACAACTGACTTTAGAAACAGGAACAATAGATAGAGTAGTTGATTACAGTAGTGGTGATGGAACAAATATTCTCAGCTTTATTTATACAGTCCAAGCTGGTGATGAGAGTCTTGATTTAGATTATATTTCCGACGCAGCATTAAGTTTAAATAGCGGTACTATTCAAGATATCGCAGGAAACGATGCAATATTAACTTTACCAGACCCCGGAACAACTAATTCCCTGGCTGCCAATAAAAATATTATTATCGATACCAATTCTCCCACAGTCACTAACATCACTTCCAGTACAGCAGACGGAACTTATAAAATTGGTGATCAAATTACAGTTACCGTTGAATTTAGTGAAAATGTTACTGTTGCAGGTACAGGTACACCACAACTGACTTTAGAAACTGGAACAACAGATAGAGTAGTTGATTACAGTAGTGGTAGTGGAACAAATATTCTCAGCTTTATTTATACAGTCCAAGCTGGTGATGAAAGTCTTGATTTAGATTATATTTCCAACGCAGCATTAAGTTTAAACGGCGGTACTATTCAAGATATTGGCGGGAATAATGCAATATTAACTTTACCAAATCCGGGTACAACTAATTCCCTGGGTGCCAATAAAGATATTATTATTGATATTAATGAATCTCCACAACTCCTAAATAACACCTTAACTATTAATGAAAGTGGTACTGTCACTATTAGCAGTAACGAACTCAGTGCTACAGATAATGATGACGACGACGCAACTTTAACCTTTACAATTAGTAATATTGTCGGTGGTGAATTTAGGGTTGATGGAACAGTAGAAACTAGCTTTACTCAACAGCAAATTAGTGATGGTAAAGTTCAATTCATTCACCTGGGTAATGAAAATCCACCAAGTTATGATGTAGAAGTTAGTGATAGTTATGATACCGATAGTGATAGCACCACTATTAACTTTACTAATGTCAACGATGCTCCTACTTTTGATAATGACGCTCTTCTTGCAGCAGTAGACGAAAATACTGCTAATCCTCCAGGTGATACCATTAATAATCTCCTGGGTAGTAAATTCCAAGACCCAGATTCAGGAGCAAGTTTTAGTGGTATTGCTGTAGTAGGAAATGACCTTACTATCCCAGGTAAATGGCAATATTCCACTGATGGTATTACCTGGTCTGATATTGGTAGCGTTGATGATGGTACTAACGCTCTAGCCTTAGAAAAAGATACTAAAGTCCGCTTTCTCGGTGCTGCAAATTATAACGGTACACCCAGCCTTACCGTTAGAGCATTAGATAATACTTATACTGGCAACTTCAGTGATAACTCTAGTACTCAGAGAATAGACGTGAGTACTAACGGAGGAACTAGCCCAGTTTCCGCTAATACCAACGCGATCGCTACTACAATTAATCCTATAGTTGGGGTTATGTATGTCAATTCCAACGCTGGAGGGAATAATGATGGTACTTCATGGAATGACGCATATACAGACTTACAATCTGCATTAGCTGTTGCGAATAGTGGTGATGAAATTTGGGTTGCACAGGGTACTTATAAACCCACCACTACAACAGATAGGAATGCAACCTTTGAGTTAAAAGATGGAGTTGCGATCTACGGTGGATTTGTAGGAGGGGAAACCAATGAGCAGCAGCGTGACTGGCAAAATAATGTTACTACTTTGAGTGGTGATATTGGAGGAAATGGAAATAGTGATAACAGCTATGTGGTTATTACAGGTGCTAATGGAATAGATAGTACCGCTATTTTGGATGGTTTTACCATTAGTGATGGAAATAATGATAATTTGGGACGTGGAGGAGGTATCTATAATTATGATGCTAGTCCAACCATTAGCAACGTTATTATTATCAATAATGTAGCGAGTGAAGGCGGTGGAATTTATAATGGCTTCAACAGCAGTCCCACCTTAACTAATATTACTATCACAAATAATTATGTAGACTTTGGTGGGGGAATTTATAATGTTTCCAGTAGTAATCCCATTATAACCAACGTTAATATCAATAACAATTCCGCAGAGGTTGGCGGAGGAATTTACAATAGCGGAAGTAATCCCACCTTAACTAACGTTCAGATCACAAATAATCAAGCAAGGAGTGCTAGTGGTGGTGGAATTTACAATTCATTCAATAGTAACCCCACCCTAACTAATGTTACTATAGCTAAAAATTCCGCAATTAATGGTGGTGGGGGCGGAATTTTTAATAACGGAAGCAATACTCAAATCAATAATAGTATTATTTGGGATAATAATAGTACATCTGAAACTAATGGTAGTAACACCTTCACCAATAGTATTGTCAAAGGGTCCGGTGGTAGTAGTGCTTGGAATTTAGGTTTCGGAACAGATAATGGTGGTAATCTAGATGTTGACCCGCAGTTCATAGATCCTGGTAACGAGGACTTTCATCTGCAAGCAACTTCTCCGGCTATTAATACTGGTGATAACACATACTTACCATTAGACACAAATGACTTAAACAGTAATAGTAATACTACCGAGAAATTACCTTTTGACTTGAATGGTAATCCCCGCATCCAAAATTCCATTGTTGATATAGGTGCGTATGAGTTACAACCTTCCCCTGGTGGAATCAATCCGGACTTACAGCTGTGGTTAAAAGCTGATACCGGAGTTACTGAAACTGGTGGTCAGGTTTCCGAATGGAATGACCAATCGGGGAATAAGAATGATGTTTCTCAGACAAATAGTAATAGTCAACCAACCCTTAATAACACTAGAAACAATATCAACGGTCAATCTGTCATTAACTTTGATGGAAATGATGACTTTTTAAATAGCGATCGCTTTCCATTTACAAATACTGGTAGTAATGCTTCTGTATTTATTGTCAGCAAAGCAGACAATAATACTCAAGAAAGTGTTCAGATTACTGCTTCACTAAATGATGACAGCAACAGATTTTTAATTCATGCTCCCTGGGATGGAAATGTCTATTGGGATTTAGGGGATATTAGTGCAGATGGGCGTTTAGGTGTAGTAACAGACACCAGTGACCAATTTTATTTGTGGAGCTTTCAATCCGAATCAGGTATCGGACAAAACATCTTTCAAAATGGAACTTCGATTGCTAATGACACTAATGTATCTACTTTTGATCCAAGTGGAAAAGGAATTAGAATTGGTTGGGATGGAATAAATAGTGGTGCAGCTTATCAAGGTGATATTGCTGAAATAATTATTTATGATCAAGCACTTACCGATAGCGATCGCAATCAAGTAGAGTCTTACCTCAGCCTCAAGTACGGTACTACACTTGATAGCAGCGTTAACTATGTTGATTCTTTCGGTAATATTATTTATGAAAGTACGGGTAGTTTAAGTGGTTATATAAATGATATTGCAGGAATTGGTAAGGATGATGGTAGTGCTTTAAATCAAACTCAGTCTCGTAGTGTAAATTCCGACAGTATCGTCATCATTGGTAATGCTTCTGATTTAGATAATGGTGAGTTTCTGATTTGGGGTAACAATAACGATGATAACGGTACTATTGAGGAAGTTTCTACAGGAGTTCCTGTAAGTATTGGTGATCGAAATCGACTTGATAGAGTTTGGAGGGTTTCTGAAACTGGAGATGTAGGTAGTGTAGATATTTCTTTTGATTTATCAAGTCTTTCTGTTAACGGTACTCAAGCGTCTGATTTTAATTTACTGATTGATAATGACGGTGATTTCACTACTGGTGCAACCTCTATAGGTGCTGATAGTTTCAGTGCTGGGATAGTTAATTTTACAGGTGTAGATTTAAATGACGGTAATTACTATACTTTAGCGACTCCCCCCATTGAATTAGTTATCTCGGAAATCATGTATGATTCCGATAGTGATGAACCTGATTGGGAATGGTTAGAAATTTACAATCCTGGGAATACAACTGTTGATTTAACTGGATATATTTTAGATGATGATGATAACAATGCTTTAACTGCTGCTAATATAGCAAGCGGTTCTATTAGCCCAAATCAAACTGCAATTCTCTACAATGCAGATGCAATTACTGAAAATGATTTTACAGCAGCTTGGGGAGGTGGAATTAATTTAGTTGGTGTTAGTAACTGGAGTCAGTTAAATAATACAGGTGATAAAATTGGCTTGTGGAGTAGTGTTGACCGCTACAGTGGAGACAACGAAAATCACAATAATGCAATTGACACGGTTGACTACAGTGCTACAGATTTTCCCGATGGAAATGGAGTATCCATTTACTTAAGTGATTTAAATTCTGATAACAGTATTGGTACAAACTGGTCAGTCAGTAGTAACGGTGTTACAACACCCACGGGTAAAGCTTATGCAAGTATTAATGATGGTGGTAATGATGGTAATGATATAGCTTCCCCTGGTGGACTTACACCTGTTAACATCACTTCCACCACCCCCGACGGGACTTATAAAATTGGTGAAACCATAAATATCACCGTTGAATTCAGTGAAAATGTTAACGTTACAGGAACACCCCAACTAACTTTAGAAACTGGAACAACCGATAGAGTAGTTGATTACAGTAGTGGTAGTGGAACAAATATCCTCAACTTTAGTTATATAATCCAAGCTGGTGATGAAA